>CABMGN010000009.1 GCA_902385635.1 uncultured archaeon | reverse complement strand
GATGATTTTGTACCCTCTTGAAAAGTTTTTTCTTTTAAGTTGCAAAAGGAGGCTCTCTTGGAGAGTCCTTGCGAAAATACCAGCAGGCTCGATGATTTCTTGAAGTTTGAGTAAGAGGGTTTCTAAATAGGAAACTTCTTTTTTGGTATAGAGTGAGATCTCTTCGAGAGAGGGGGTTAAAAAGCCTTTACGATCGATGTTTTGCAAAAAGAGCTCAAGTAGGTACAAATCTTCCTTCGGAACAGCTTCCTTTGGAAAATGCTCGCGAATCTGAGCCTCTAAAACAGAATGAAGAGAGTTTTTGGCTTGCAATAAACTTACATCAGGCGAAAAGGATCTCTTTTCGCTGTATGCTCCGAATTTTTTTTCAAAGTGAAGGAGAGGGTTTTTTTCTGCTTCTTCTTCAATGAGCTTTTCTAAATCTGAAAGAGGGAGCTGTAGAATATGCAGCGCAGTTTCCATTTTTCTTGTTAAAATAAACTTTCCTTCTTGTTTAATGTTTGTTTCTAATTGAAATTTTTGCTGCATAAAAACACATATCTTTATAAACTTCCTAATAACAAATTATATTATTATTTGGATATGGGAAAATGTGCGGTATTTTGTAGTCAGGGCCTTGGTGATGGCCTCCTCTTTTTGCTTCTTTCAGAAAATCTGCAAAGAAATGGATATGAGGTGGATACGTATCATCCATCGCTTGCTCAGCTCCAAGAGTTTTTCCCAAATCAGGCCCTTCATGGGATGCATTCCTTAGATGGAATTGTGTCTTTGATCTCTTCTAATGATAATTATGAAAGAGTCTTTTTCAACTTGGACTCCTGGAATGCAGAAGCTGCTTTCAAGGCCAAAGAGACACATCCAGATAGAGTGTTTTTACTAAAACCGACTACTTGCAAAGGAAAAAACATTTATAGGACTGGATTTTTAGAGCCTAAAAAAACTCTCCTCGAAAACTTATGTCTCTTTTGTAAAGAAGAGCTTCATTTGTCTCATGTTGTGAAAGAAAATGGAATGCAGGCTCCTGCTCATTTAGAATATCGAAAGAATAAGCAGCGCATAGCCATACATCCAACAAGCCGAGATCCCATGAAAAACTGGCCGAAAGAGAGATTTTTACATTTAAAAAGGAGACTAGAAAAGGAAGGTTTTGAACCTTTTTTTGTCATGTCTTTAGAAGAAAAAAAAGCATGGGGAAGCGATGCAACTCCGTTTGCAAGTCTTGTAGACGTTGCTTCTTTTATCTATGAGTCTTCTTACTTTATAGGGAATGATTCGGGGCTTGGCCACCTTGCTTCTTCCTTGCATATTACCACGCTTACCCTTTTTTCTACATGGAGAAAAGAAATGTTCTGGCGCCCTGACTTTTTTATAGGGCTCACCGTGAAGCCACCCTTTTGGCTTCCCAATTGGAAGGGACTTGGATTACAAGAAGAAAAAGGAAAAGAGTTTATTTTTGAAAGAGCTGTTTTGAAACAATTTTACAGATTAAAGGAAATGGTATGAAAGTTGGCATCATGAGTTGTCCAGGTCTCGGAGATGGTCTTATAAGTCTTTTACTTGCTGAAAATTTATCTCAGAGTGGGAATGAAGTAGAAGTGTTCCATGCAGGAGTTTTATGTGAGCTCAAAAAATGGTTTTCTTCTGCTACAATTCTTTCACTTCCTGCTGCCTATAATGAAAAGCTCCTAGATGAGTACGATCATTTTTTTGTTTTTTACGATCAAGGTCATCCGTGGATGAATCACTTTATATCGGAAGGTAAGAAAAAAGAAAAAGTTACTGTACTCAATGCTTCATCAGGTCGAAAAAATGGAAGTCAACCATTTTATGAAGATGCCTACTTAGAATCAGATCGATCGATGGTAGAAAACATGGAGCTATTTTGTAGGCGGGTCTTATGTTTACTTCCCACAACGAAAAAATTGACTCTGAACATACCTGCGGCTGTGGGAAAAGATCCAAAAAGAGTTGTCATTCATGCGTCAGGGGCCAAAGAGGGAAAAAGATGGGACTTGGAAAAATTTTTACGTTTGTATGAGCATCTTAAAAAGAAGAATTTTTCTCCTATCTTTGTCTTTCGAGAAAGTGAAAAAGAAGAGTTTGCTCCTTTAGAAGGAAAGGTGAGTGTAAAATTTTGCAAAGATTGTGATGAGCTTGCAAGGTTTTTACTTACGGCCAGGTTTTTTATTGGGAATGATTCAGGTGTGGGTCATTTAGCTTCCTCTCTTGGGGTGCCGACTGTAACGATTTTTCGTAATAAAAGGGGGAGCAAGCTGTGGAGGCCTCATTTTACGAAGGGTAAGGTGGTTTATCCTCCTTCTTGGATTTTGAATCTTTCCTTTTGTCGCCTGAGGGATAAGAAGTGGCAGTCTTTTATAACGGTTAATTCTGTGCTACGTTCGTTTGAGACTTTAGCTCATGAGCAGAAGTTTTCTGCCAAACCGTAGCTCTACCCTTACCTTTAGAGATCAAAAGCCCTTTTTTCTTCAGTTCAGAAAGATGATATCGAAGCGTTCTTGCGGAGACGGGAGGAGAAAGTTTTGTAAAAATTTCCCTAAAAGGTAAAGAGAGATTTTGTGTAAAAAGAGCCAAGATATCTTTTTGGAGTTGAAGATTTTCTAAATTTTCTTCTTGAATCGGAAGCTTAGTTTCTGCATGGGAATAGAAAGTTACACGAATAGCAGATGGAAGTTCTTCCCATTTAGGATTTGGATAACCGTCTTGGAGACAAGCTTTGTTCATTCTTTGATAACCGCTGCCCCATTCTTCCATAAGGTGTAAAGCATGAAAAACTCGAGCGATGACTCTATTACGAACTCGGCTGATACCTGCTTTGAGATCTTCGAGTGTAAATCCAAAGGGAAACATTCCGGGGTTTTGAATTTCTAGACGATTTTCAAATATAGCAATTTGTATAGAAGATCCTTTTTGGGAATAATCTGCATGAACAAGTGCGTTGATAAGAGCTTCTCTGATGGCTACAGGGGAATATTCGGGAAGATTTTTTCTTTGAATATTTTTGATTTTGGCGGCTAAGCGAGTATTACGCGCAATAAATTTGGGAACATCTTCAGTTGCCTCTAGAATAGAGCCTTCTACTTCATAGTGGTCTAAAATTTCAGTTTTATCTTCTTTT
>CABMGN010000008.1 GCA_902385635.1 uncultured archaeon | reverse complement strand
TCATCCTTTCTACAAATAAGGGATTAATAACTCATGAGGAAGCTATGGAAAATAAAGTTGGAGGGTGCTTAATTGCATATTTCTACTAATGAAACAAGAAATATTCCAAGAGATTGAAATTCCAGAGAAAGTAGAAGTAACCCAGAAAGGGAATCTTGTAATAGTAAAAGGTCCAGAAGGAGAAAATGAGAGAAAATTTAACTTCAGAGACTTAGAATTTGAAATTAAGGGGAAAAAAATAAAAGTTGGATCTAAAAAGGCAACTAAGAAAGAAAAAAAGAGGATAAATTCTACTACAGCCCATCTAAGGAATATGCTTCAAGGTTCAGAAAAAAAGTATGAGTACAAACTAAAAGTATGTTTTGTTCATTTCCCTTCAACTGTTGAAGTTAAAGGAAGTGAAGTTATAATTAAAAATTTCTTAGGTGAAAAGGTTTCCAGAAAAGCAAAAATCCCGAAGGGGGCAGAAGTGAAGATTGACAAAGATATAATCATAGTAAAATCTTCAGATAAAGAAATAGCTGGTCAGGCAGCAGCAAATCTTGAGATAGCAACCAGGATAAGAAAAAGGGATAGAAGGGTATTCCAAGACGGAATTTTCATAACAAGTAAATGCGGAGTGGAGATTTAAAATGCCTACAGATTCAAAGAGAAAACCAAAGTTTCTGAGAAGAAGATGGTACAGCTACGGAAAGCTTGGACTAAAAAGAAAGAAGAAACAGAAGTGGAGAAATCCTAATGGAAGAGATAATAAGATGAGAGAAAAGAGAAGAGGTTATCTCGCAGTAGTTAGTGTTGGTTACGGAACAGACAGGAAGAGTAAAGGAACTATCAAGGGGAAAAAGCCCGTAAGAGTAGAAAATTTAAATGATCTTAAAAAAATTAAACAGAACGAAATAGCTCATCTAGGAAAAATTGGCCAAAAAATGAAAGTAGAAATAGCAAAATATGCGAAACAGAATAAAATAGAAGTTCAAAATTTGAATGTAAATAAATTTATGAAGAAGTTGGAGAAGAAAAATGGACCTAAGTAAAAAGAAAGAGTTAGCATCAAGAGCCTTGGGTGTTGGAAAAGGCCGTATTGTTTTTGTGGGTTCAAGAAAAGACGAGATAAAAGAAGCAATAACGAAGCAAGACATTCGAGAATTAGTAAAGAATGGTTCAGTTATTATAAAAGATAGTAAAGGAAGGAGAAAAAAAGAAAGAAAATCTTCAAGACTTAAAAGAAAAACCCCCGGAAAGATAAGACTGAAGGTTAACACCAGGAAAAGAGACTATATGATCCTTACAAGAAAGTTGAGGAAGTATATCTATGCGCTAAAATCAGAAGGTAAGATAGACGGTGAAAGGTTTAAAGAGTTGAGAAAAAAGATCCGTAATAAAGAATTCAAAAGCAAAGCTAACTTAAAGTATTACATAGAGGAGTTATCAAAATGAAAGTACAAAAAAGAAGAAGAATGGAAAATAAAACAGACTATGGAAAGAGAGAAAAGTTACTAAAAAGCCACGGGCCTAGACTGGTATTTAGGAAAACTAATAGATATGTCCTGGGGCAGTATGTTATAAGCAAAAATGCTCAAGACCTAGTTCAGATTGGGGCCACGTCAAAAGATCTTTTAGCATACGGTTGGCCTAAAGAATTCGAAGGAAGTCTTAAATCTTTAACTGCATCGTATTTAACAGGTATGCTTATTGCTAAAAAAATAGTTTCACAAAAACTTCCAAGTCCAATACTTGATCTAGGAATGTTAAGAATCTTACATAAGACAAAAATCTACGCATTTATTAAAGGAGTTAATGATGGCGGCGTTAAAATAAAATGTGATCCTTCGTTGTTTCCTGACGAAGAGAGGATTAAAGGGAAATACTTAAAAAAAGATTTCTCAAAAACATTTGATGCAATTAAATCAAAAATAATGGGAGCAAAATAAAATGACTAAAAAAGAAAAAGATGTTTCAAGCTTGAAAAAAACAGCAGAAGCTTATGGAACTCTCTCTGAAACCGAAGCACAAAATTCAACAAAGGATGCTGCAAAAGTAACCAATAAAATAATTGAAGAGGCTGAATTAAGCGAGGAAGAAAAAGTACTAAAGAAGATGAAAGAAGATGAAATTCTTGAGAAGGAATTAAAGAAAACAACAGATAGAAGAGGAAGAAGAATGACTCCTGAGGAAGAAGTCCAGGAAAATTTGAAAGTTTGGAAACCAAGAACAAAACTTGGTAAAGAAGTTAGAGAAGGAAAAATAAAGAATATAGATCAGATTTTAGATTCAAATAGAAAAATACTGGAACCCGAAATAGTCGATTCTCTTCTTAATGTTAAATTTGATCTTTTAAGCATCGGTCAGTCTAAGGGAAAGTTTGGTGGGGGAAAAAGAAGAGCTTGGAGGCAGACTCAAAGAAAAACTAAGGAAGGAAATGTTCCAACATTCTCAGCCTTCGCAGTAGTTGGGGATGAAAAAGGACATATCGGTGTTGGATATGGGAGAGCGAAAGAAACCCTTCCCGGAAGAGACAAAGCAATAAGAAAAGCTAAGTTAAATATTACAAAAATAACAAGAGATTGCGCTTCATTTGACTGTAATTGCGGAGAGCTACACACAGTTCCATTCAAGGTAGAGGGAAAGGGTGGAAGTTGTAGGGTTGTTTTGATTCCAGCACCGCAGGGGACAGGCCTTGTTGCAGCTAATGAATTAAAGAAAATTTTGAAAATAGCCGGGATCAAAGATGTTTATAGTAAAACCTTCGGGACAAAAGCAACAACTTTTAATCTTGCAAAAGCTTGTATGGATGCTTTAGAGAAAACTAATAGGAGTAAAAAATGAGTTTCATATGTGCGATAAGAATTAGGGGACTTGTCGGAGTAAGACAAAACCTAGAAGAAAATCTAGACAGACTTAGATTAAAAAGAAAGTATTCTTGTGTTGTTCTGATAAATCCGGATAAAGCTCAGTTAGGAATGATCTATAAATCAAAGAACGACGTTGCTTACGGAGAGATATCTAAAGAAAACTTCGAAAAGATCTTAGAAAAAAGAGGACAGTTAATAGACAAAAAGAAAAAATTAGAAGATGTAAAAAAGATAAGTGAAGGATTAGAAAAAGGGAAAAAGTATTCTGATTTTAATTTGAAACCTTTTTTTAGGTTGCATAGCCCTCGAGGAGGGGTTAAGAGTACTAGACTCCACTATCCAAAAGGAATCTTAGGGAGCCACGGGAAGGATATAAATAAATTGTTAGAAAAGATGTTATAAAATGGCGCAGGTACACAAAAGAAAAAAATCTACGAGAATGCACGGAAGAGCGATGGGAACTCACGGTTGGGGTGCAAGAAAAAAGCATAAGAAGTCTGGACACCGAGGAGGAAAAGGAATGGCTGGAACAGGGAAAAGAGCAGATCAGAAGAAAACCCTTATGACAAAGCTTTATGGAAATTCTTATTTTGGTAAACAAGGTATAACAAGCAAGAGCACAAAGAGGGATAAGAGACTTAGGATAAATCTTCAAGATATTGAAAATAGACTTCAATCTTTTATTAAAGAAGGTATTGCAAAAAAAACTGCAAATGGTTATGAGTTAAACTTATCTAATTACAAAATTCTTGGAGATGGAGAAGTAAAAAATAAACTGATGATTCAAGCTTTTGAAGCGTCTAATTCAGCTATAGAGAAGGTAAAGAAAGCTGGAGGAGAGATAAAAGTTAGAGAAAAGAAGGTTATGAAAACTCCAGTAGTAGAAAATCCCAAGAAAAAGAAAGCTCCTGAAAAGAAGAAGTAAATTTATAAACAATCTAAGGTTAAGAAAAATAAAGATGGTGAATAAAAAAAATAGAACTCTTGTCGGAATCTCGGTGCTCTTAGTACTAGCCGTTATTGCAAGTGTTGTTGTTTATTCTAATCAGACTAATGTTTCAGGAAATGCCATATTTCAGTTTAAAAAAATTAATTCTCAAGCAGTTATTTCTCTCGAACAGAATGGGGTTTATAATCTAACTACTTGGGTAGAAAATCCTAAGGGCTCTTGTTACGGTAAAAGTGATAGTATAAAATTTGATTTCTGTTTTTCTTATATGTATAAACCAAATATGACTTGTGGAAAACAGTATAGGATAAAGGGAAGCCCGACACTTTACGAAATAGAAGAAGTTCAGCATTATTACCTTACTTATGTAAATCACTTTAATCCCCATGAGTATATCATGGAGGGTTGTGTAGGAGATAGAACTAATCCTAATGATTTAAGATTCTATAGTTATTGTACATCACAAGCAGAAGCTCCTTGGAGTACTTTCGACTGGAATTACACAGCGCCTTCAACAGGAAGTTATTTACTAAAGTTTAATATAGAAGCATACGAACAGCTCGTAGATAAACCTGTAAGAGGAGTGGACCAGAGAGATACAACTAAAACTATAGATGTAGTTTTGAGCAGTAACCAGTGTAGTTGTATGTCACCAACCCTAGCTATACTAAAAAATGCTACTTTAGTTAAAGCTTAATTCTCAAATAGATAATCTTTAAAAAACATCTTTCACACTAAAGATAATGGCAGATTTAACGAAGATATTTAGTTTCATTCCCGATGTAATCAAACCTACAGAGAAGAAATTAAGCTTTAATGTTAAGCTTAAATGGACTCTAATCGTTTTAGGTTTATTCTTTGTACTCGCAAATGTATCTCTGTTTGGCCTTTCTAATAATGCATTACAGAGATTTGAGTATTTAGCAATTATCTTAGGGACTGATTTTGGAAGTATAATCTCTTTAGGTATTGGTCCTATTGTTATGGCTTCTATTATCTTACAATTATTAACTGGTGCAGGAATTATTAATATAGATACTTCAACTACTGAGGGGCAGAAATTTTTCCAGGGTGTACAAAAATTATTGGTATTCTTTTTTATAATTTTTGAGGCATTAGTCTATGTCTTAATGCAAGGACTACAAGCTGCGCCAGGACTTGCTTGGCTAGTTATTTTTCAGCTTATACTTGGAGGTCTTGCAATTTACTACATGGATCAACTCACAACTAATTGGGGTTTTGGTTCGGGGGTAAGTATGTTTATTGCAGCCGGAGTTTCATGGAGATTATTTACAAGTGCATTCCAGTTTATTAATCAACAAGGGAAAAATTGTTTACTTGATTTTGGAGGAACGCCGTGTGCAGGTAAAATTCTAGTTTTAGTTCAGTCAATAATTAATAAAGCACCAACAGAATTTTTTGTAGCTCTAGCCGCTATTGTAATGACTGTACTTATTTTCTTACTAGTTGTATGGGCTCAATCTTTGAAAGTAGAAATTCCTTTATCCTTCGGAAGAATCAGGGGGTACGGGATTAGTTGGCCATTATCATTCTTCTACGCATCAGTTATTCCAGTTATCCTTACTGCAGCATTAGTTGCGAACATACAGCTATTCGGAGGCCTATTAGAAAACGCGGCATCTCCGTGTATCACTGAGGGGGGAGTATGTACGGGTTTAGCTAGTTTTGCTTCACACTTCGGTTGGCTTGGGCACTTCTCTAACGGACAAGCAGTGTCTGGTGCAGCTTTTTGGATGGGCTCTACAAATATTGTAGATTTAATTATTAGACAAGCCTTTGCCTGGAGATACCTACTACAAGCTCTAACACATACAATAATTTTTATGATACTCTCTACTGTCTTTGCAATATTTTGGGTTAAAACCTCGGGTATGGATGCCAAAGCTCAAGCAAAGAAGATAATGGCTTCCGGGTTACAGGTCGCGGGATTTAGGCAAGATGAGAGAGTTTTGGAGAGTATCCTAGAACGATACATAATGCCTCTTACAGTTATGGGGGGTTTAGCCATAGGCCTCCTTGCCTCACTAACCAATATTCTGGGGGCATTAGTCTCGGGAACAGCGATACTCCTGGTGATAATGATTATGTTCCAGTTTTACCAGAATATTGCACAGCAACATTCAATGGATATGAACCCTCTGATGAAAAAGTTTGTTACCGCCTAGATTTAAAAAGAGAATAATCTTCAATTTATAATCATGATAGACCTTACTGGGCTTTTACAACAGTACCCGCAGTATAGTATTATTGGGATCTCGCTACTGATAACTTTGGCTATGACTCTAGTTACAAAGTATTTTACAAACCAGAGTAGAATGAAAGAATTGAAGGATACACAAAAATCCTGCCAGCAGAAGTTAAAAGAACATAAAAATGATCCCAAAGAGTTAGAAAAAATACAGAAAGAGATGATGGCCTCCTCAATGGAGCTCATGAAACACTCTTTCAAACCAATGCTAATAACTGCGCTTCCTCTCCTTTTGGTCTTATTCTGGATTAGAACAGTCTATGAAGGGGTTTTAGCGGGATGGATCTGGTGGTATATTATAAGTAGTATCATCTTCAGTATTATTCTTAGAAAACTACTTAAAGTGATATAAGGTCAGAAAATAATGGAAAATCAACAGGAAATTATCTTTAAACTAAGTATGTTTGAGCAGCAAATGCAACAGCTGCAGAAGCAAGTAGAAGCAGTGGAACAAGGAATTCTAGAACTAAATACTCTAAACCTAGGCTTAGATGACCTAAATGGCATGACTGGGAAAGAGATCTTCGCGCCTATCGGAAGAGGGATATTTGTTAAAGCTAAACTACTATCAGAAGAGTTAAAAGTAGATATTGGCGAGGGTAATTTTGTAACAAAAAATGTAAGTGAAACAAAAAAAATACTAGAAAAACAAACAGGAAGACTTGAAGAAATTAAAGTAGAACTAAACTCTGCTCTTGAAAATCTAGGTGAAGAAATAACAAAGACTATACAAGCCGCAGAAAGAATGGAACAAGGACATGAATGCTCTTGCGGTAATCATGGAGACTGCGAATGTGAAGAAGGGAAATGTCAGTGTGATGATTAGTTTCTAACTTTTCTTAAAAATTCTTCGTAACTCATAACTCCAAGCTCAGTAATTATTTTTGTTATGTTCTTTTTTGGTACAAACTCAAACGCAGGATTTTTTATTTTTACAAATTTTGGGGCTTTATCCCATATTTCATTGAGACTTCTCTGTTCAAAAGAGATTTTCTTAGGTGAAAACTTCCAGGAATCTGCAATTATATACACGGGAATTCCTTTTTCTTTAGAGATATCGGCAATAAGTCCGCTTCCAATTTTGTTTATAATGCCCTCGGCAAGAAGAGCGTCCGCACCTAAAAAGATCTTCTTAACAATATTCTTTCCGTTATGATCTTTTTTTGAAAGAGCAAGACCCAAAGCTGAATCAATAAACATCGTGACATTTATCCCCGAATTAGAGAGTTCTTCTGCTGTTTTTCTTCCCTGAAAAAGAGGACGGGTTTCAGTATTAAATACTTCAAATTTCTTTTTTCTTTGTTTAGAGTAAATCAAAGCATTAACAACATTTGTTGAATGACAATGAGTGAAAATAGTATCTCCGGCTTTAATTGTAGAAAAAACATTTTTATTTATTTTTCCCTGAGCAATGTCGAAATGGCTAAGAATCTCTTCATAATCTGAACCTTTTTCAAGTTCTTGAAGAACTTTATGTAACATGGGTTCAGTTGGTCTTAATGAAATTAATTTATTTTTTGATTTTTGTGTTGAAATCAAAGAGTAAGCATAGATTGCGGCTTTCGCGATGTTCCGCGCCCCCTGAATTTTAATAGTCTTTATATCCCTCGCAATTTGGTTAAACTTTTTCCTTCGTATAAAAAATCCTTTTATTGACATTCTGCCCTCTTTTTGTAATAGTGAATAGTCAAGAAAGTTTAAAAATTCTCTAGTTTTGGTCTAATTATGTTAGAGGCAATAATCAATCCTAAGTCAGCAGAAAAGAGGCCGTGGAAAATGTTTTTTATAGGGTTAGTCTATGCATCACTGTCCCTACTTTTAGTCAGATGGTTTTTTTCGGGTGATGCTGTTCTCAGCAAATTTTCTGGATTAATTGTTGTAACTTTCTGTGTTATGTTCTCTCTTCCTTTTATGTATAGAATGATTAAAAGAGAGGAAGAGGTTGATGAAAAAATAGAGGGTTTCCTTGATGTATGGAAAGTACACAAAGATGTTATATACGCGTTTATGTGGCTATTCTTGGGATTTGTTATAGCATTCTCGTTTTGGTATATTGTTTTAGGAAATTCAAATATGTTTAATGCACAATTAGAGACCTACTGTATGATTAATAGCGGAGGAAATGTAGAAGAGTGTGTTAAAGCTTATGGAATGACTGGGAATTACTTAGGTTTAACGGGGGGGATGGCTGGAGAGGGGAATATGTGGAGGTTTCTTTCTATTCTTGAGAATAATGTTTATGTCATGATATTCACGTTAGTCTTTTCTTTAATATTTGGGGCGGGGGACATTTTTGTTTTGGCTTGGAATGCTACTGTGATAGCTTCGGCAATAGGAATTTTTACAAAATATCAAATAGCAAATATCCCGATAGGACTTGGGAGGTATATGATTCATGGTCTTCCGGAAATAACTGCTTATTTTGTAACTGCTCTAGCCGGAGGAATCTTTGGTGTGGGGGTAATAAGACATGTATTGGACGGAAAAAAATTGTACAGAGTTATTTGAAATGTTATAATACTTCTCTTCATTGCGATACTAATCTTAGTTATTGCTGCCCTAATGGAGGTTTACCTTACCCCGGTCATGTTTGGTTAATCTAAGAAATCTTTAAATACGACTATTTTTTCTACCTTTTATGACAGACTACATATGTAAGAACTGTGGGTATAGGTTTAAATCAGCTTTCCCTCAAAAGGGTAAGCCTTGTCAGTATTGTGGTGAAGTTGCCATAATAAAAGAACCTGATGCGGACGAATTGCTGAGAGACGTTCTAAGTGAGTAATACCTATAAAAAGAGAACTATGGAAGAAAATACTAAAGAAAGTGAAGTCCTAGAGAAGCGTAAGAAAAAAGTTTTTAATTTTCTAAAAAGTAAATCCACTTGGATATACTCCATCCTACTTGCAGCAGTTATTTTCTTAGGTGTTTGGATAAGAACATTGAATATTTCTAAATTAAAAGATATAACAACTGGGGCATGGACGCTTGGACCTGATTTAGATCCATTTCTATTCTTGAGATGGGCCAAAGATATAGTGGCTAATGGTACTTTATTTGCAATAGACCACATGAGATACGTTCCATTAGGATATGACACTTCTTCAGAAATGAAATTACTATCTTACCTCATTGCGTGGTTCCACGACTTCCTCTCACTATTCATAAAAAATGTTACTGTTACTTACTCGGCAGTTATCTTTCCAGTAGTTGGGTTTGCAATAACTGGCTTAGCTTTCTTCTTATTCACAAGAAAAATATTTTACAAAGAGAATAAACATACTCGAAATATTATTGCAGTTTTAGCAACATTATTATTTGTTTTAGTTCCTTCTTTGTTACCTAGAACAATCGCAGGAATTCCGGAGAAAGAATCTATAGCTTTCGCGTTCATGTTCTTCGCGTTTTATTTTTTCCTCGAAGCGTTTACATCAAAAACCAAAACAAAAGGATTTATCTTTTCTATTCTCGCAGGTTTATCTACAGGCCTAATGGCTCTTATTTGGGGGGGATTTATTTTTGTATTCTTTGCGATACCGGCAGTAGTTATCCTTTCATATGTTTTAGGAAAGATTAGTTGGAAAGAAATTTATTGCTACGGGATTTGGATAGTTACATCTTTCTTAGTTATGATGCCTTTTTCTACAAGATATTCGTTCGGAACGCTAGTAACATCGACTTCTACAGGGCTGGCGATGGGGGTATTATTTTTATTAATAGTCAGTAAAGCTGTTTTAAAAGTAAAAAAAGTAGAGAGTCTAAGAGAAAAGACTAAAATACCTAAAGAAATTTTTTCTCTAATAATCTCAGTAATCATTCTCCTAATCCTTGTACTTATTATATTAGGTCCAAACGAGATTATTCACTTAGTTAATGATGTGAAAAATTCTCTTATAGAACCTATGACTTCTCGTTTAGGATTAACAGTAGCAGAGAACAAACAGCCTTATTTTAATAATGACTGGAAAAATAGCTTTGGTCCGGTAATATTTTCTGGAAGCGGAGTTGGGGGAATTCCCTTGTTTTTCTGGCTTTTCTTTGTAGGATCGGTTGCTTTGTTCTATAGCCTAGTCTCTTCTCTAAATAAAAAAGAGAAAATAATTTTAGTTGTAGCCTACACTATTTATCTAATAAGTATCATATTTAGCAGATATTCTTCTACGAGTATTCTTGATGGTAAAAGCGCCCTGAGTATTTTAGTTTATTTTGGAGGCGTCTTAATCTTTTTGATAAGTGGGATTTATGTTTATTATCAAAGAGTAAAAAATAAAGATTTAGAGGTGTTTAAGAATTTTGATTTCTCTTATATGCTATACTTTGTTATTCTAACTCTAGCAATAATTGCTTCGAGGGCTGGAATAAGACTTATTATGGTGCTAGGTGCAGTTAGCCCAATTGTCATAGCATTTTTAACAGTAAAAACTTCAGAAAAGGCTTTTGCTAAAAAGGATGGAAAAAATAAAGTAATTGCTGTCGTCCTAGCCATTATTTTAATTTCCGCAACAGCATTTACTATCTACTCTAATTATCAAGAACAAAAATATACTGCGACTAATTTTGCACCGGGGCCGTATCAATGGCAATGGCAGAGCGCAATGAAGTGGGTTAGGGATAATACACCAACAACCGCAGTATTTAGTCACTGGTGGGATTATGGTTACTGGATACAAAGCATTGGGGAGAGAGCAACAGTATTAGATGGAGGAAATTCTTTAGTTTACTGGAATCATCTTTTGGGAAGACTTGTTCTAACTGGACCAAGTGAAAAAGACTCTCTAGAATTTTTATACGCGCATAATGCAACACATCTACTTATAGATTCTACAGACATTGGGAAATATCCCGCGTTCTCTTCTATTGGAAGTGATGAAAATTATGACCGACTTTCTCAAATCTCTACATTTTTAATGCAGGAGAGTCAGACACGAGAAACTGCTAATGAAACACTTTATGTATATACTGGGGGGGCCCCAGTAGAAGATGACTTCACTTGGAAAGAAAACAATTCTGAGATTGTATTCTTAAAAGAAACCTCTTATGTTGGAGCTATTTTCTTCAGAAAAGATGCGCAAGGATTTGTAAAACAACCCGAAGCGGTTGTTATCTCGGGAGGAAAACAGTACTTAATTCCAATAAGATACTTATATTTAGAGAAAGAACTTTATGATTATAAGGTGGGTATGAATTCAGGAGTTTTCTTATTCTCTAGAGTAAGCCAGGGATCAAATGGCGCCGCTACTATAAATCCCGTTGGGGCTGCACTTTACATGAGTAATAGAACAATTAATTCTCAGCTAGTAAGACTTTATCTTTTTGATGAGAAACAAGCAGGGTTTAAGTTAGTACATTCGGAGAATAATTACATAACAAACCTTCTTCTTTCACAAGGGACGCAAGTTGGAGACTTTGTTTATTATAATGACTTTTATGGCCCAATAAAAATATGGGAGATAAATTACCCTAAGAATATAACTTATAAATCAGAATACTTAAGAACTAGTTTTCCAGATGAGCGCCTTAATCTAGCAACTCCTGGAGTTTACGGAGAATAAAATGGAATCTTTGCTGTTTATATGTGCTCTTATTAGTTTCTTGCTTACCTTCTTACTTACTCCCCTTTGGATTAAAAGAGCACATAGGGTGCATTTAACCGGCAGGGACATGAATAAAAAAGATGCTGAAAAGAATATTGCTGAAGCGGGAGGGGTTTCTGTTATCTTTGGCATCGTTATTGGAGTTCTTACTTACGTAGGAATAAAAACATTTTATTTTAATTCCCAAATGTATACTTCAGAAATATTTGCTCTTCTTACTTCTTTATTGATCATAGCTTTTATTGGCTTCACAGACGATATTCTTGGATGGAAGATAGGATTAAATAAAAAAAGTAGACTTATTTTTCTTATCTTTGCGGCAGTGCCCCTGATGGCCCTAAATGTCGGGCAATCGGAAATAATGGGACTCCAGTTGGTATTCTCTATCCTCTTCTATTAATCCCTCTTGGAATTGTTGGAGCTTCTTCTACTTTTAACTTTATTGCGGGGTATAATGGTCTAGAATCAAGCCAAGGAATTTTAATATTCACCGCACTAGGTATCTTTACGTGGATAACCGGCAATAGTTGGTTAAGTTTAATTTGTTTAATTACAGTAACCTCCCTTATTGCATTCTACATCTTCAATAAATATCCCGCAAAAATTTTCCCCGGAGATGTTTTAACCTACTCTTTGGGGGGATTGATTGCAATAATTGCCATCCTTGGAAATATAGAAAAAATTGCAGTTTTCTTGTTTATCCCGTATATTTAGAGGTTATTCTAAAAATTCGAGGAAGATTAAAGAAAGAAAGCTTTGCTAAAGTTAATCCAGATGGAAGCCTAGAAAAGCCTTATGATAAAGTTTATGGGTTAGAACATTTAGCAATAAGTATACTTAGAAAGATAAAGCCGAGTAAGAAAGTTTATGAGTATGAAGTAGTTTGGGTGATTAATTTATTCCAGCTAATTATTATTCTCATTGCATTTGCTTTATTTATTTAAATTATCATAAATTTTAAGATGAAAAAAAGAAAAATGAGTGAACTAAAGCGTGGAGCGATTATTCTATTTATCACTATAAATCTTTTTAATTTTCTTAACTTTCTCTTCCATTTTGTTATGGGGAGGATGCTATCTCCGGCAGAGTATGGAACTCTCGCAGTGCTAATGTCCATAACCTATATCTATAGTATTCCAAGTGAGGCAATACAAAATCTTATTTCTAGGTATACTACTACTTTTAATATAAAAAAAGAGGAAGGAAAAGTAAAATTTTTAATGAATAAAGCTATTAAGAAAAGTCTTAAAGTTTCTCTCATCTTATTTATTATCTTTGGGCTATTCTCTATTTTCTTATCTTACTTTATCGGAGTTGATTTTTGGTTGATTGTTCTTTCAAATGTAATAATTTTTGGAGCGTTTATTGGTCCGGTGCTAAGGGGTGTTCTCCAAGGAAGGAAAAAGTTTTCGCTTTTGGGTATGAGCCTTGTAATAGAATCCTCGGTAAAAATGATCTTAGCTATGGTTCTAGTTGCAATAGGACTGAAAGTTTATGGCGCTATTTTAGGCGTTGTCCTAGGGGTATTTCTTGGTATGTTTTTTGCTTTTTATTTTAATAAAGATATAAATGAAAAAAAAGAAGAAAAGGAAAGGTTTGAAGGGATATACTCTACAAGTTCGAAGTACTTTGCCTCAATGTTATTTATTTTCATCATATTTAGTTTAGATATAATCTTAGCAAAAAGATTTTTTTCCCCAGAAGTTGCTGGACAGTATGCTGTTCTTTCCATGCTAGGAAAGATGATCTTTCTAGGAACTGCTGCCTTTGGAAAAGCAATGTTCCCAATATCTTCCGAAAATACTGATAAGAACCAAAGTAGTAAAAAACTTTTCATAAAAACTTCTCTTTTAGTTGGAATTTGTTGCTTAATCGCAGTTGCAGTCTACGGCCTATATCCGGAATTAGTAATAAAACTATTATATGGGAATCAATATCTCGCCATTGCTCCTTATCTTATTTATTCCGGAATTGCCCTGAGTTTAATGGCATTTACTAACCTAGTCCTTCTTTATGGTTTGTCTACGGGGAAAATAAAGAATACTTATTATTTGGGAATTATCTTATTAATAGTTCTTGGAATCCTCTATTTCTTCAGCAGTAGCGTTGAGGTTTATATAAAGGGATTCTTAATCTCAAATATAATAATGTTTATAGGGGTAATACTTTTCTTTATAAAATGGAAAAAATAAAAGTCTGTATCATTATTCCAGCATATAATGAAGAAAAAAGGATTGGAGCAACCTTAGAAGAGTATGGAAATTTTTATTCAAAAATAAAAAAAGAAAGTATTGAAATTCTAGTCGTTATAAATAATACTCGAGATAAAACAGAAGAAGTTGTCAAGAAGTATCAGAAAAAATTTGAAAATATTAGATTCTTAAATTTCAAACAAGGTGGAAAGGGCTTTGCTATAACTGAGGGTTTTAGATATGCTTTAGAGAAAAAATTTGATCTTATGGGTTTTGTCGACGCTGATTGTGCAACTCCCCCAAATGCTTTTTATGATCTAATAACTAACATACAAGAATATGATGGAATTATTGCCAACAGATGGGACAAAAGAAGTAAGCTTCCGATAAAACAGCCTTTCCTTAGAAGATTCATTAGCAGAATTTTTAATTTTATGGTGAGGTGCCTTTTTTTCCTCAATTTTAGAGATACCCAATGTGGGGCTAAATTGTTTAAACGAAAAGCTATAGAAAAAGTATTCGGGGATCTTAAAGTGAGTGCGTGGGTTTTTGATGTTAACATTCTATATGCTATGAAGAAAAAAAGTCTGAAAGTAAGAGATTTTCCAACATACTGGATAGACAAAGAAGGTTCTACAGTTTACCCGTTAAAAACAAGCTTTAACATGTTTTTAGGGATTATACGTTTAAGAATGATTAATAGCCCGTTAGATAAATTTAGTAAACCACTTAAACCCCTTATCCGAAAAGTATGGGGAAGTTTAAAATGAGGATACTAATTTTTAATTGGAGGGATATCAAAAACCCTCGGGCGGGGGGTAGTGAACTTTTCTTTCATGAGATATCCAAACAGTTAGTAAAGAGGGGGCATAAAGTTACTTGGATTGTTGGGGGCTGGAAGAACTGCAAAGAGGAAGAATTTATAGATGGAATAAAAATAAAAAGGGTTGGGGGAGAATTAAGTCTATATTCTTTAGCTCCATTAGCTTACTTCAAGATTAAAAGTGATATTGATGTTATTATAGACGTAGATAATGGTCTTCCATTTTTTACCCCCCTATTTGCTTTAAATAAAAAAAGGTTTTATCATGTACATCATGTACATAAAGAAATTTGGAAAAAAGAAGCCGAAGGGAAAGGAATAAAAGAAAAACTAATAGCTTTAATTGGTTATTCCATTGAGAGGTTTATTGTTCCACTAGTATATAGTAATGAAAAAGTAATAACTATCTCTAAAAGTTCAGCAGACGAGATTAAATACTTGAAGATTGGTAAAAGAATATCTGGCATAGTTAGCCCCGGGATTCAAAGAAGTTTAAAAGAGAAAAAATGGGCTAAGAGCAAAAGACCAACAATCCTCTTTTTGAATAGAATAAAAAGGTACAAGGGCATACAGATATTTCTTGACGCAATAAAAATATTGGAAAAGCAAAAAATAAAACCTGAAGTGTGGGTTTGTGGTGGAGGAGACGACTTAGAAAAAATGAAAGAGTATTCTAAAGAACAAGCCTTAGAAGGTGTTACTTTTTTCGGGAGGATTAGCGAAGAGAAAAAAATCGAGTTAATGGACAAAGCATGGATTTTTGTTAATCCTAGTTTTAAAGAAGGGTGGGGAATAGTAAACATAGAAGCAAATGACTGTGGAGTTCCGGTCGTAGGAAGCAATGTTGGAGGGATAAAAGATTCGGTAGTAGATGGTAAAACGGGGCTGTTATTTAATTATGGAGATTCTAAAGATCTTGCAGAGAAATTAAAAGTTTTGTTGGAGAATAAATCCTTGAGAGAAAAATTTGGGAATGAAGCCCGGAAATGGTCAAAACAGTTTACTTGGGAAAAGAGCGCAGATAAATTTTTGGAGATAATAGAAACAAAATGAGTAATCATTTGTATAATGCGAAAAGAGAAAAATTAAAGTGGTTCATAAAACGATTTGGATTAAAAGAATTAGTACTTAAACCCGGGAGGATAGTATTTGCTCCAGTTATAATTAAGTTAAAAAAACCAGGACAGTTTAGGTTAGGAGAAGAAAATTATAACTTGTTTTTTCATAAGTATAATATGACTTGGGCAAATGAAAGGTGTGTAGAAATCCCCATTGTCCTTAAGAAAATTAAAGGATTTGAAGGACGTAAGTTGGAGATTGGTAATGTTTTATCTCATTATATCCCAACGAACTGGGAGGTTCTAGACAAATACGAGCAAGGGACGGGAGTTATTAACCAAGATGTTCTTGGATTTAAACCAAAGAAGAAATATGATTTGATAGTGAGTATATCCACTTTTGAGCATATAGGTTATGATGATGACTGTGAAACTTCTTCTTCAGAAAAGATTAAAGCTGTCTTAGATCACGTGATTAATAATGTTCTAGACCTGGGAGGAAAGCTTGTTATTACAATTCCGATGGGGTATAACCCCGAGTTAGATTCTTTAATTGAAAAAGAAGAGTTAAACTATTTACAACAGAAATTTCTTAAGAAAAAAGGAAGCGATGAGTGGATTGAAGTTTCCAAAGAGGATGCTCTGAAATGTAAGTATGGGAAGCCATTCTCATACGCGAGCTGTATTATGGTTGGAGAGTACTTGAAGAGTTAACCCAAAAAACCAATGCAAACATTTGTTGGCCCCGATACGTTGAGACTGACTGGTGAACTAATGGAAATTGGCCCGGTTTAGAAAAAAATTCATAAGTCCAGTCTGGAGATTTTTCCCAGCTAGTTATAACTAAAAACTTGACATTTTTTTCGGTTATCAGGGACAATTCTCCAGTAAGGTTATCTGCATGATGGTAGGTTGGGCGTTCACTGTAGTAGGTTAATTCTGGTACAGCCGCGGAGATAATCGCGTCTGTTGGAAGAGAATTAGTTTTTATCCATATTCCGGTGTCTCGGAGGTCGCTATACGAATTTATCTTATCTGTAATTATTGCGTTAGAATTAGTATACATGCTATAACACCCAAAAAGGAGTATTCCTAGTATGAAGACTAATGCAATAATCTTGTTTATGTGTATTTTAATAAAATTGTAAGCCAGGAACAAACCGTATGCAGTTATTATAAAAATGAAAGGTAAAGCCAGCGAAAGATATCTATCTTCAAAATGGTTAACAAAAAATCCGAAGTAAATTAAAGGAATTAAAAAAGCAATGATGATGAACAAATTTTTCTTCTGAGAGCTCTCGGATTTTATTTTATCAAAGAGTATGACTAAATTAAAGAGAATTACAACTAAACCTATAATAAAAAAGATGAAAAGAACTATCTGTGTGTAACTTGGCAAATATTTAATATAGTCAATGAAAATCTTAAAGGGCGTATCCCCTACAGCCCGTTGACCCGTAGAGCCCACTAGAACAGACATTATTACATAAACAGGATTTCCATACTTTATCCAGGAATAGATTCCATAAGGCAAAAAGAGCAAGAGTCCTATCAGAATTGAGATATACCACTCCTTCTCTTTTAAAAGTTTTAGACCTTTAATTGAGAGAAGGAAAACTAGCAAGACAATGATAGTTAATCCAACAGTAAAACGGATTAAAACCCCTATAAGGATTATGGGAATTATTGCCCAAATTAATTTTTTAGAGCCCTGACCGAATTCAACTTTCACAAAAAGGGCGTAAGCTAGAAGCGCAAAGAAAACTTCCGGAAGGTTAACTAACAATCTTAAAGTATAAAATAGGTCTATATAAGATAATGAAGCGAGTAATGCTGCAATTAATCCAATTTTTTTATTGAATAAGGTTTTGCCTAGATAAAAAACGAGGTATACTGTTGCTAGAGAAACCAAAACCCACAAGAATCTTATACCCAACTCTCCAAGACCTACTTTGAAAAAAAATGAAGAGATTACCGAAAAGAGTATGGGTCTTCCATACCACCATCCAGTATCGGGGGTGCCAAAAGCAAAGCTTTTTGCCTTAAGCATATATTCTGATTCATCCCACCATAAAGGTTGATTTGTTGTTAAAAAAAAGTAATATAATCTAAGTACTAGCGCCAACAAAAGTATTCCGATTAATACAAGATTCTGGGGGTCTTTTAACCACTTTTTTACTTTTAAAAGAAATTTTTCTTTTGAAGCTTCTGTTTCTACCATATTAGTATTAAAATAAAGACGTTTTTATTCTTTCTTATTTTGTGCTATTAATTCTTTCCCAAGCATCAGAATATCTTTTTTTCTTAATTTTGGTGTGATAAAATACTGCTACCCACATGTAAAGTCTAAGAAAAAATAAGTCCAAGGTCCAGAATACTTCTCTTATTTTCTTAGGGTAAGTAAATAGATAAAAGCCCCCAAAAAGTTCATTTAAGAAACTTTTTGACCTAGGGACCCTCTTCACGTCTACGTACTTTAACAGGGTTTCATGCGCCTTTGTTGTTCTAATTTTTTGTTTAAGCCAGTCTTTAAGGTTAGTTACGTTTTTGACGTAAACTTCTGCTTTTGGAGCGTAAGCAATTTTATATCCTTTTAAATAAAAAAGACATGGAACGATCGTATCCTCAGCAACATCTACTGGGAAGCTAGTTATAACATTATTCCGAAATGCCCAAAGGTACCCAGAGCATTCAACAAAACCAAATTTATTTTCTGATTTTTTCCTCAATTTATGCGCAGAGTCAAATAAAAAGTTAGCAAAATAACCATACTTGGTTTTTTTATCTTCCATCGGGACTGGCCGAGCAGAAACACACCCGACCCGGGGATCTTCAAACTTTTTTAGAATCTCATTTAAAGAATTTCTAGAAACAAAGAGATCTCCATCTGTAAAGACCAAAATTTCTCCTCTTAATTTGGGAATAATTAGATTTAAAGCGTAAGACTTTCCCTTTCCAGGATCCTTAAAATATCTCACTTGTTTATTTTTTTGAGAAAATCTTCTTACAATATCTTCTGTTCCTTTGTCTGGCGCTACAACAATTAACTCAAATTTTTTTCTAATCTTTTGAGAAAGAAAAGAGTCTATAGCTTTCCCGACGGTTTTAGGTTCGTTAAAAGAAGTTATTACTATAGAGATCATTTTTTTATCTCCAGGTCTAAACTCTTTATTACTCTTTCCCAATTAAATTTGTTTACAGAGTTAAATGCTTTAAGTTTAATCTTATTTCGGGCTTTAGGTGAAAGGGATAACGCCGAGTCTACCTTCTTTGCAAGGTCTGTTGCGTCTCCCACGTTGAATAAAAAACCCCCTTCTTTAAGAACTATCTCTTTTGATCCTGGATTATTACTAGAAATAACTATTTTTTTACGGGCCATTGCTTCAATCAAAGACTGGGGCATTGCTTCTCTTTTAGAGGGAAGAATGAAAATCTTGCTAGAGTCTATCTTAGAAAGTTTATCTTCCAAATTATAAATAGGCCCAGAGAAAGTTACTCTTTTTTCAAGAAACTTTTTCTTGATTAAATCTTTAAGTTTTAGAAGATATCCTTCTTCTGCGGGGCCCACTAATTCTAATTTTATTTTTTTATTCTTAATCAAAGCGAAAGCAGAGATTAGAGTTTCGAGGTCCTTAATCGGGGCTATTCTTCCTAAGAAAAGTATTTTATTTTCTTCTGGAACTTTTTTCTTATATTTAAAAAAAAGTCCCGGAATCCCATTTGGAATGTAAGCTAATTTTTCAGGTTTAACTCCTAATTTCTTAAGGTATGGTTCTTCCCAGTGAGTGATTGTTATAACTTTATCAAACTTGTTTATGGTCTTTGATCCAATAAAATAATTATAAAACCAACTAGCAGAATGGCCCCAAAAAGACCTAGTTGCATCTTCCTCCACAAATGGGGCGTGAGTTACCAAAAAAACTTTAGCCCCAATCTTTTTTGCCATTCTTAAAGCAAAAAGGTTGTGTGTGTGCCGGTATGAATGGACGATTATTAAGTCTGGTTTAAATTTTCTTATTTCCTTTCCAGCTTCTTTAAAATTCCAAAACATGTAACTTTCTCCTCCAGGTAAAAAATGGAGGGGATAAGTCCCAGGTTGAATGGAGGCGAACCTCTTTATTTCTATTTTTCCCAGATTTCCTTTAGGAGGAGCTACATTATTAGACCCTTTAGTAAGATTAGAAGAGAATATCTTTACTTCATATCCAAGTCTAGAAAGTCCTTCAGATTCTTCCTTTACTCTCGCCCAAACCCCGCATATTCCGGAAGAGTAGTTAGTTAGCTCTAGAACTTTCATTTTTCATTATATATTCTAATTTATTTAAAAATAGAGTATGTGGAAAAATCCTATCAACCTTACTATCCTTCATCTCAATAAAATCCCATGAATGCGCGTAAAAAAGTGGTCTTTCGTAAGTTAGTTTTATTAATCTTATATATGACTTCAAAAAAACTTTTGGAAGGACCCTTAGAGTCAAAGAAACAAAAGGAACAAAAAAAGAGGTTGTTGGAATTTCAAGTAAACCCCTTCTGATGTGATAAATTCTTCTTCTTGAGAAAAAATTTCGTGCCCATAGAGAAAATTTTCTTGGGAAAAATAAAAGTTGGAGAAGATTTAAGGGGGTATAACTAGAGTCGTACTTAAAGCCGTACTTAACCAACAAGTCTAAAGTAGAATCATCTATCCCATGTTGCGGGGCCCTAAACCCTTTAGGGTAAAAACCTAATTTATTTTTAAATAATTTTACAGAAGAGCTTATTTCCTCTTCTTTCTGAGATTCACTCATTTCATCGAACCTTTTATGACTCTTACCATGAAATGAAATCTCCCACCCTTTTTGTGAAAATTTTTTAAAGATTAGTGCATTTTTAGAAAGACAATCTGATGTTACAAAAAGTATGGGCTTAACGTCGTACTTATCACACAGCACTTTTAATCTTGCTAACCCTTCGGTTACACCCCGGTATTTCCCAGTATGTAAGTCTGGTTCAACATCAATGCTAAATGTAAGTTTAGGCAACATCTTTAATTTTTCTTGCAGTGAAATAAATAAAGAAGCCAAAATAATTCTTATTTATTTTATTAAGCTGATTATCCCCCCAATTAAAGATGTTTGATACTTGGCTGTGAGGAATAATGTAGTATCTCTCTAATTTAAATCCTGTTTTTTTAAGTACGACGTCTATCTCTTTTTTAGAAAAGCTTCGTTCATAACCCAGATCCCAGGTTCGAATAATCATCTTAAAATTTTTAGTCAGGTGAAAAAAGGAAATTTTATTAGGCACAGTAATAAAAGCCAGCCCACCTCTTTTCATTATCCTATTTAATTCTAAAAAGACCTTTTCTGTGCGAGGAGTATGCTCAAATACCCCTCGGGAAATGACTTTAGTAAAAGTATTACCCGGATAGCCTGTTTTTTCCATATCTGCAACCTTAAGTTTAAGCTTTTTATCTTTGTTTAATTTTAGAGGAATTGGAGAAATATCGATACCATAACCAATCGCCCCGGTCTTTTTTCGAATATCGGTCAAAATGGCCCCATTTGCACAACCTATATCCAAGAGGATATCTTTTTTAGTAATATTTAGTATGTTGATCTCTAAATCCGAGTTCGCTCCATGCTTCCCATAGTAATTCCCCCCCTGTTCTGCTCTTTCCCAGTATTTAGGCCATCCATTTTGAAGAACCATTCTTAATTCAAGGATTTTTTATTTATAAACTCTGTGCACTTTTGTTGCTATTATTTCCCACCGATAATCTTCTGCTCTTCTTCCACCATTGTTTCCAATTGATGAAGCTACATTTTTATGTTTAATAAGAAAATTCATTGCTGTAGAAAGAGCGTCAACATCTAAAGGCTTAACCAAGAGTATATCTTTTTTATCCCTGAATATTTTATCCATTCCTTTAAGGCTTGAGGCAATAACTGGGCGGCCGGAACCGAGGTTTTCCAGAAGACCGGGCCATGGGAGAGCTTCCCACAAAGAGGGGCAGACTAAAATTTCTGAGGAGGCTATCTCTGTAAAAAGTTTCTCCCTATCAAGTATAAATCCTTTCCAAACTATTTTTTTATTTACATACTTACTTCTTAATTTTTCGTAATAATTTCCTTCTTTTTTACCAATTATTTTTAGGGTATATTCTGGGAAAAACTTTGAAACTAATTCAAAAGCTTTAACCAAAGTTTCCACTCCTTTCTGTTCATGAATCCTTCCAACAAAAGTTATCTCTTTCTTAATTTTCTGTTCTCCAATGAGTTCATACACTGAAAGATCTACCCCGTTAGGTATATACTCCACTTTTTTTAACTCAACATCTAAAAGCTCTTTATCGGCTAAACTTACAGATATTACTTTATTCGCACATCGCAAGGAACTTCTGAAAAAAAACCAGAGAAGTTTATGATCGTAAAATTTAAACCCAGTTATACCATGAATAGTGATTACCACATAGTATCTCAGCCGAAGAATTGGAGCTAAGAAATAAAGCAAATTTTCATGTATATGTATAGATTCGTACTTCTTTTTTGGAGCGATTAAGAGATATATAGCAAAGAGTAGAGACATAAAAAGAAATGATGTGTTCCTTAAAATTGGGCCATAGTTAAGCGTAGAAACTTCTATTTTATTTCTACACAAAGAGCCTTTTTGAGTAAAGACTACTGCATCAGACATTCTTGAGCTAATTTCGTATATATGTCTTTCACTTCCGCCCTCTTCGGGAGGAGTAAAACCCATCATTAAAATTTTTTTCATTGTTTTTTGTACAACTTTTTAATAAATCTTGCTTTTCTCATTAATTTCCTTATCAAAAAGTATTTTTTATTAGTAGAATAAATTGGTTGCTCAACAATTTTACCTCCGAATCTTTCCTTAAATTTGTTTACAGCAAAGGTCTTATCTCCTTCTTTTGCCTCTGCGTCATACCCCCCAAAGTCCAGATATTTTTTATTTAAAGATTTAGTATATCTGATTATGTTCCAATAAAAAAAAGGCATAGCCTGGAACTTATGCCCTTCTTCTGTTGAAGAGGTAAGGTTTAGTATAGCATAATCTTTGTCCAAGAGAACCGCTCCTCCTGCAAGAAGTTTCTTTTCTTTTTTAACAATAAAAATTTTTCCTATTTTTGAGGTAAATAGCTGTTTAAAAAATTCGTAACTTTCCGGGTTAAATCCTCCGTCTTCGGTAGTCTTTAAGTACATTTCATAAAACAAAGGTAGTTCTTCTTCAGTTGCTTCCTCAAAAGATAAACCCTGTTTTTCGGCAAATTTAACCCCCCATCTAGAGGATTTTTTTTCCAAATTTTTAAATAGCTCCGATTCTGGTTTTTCTAGATCAAGAAGAATCGTATAATTGCTTATCTTAGAGTAACCTTCTTCTTCAAAGAAAGTATTTTTATCTGAGAGAACTGTTGGAAAAATAACCCCATAAAAATATTTTTTAGAGGCTTTTTTAAAAAGGTTTAAAACTTTTTTTAAGTCTTCTTCTTCCTTGAATAAAGGGAGCCCTTCTGCAAAAAGTATTTGTTTTTTCCCAAAGGGGGTCTGAAGTATCTGTTCAAAGGCTAAAATCTGGGCATTAATCTCCCCTTTATTTTCTACTTCGATAGTTACTGGTTTCTTCCCAGAGGACTCTTTTATTCTTTTCCAGTCCTTACTCTGATAAACTACCCAAGGAGAAATTTCTTCTAGAACGAACGAATCATTTTCTTTCATCTTTGTTTGTAACTAAATTAAAGAGATCTAAATATTTTTGATATATTCTTTCTTCTGAAAAGTTTTTTATTATTTCTTGCCTAGCTCGATCTCCCTCTTTTTGTCTAAGGTCTTTAGAATTAATTAATTTATGTAATCTAGATATTGCTTCTGTTTGATTCATAGTAAAGAACCCGTAAGATTCTTTCCCTTTGTTTAGGGCAACAATGGGTAGTCCGCATGAGGCTGCTTCTGTTGTAGATCTTGAAACATTTGTTTGTTGCTCTACTTGTAAGAAAATATCCATTTTATTAAGAAAGTTAGGGAGCTTAGAGTTATCTACTTTACTAATATACTTAGCATTACTAACTCCTTCTTGAGATTTAAACAAGTCAAACTGATTTGCAGAGTAAGATGGATCTAACGGCCCAATCCACCAAAATTCTACACCCCTTTTTCCTTTTGAAGCTTCCTTAAAAATTTTAAGAGCTGTTTCTGGGTATTTTATGGGGGCTAATCTTCCAACATAACCAACAACAACATTCCTGCTTAGAAACCTATCTTTTAGAGGTTTGAAAAGATTAATATCTATTCCATGGGGGATTATTTTTATTAGTGCATGATTATTCATATGCACTTTCATAAAAGAGTACTCTGCTTCATTAACTGGTACCATTACATCTGGAAGTTTTAAAGTAAATTTGTTATATAACCTAATTAGATTAATGAAAAGTTTAGAGTAAAAACCTCTGCCCCGCTCCTTTAGCACTTCTTTACTCATTGTTTCATAAAGTAAAGCCCCACCACGACAGAAAATTTTAACGTCTAGTAGTTTAAGGGGAAGAACAGAAAGCAGTTCTGTTTCCCCAACAACAATTGCTTGAACTTCCTCCTTTTTGGCTAATCGATAGAGATATAGGGAGGTAAGGAAAAGCCGGTAAGAATAAACTAGCGGATTAAATCTTAACCCCTTCTTCTGAGGAGGAGTATACCTTACTAAAATAGCTCCTTTTCCAAAAGAGATATCTTCATCGGAACATTTTTCTTCTTCTAATCGATGAACAAGAACAACCACCTTATGCCCTTTTTTTGCTAGCCAGTGGGCGATTGTTTTTACAAAAAGGTCTGTCCCACCCTTGTCATAATGCCAAGAACCAACTTGAAACATAATGTTCATAGAGACTAAGAATCATCACATTTTTTAAGGCTTTCTAGCTAGAATCAAAGCAGACGGCCAAAAGAAAGGTTTTGTATAAACTATTTTGTACCCTCTTTTTCTTAGAAAAACGATTACATCAGAAGTTGAGGCAAGGTAGCACAAGTCTTCATCCTCTCCGAATACATTTTTGTCTAAATTAGGCTGAACAATCTGAAAATAGGGCTTCTTAGTTAAGAGAGTTATAAAATTGTTAAATTTAGACTGCTTATTAGGAAATCGGAGAACAAGCAGACCCTTCTTCTTTAAAACCCGATCCATTTCTTCTAAAACTTTTTTTGGATTGGGCATATGCTCTAGAGACTCAGCAGAAATTACAGAAGCAAAAGATTCGTCTTTAAACTTAAGTTTAGTAGAATCCATCTCCAGAAGTTTAGCCTTTCCTAATTTTCTTCCCTCTTTAATAAAAAGGGGAGAAATATCTATTCCAGTTACAGCGTACCCGTTTGTTTGAAGAAAATTAGCAACTTGCCCAACCCCGCAGCCAACATCCAAAATAGAACTCCCCTTAGAGAGTGTAGAGAGAATTTTGTTTAGGTAAACCCCATAATCTGAAAGACTATGCTTTTTTAACTGATTCATATAAGGTTCTGAAGAAGAGTAAAAATTACTCATTTCCTTCTCTAAAGGTTTATTCATTTTTTTTAAAAAATTAATAACTTTAAATAAGTATGTAAAACTTTTAAAATACCCAAGGAATGTATTAATATGGAGATAGAATTTTCTAAGTATATTGTAAAAGATCCGGATGAGTTCAGAGACGGTTATGAAAGTTCTTTAAACTTGTTTAGAAAACTTCAGGAGATAAAAGAGTTTAAAGAACTGTTCAAATATTCGGGCATCGATTTGGGTCCAATGATTCAACATGATATCTTATTAGGGTTTAGTGAAATTATGAAAAACAAATTTTCTAAGAAAAAAAAGAAATCTTTTTTGGATAATAAAAAAATTAAAGTAGGGATAAAAAGAATTTTGAAATACTTAAAGAAGAGAGAGAACGTAAATGAAAATAAAGGGAATTCTGCCCTTTTCTTCATTTATTCATCTAGCCAAGCAGACACTCTCATCCCAGTAGTAAAACAACTTAAAAGAGATGGAGGGGTGAAAGTGAGAGTAATTGCTGGAAGTCCTTTTGCAAAGGAAATGTTGAAAAAAAACAAGATATCCTACAATTCCGTAGAAGGATATCTTTCTACCAAAAAGATCCCAAGGATATTAAGAGAAGTAAAGAGATTTAATCAAGGATGGAAGAAACTAGTAAAAAATAATAGTTTTAGGTATGGGAATAAAAACTTATGGCCGGAAGTAAAAGAAAAATTTTTCCAGAATTTCTTAACAACTATCGAGCACATAGAGACTATCAAAGAGGTTATAAAAAAAGAAAAGCCCGGAGTAATAATTACTGGAACAGATATGGATACCTTCGGGAAAGTAGAAGTCTATTTAGCAAACAAAATTGGGGTTCCTTCCATAGTAAGCCAACATGGAGCTGCGATAGATTGCGCTTATTATCAACCAACTCTAGCAGATAAATTTGTTGTATGGGGAAAATTAACAAAAGAAATGTTAATAAGAAGGGGGTATGATAAAAAGAAGATATTTATTGCGGGTTCTACAAAATATGATGGACTGCCAGTACCAAAGAGAGTTCCTAGGGGAGAGTATATATTAATAACCACTCAAATGGTATCAGAAGAAGAGCAAAAAAAATTTCTTGAGGTAGTAATAAAGGGGACTAATAATCTTAAAGAGAAGATTTTAATAAACCTCCACCCCGGTCAAAAACCTGACTTAGTTAAAAGCTTCTTAGAAAAATATAAATCAAAGATAGAAATAATCCCGGGGCAACCCCCCGAGGGAATAAATTATTTCATACAAAGGTGTAAGGTGCTAGTCACTATCTGCTCAACAACAGCTATAGACGCCCTCATTTTGAAAAAACCTGTGATTACGGTAAACTTGACTGGAAAACCAGATCTTTTACCTTTCGCTAAAAATAAAGCAGCTTATGGGGTCTATGCAGATAATGATTTCAATAAAGCATTAAATGCTTGTTTATACAAAAAAGAGGTTATTCGTAGATTAGCTAAGAATGGAGAAAAATTTCTAAAAGAATATATTGGGAATAACGATGGACGGGCTTCAATAAACTTTTCTGAATTAATTAAGAGAGTATTAAAAAATGGAAAAAAGTAAGAAAAAAGTTGTTGCAATAATAATGGCGAGGATGGGATCTACGCGATTTCCCGGAAAAGTTCTGGCCAAATTAGGAGGTAAAACAATATTAGAACATCAAATAAACAGACTAAGGAAGTCCAAAGAGATAGACGAGATTGTAGTTGCTACTACTAATCTACCTTCAGGAGAAAACCTCCCAATAGTTAAATTAGCTCAAAAGTTAGGAGTAGGTATTTCTTATGAAAAAGCAACTTCCGCATTAGAGGAGTTTGTTTTAGCCGCCAGAGCGCACAATGCAGATATAATTGTTAGAATAACTGTGGATTGTGCCTTACTTTTTACAGAAGCTATGGATCGGCTTATTAAAAATGTAAAAAATAACGAAGCAGAGTATTCCCATAATCGCCATAAGAGGGGGGTTCCCCTCGGAATGCACGCAGAGGTAATCACCAGAGAAGCCATAGAGAGGGTTTTTAGTCTAGCGAACGAAAAAAAGCACAAAGAACACATAACTCTTTACATCCTAGAAAATCCTAGTAAGTTTAAAATTAAAAATTTTGCGGAAAATCCTTCCTTTCAAAAACCCAATATAGTTCTTTCAATAGATCGTCCAGAAGAATTAGAAAAAATAAAAAAGATATTTTTAGCTTTGGGGGAAGATGTTGATGACTCAAAAAAAGTAATAAAATATGCTAGCGAACACCCAGAATTTTACGAAGAAGATATAAATTATCACATGAATTTTATGGATATTATTCACGGAGAGCCCTAGATTTTGTGTAGTATAAGAATCTTTTTAAAAGAACGCCTTCTAAGATATGTATGGCAGAAAAAATTATTATTGGGGACCGGTCTATTGGTGAAGGTCAAAAAATTTTCATAATTGCTGAAGCGGGAGTTGATCACAAAGGGGATATGGACCAGGCAAAAAAAATAATAGAAGCGGCGAAAAAAGCTGGAGCCGATGCAGTCAAATTTCAAACATATTATGCAGATAAGTTAGTTACTCCTGAAGCTAAATGTTACTGGCATCTCGTGCCCGAAGATGACCCCTCAACAAGACAGATAGATACTTTTGGGAATTTAGATAAATTAAGGAGAGATATATATACAGAGCTAATAGAATATGGTAAGAAAATTGGGATTCTCGTTTTTTCTACCCCCTTTGATGAAGATGCTGTAGATGTATTAGTAGACTCGGGAGTTCTTGCAATAAAAATTGCGTCTGGAGATATAACCTGCCATTCATTACTAAAAAGAGCCGCACAAAAAGGAGTTCCGATACTTCTTTCTACAGGCGCAGCAACCCATAATGAAGTCGACGAAGCCTTAAAAGTAATAAAAGATAATGGTAATCCCCAAGTTGCACTACTACATTGCATATTAGACTATCCAACAAAGGACGAAGACAGTAATCTAAGAGCGATACAGGAATATAGGGAGAGATATAATTTGCCTATAGGTTTTTCAGATCACACCTTAACTCGGGATTCGGGGGTTCTTGCTTGTTTCTATGGGGCAAGTTTTTTGGAAAAGCATTGTACAATAAATAAGTTTAAAGGTGAAGAAGGGAAGCCATTGAATCCGGATGCGTCATTTATGAGTATGGAAGAATTTGCGGAGTATGTAAGAAGAGTTAGGGATTTTGAAGAAGGAAAATTAACTAAAGAAATTCTTGAAAAAGAGCTGGGTGTTGTTTTTGAGAAGATGTCTGGGATAAAAAATCCAGAAAGACCCTTAACTTGTGAATATGCTGCGAGTATCGGGGCAAGAAGAAGCTTAGTTTCAAAAAAAGCGATAAAAAGTGGAGAGATAATAAAAGAAGAAGACCTTGACTGGAAAAGGCCTGCTACTGGAATCAAACCAACTCTTGAAAATATAAAGTATGTATCGGGTAGAACGGCTCTAGTAGATATACCCAAAGATAAAGTTATTTCTTACCCTATGATTGATAACAGTTAAAGTAAATTTTGGTTAAACAGAAGTTTCTTGATTTGTTCTTTAGTAAGTGGAGTTACTTCTGCAGTAGAGTAACCTTTACTCTTAGTTTTTGGTTTTCCTGCTCCTTTAGGATATATATAATTTGGTATGTGCCCCAGCTTAGAGGGGATTAGTACCTTTGGTCGAATAATAAAAAAGTCCTTCATCTCTACAGCAGACTCAGCCTCCTCGCTACTGATTAATTGTTCATGAACCTTTTCTCCAGGATATCTCCCAATTATTTTAATCTTAATATCTTTGGGATCCTTCCCCACCCGGGGGGCATACTCTTGTATTAAAACTTCTGCAAGATCTAAAATTTTTATTGAAGGCATTTTTAGTATAAATGTTTCATTAACTTGAGAGTAATTAAGTGCAGAAAGAACTAATTGCGCTGCGGAGGGTATGGGCATAAAAAAACGCCTCATGTTTGGATCAGTAATAGTTACCGGGCCTCCTTGGTTAATTTGTTGTTTAAAAAGAGGGATAATTGAACCAGAAGAGTTGAGTACATTCCCAAACCTGACCGATGCAAAAGGGGTTCTCTTTGCTCCCTGGTAATAGTAAGTATTTGCTACCATCTTTTCACCGAGATATTTAGTAAGGCCCATAATGCTTGAGGGGTTCACTGCTTTGTCTGTGCTTACATATACAAATCTTTCAACGTTATTAGCAACTGCCTCTTCTAGCACATTTTGAAGGCCATAAACATTTGTTTTAATTGCTTCAAAAAGATTATACTCACAAGAAGAAACATGCTTAAGTGCCGCAGCATGAAATACTATGTTTACTCCTCGGAAAATAGATTTTAGTCTTTCTTTATCTCTAATATCTCCTATAAAAAATCTTACATTAGGTGACTCTGCTCGAATAAACTCATTTAATTCCTTCTCCAGATAAAGTTGCTTTGTCTGATCTCTACTCAAAATCCTCACTTGTTTAGGGCCAAATTTAAGAGTTTGTCTCACTAGCTCCGCACCTATAGACCCGGTTCCCCCAGTAATAAGCACAATTTTGTTTTTAATTAAATTTTTCATTTTCTAAAATTAACTTAAGCATTACTTCTTTGGAGTTTATTTTAAATAAAGAACTCCCAAAGATGCTTAATTTTAATCTTCGTTCATAGTCATTTATGAGTCCTCTAACCTCTTTATAAATATTATTGGAATCAACTTCGGAAGTCAATCCTAAATTAATAGCAAAATCATAACCTCTAAAAGAGTGCTCAGATTCCTCGCGGTTATGGCTTATAATTACGGCAGGGGTACCTAAAAAGGCACACTCATAAACTGTAACCCCCCCAGATATTATAGCCAAATCTGCTTCGTAGATTAATTTGGCCATATCTGAACTGTTCTCTATAATCTCAAAGCTAGAATTAACAGCTTTCTCTACTTCTTCTTTAAAAGTTACCCCTGCTCCCAAAATCACTTTAGAATGAAGGCCGGGTATTTCCTTCAGTGCCTGAATAACCTTAAGGGTAGTCTTTGTTGGGTCTGTTCCACCTAAAGTTATTAGGATGTTTTTACAAGTATGATTTATTTCTTTCTTTTTGTATAAATCATAGAATTCTTCTCGCATAAGAGAAAATTGTGGCCCATCATGATCCTTGTAAGATCTTTTTTTAGGAATGACTAAAGGATAAAAGTTAATGTCTGAATAAAGAGCTCCAGGCCCGTTATTATCTATAGTTATTATCTTCTTTGCTGAGTGTTTTAATTTCTTTACATACTCTTCAGAAAGATCCAATTTATCTATGAGAAGGTACGCATTGGGAACATTTGTTAACTCTCGCACCAATTGGATTACCTCGTCTTCATTTTCAGATATAATTTTTACAGGGTATTTATTCTTCACTAGATTAACTCCCGGTAAGTCTTTCATTAAGAAATAACACTTAAATCCCTTTTGTTTAAGATAGTCTGCAAAGATTAAACTTCTAGTAATATGGCCCATGCCCTGCTCATTTCTTGGTCTACAAGACTCGGAACTTCCGCCATCAACTCTGAAAACGAATGTGGGGTTAAAAAAATCTGGAGGAAGTGTTGGTTTTACCTCCCGTATTAATCCCCCCTTACCATCAGCGACCCCTAGAATGTTAGTGGGATTTTTTATAGAATCGAGGATTATTGTACCTTCATTAGAAATAAAACCTCCAGAAACAAGTTTCGTGCCACCAATAACTACTTCCCCTAGATCATTTTGTATCATTTCATTTGTTTTCAGAATCGAATCTATGTACCCTAAAAATCCCGAGCGAATATCTAAACGGATAAATTTTAAGTCTAGTTTAAAACAATTCTCCTGAATAGTTCCAATTCCCCCGTCGAGGATAAGCGATTTAGGTTTTACTCTTTCCAACATTTGGGGGCTTATACTTTGGGAGTAACTTGGAGAAAATCCCACTACGATGTCAGCATTATCAAAAAAAGATAAATCACTTATATCAAAGGGAGTTATACAATTTTCTTTATTAAGAATGAGATTATTCAGACTCTCTGCAACTTTAGTAGATTCTTTTAGGTCTTTATTAGTAATATAAACCAAAGCGCCCCTCTCGGATAGTTTCATTGCTAATTTAGACCCAATATTACCACACCCAACTATTACTACCTGCTTGTTTAGTAGTGGGCTAGCTAATTGAGAGATTAAAAGGTCGGCTGATTTTGCAGTTATATCATTTACTTTTATAGAAAAAACCTGAGAACTCTTAATTAAAGATTTGGCTTTTTCTTCTATGTCAAAGAAATCTTGATTTTTTGTCTCACAGTCTAAAAAAAGATAATCTATTTTCCCGTCTAGAAATGAGATAAGATCTAAGGCTTCCTTTTTATCAAAAATTTTACATGCACCAACCACACAGTTATTAGACGTTCTTATTGGTAAAAGAAAAGAATCCTTTTCCGATTTATATGGAAATTCAAGCGAAAATCCTACAAACTTCTTCTCAAGAATCGCCTTTCCTTTCAGTTCATCTAAATAGTTAACTATGTCTTTCATTTTTACTCCTGAAAAAATTTTTAATTGTGGTCACGATTATCTTTCCTTCCTTTTGTTTTTCTCCGATGTACTTTAGGCAGAGATCAAATTTTGGATCTATTTCGTAATGATCATTTACCCAGATAAGCACACCATTTGGGATCTCCTTCCGCCTAGAATAATTCAAACCAAGAATTTTCCATTTAAAAAAATCTTTTATATACCAAAAAAACCTCTCTCCCCGGAAATGGAATCTTTTGCGAGGAACTTCAAAAACCGGTTGAAAAAAATAAACATGGGCTATATGAATGCCCTTGGTTTCTATAAAACGGTCTATATTCCTCGGGGAGTAAGCTTTACTAAAAATAACCTCTGAGGGTTTGAGTTCGATAGTTTTGAAGAGCCATAACTTCTTTTCTTGGTCATAGGCTATAAACTTCTCATCTAGCTCTTTAAGATTTAACTTTCCTCGAAAGGGATACTCTTGATAAGCCCAGGCATATTCATATCCTTGTTTTTTTAAAAGATCTAAGACATAGTACGGACTAGATTCTTTTGCTCCTTCAAAAGCTAGAGAGTTCTTGCAATAATTTTTTCCGTGATCTATCCAAGTTTTCGGTTTAAATGGCTTAAACAAAAGAATTAATTTTCTTGCTTCGTCTCTTGAAACACTTTCCCAAGATAAGCAATGAGGGCAAACCTCTATTCCGTCCTTAGACAATTTTAACATAATCTTCCTGAAGCAAGGATTATCTAAACCAGGAACGGTTCGGGATAACCCTCGTTCTTCGTCAAAAACTTGCCAGTTGTATCTATTCCTTACTGCTGGAACTTTCCCATAAGAAGTGAGAAGTTTTTTTATTTTTTCTTCTGAAAAAGGTTCCTTAGTTTTTGCAAATACACTTTTAGTGAAGGTTAATCCGTGCCCAATAAACCCTCTTTTACCATAATCTTTGGATTTTTCGTCTGATGTACCATAACAAAGAGCCTTGATCATCTCGGGATTATCATAGTCCGCATGATCAGTAAAAATTAAAGTTGCAGTCATTTTCTTCTTAGAATTAATTTTTTAATAGATTTTATCTCTCGCGGAAACTTAGCCCCAAGAACCTCCTTTAAGTTAATCAAAGGCGAAATCTTTATAAAAAACTTATAAGGGAAGAGCTTAGAAGAAAAGATAATATCTAATAAAGGCCATAAAACCCTTATTTGATATAACTTAATTAATGGCCTAAAATTAGAGTAAATAAAATCTAACTGAACTTTTGAAACATAGGGTGATTCTAGAGGACTTCCTTCAAAGAGGGTTGGTAAAATTTTATATTCTTTAATAAATCCAAATTTTTCGCATATATTAAGTAATTCTGTGTGGGGGAAGGGTTGAAAATATAAAACTTTTGCCCAAGAGGGTCTGGCTAGGGCATTAATTTTGACAGTATCCAGGATCATATCAAAATTTTCAAAAGGCAAACCAATTATATTAAAAGAAATAGCCGGTATTTTGTTCTGTCTTGCAATATGATAAGCATTAATTATCTGTTCGTTTGTTATATGCCGATTCATAATTTTATATCTAATAAATTCGTTACCAGATTCTATGCCCATCTCTAGACGGTCAACACCTAATTTTTTAAGTTTCTCTAAGGTATCCAGATCAAGTTCGTTGGGTCTAACCTGACAATCAACAGGCAATCCTATCTCTTTAGGATACTTTTTTATTAACTCTTCAAACCACTTTTTATTTTGGACAAGTGTATCGTCTACAAATTTTACTCTTTCATGAGGCCCGAACTTCTCTAGAATCCCCTTAATTTCTTTAATAACATTATCCACTTTTCTAAATCTTAACCATTTTTCTTTATTAGGATAAAGGTTTCTAATGAGGTGATTTGCACAATAACCGCAGTTATAGGGGCATCCCCTGGAAGCCATAACAACCATTTGTTTACCATCCTTGTAATCAGTTAAAGAGTAGTAATCAAAGAGGTTTCTGTCTAAAAAAGGGATTGTATCTAAGTCTTCGATTAGAGGGAGCCTCTGATTCTTAATTATCTTTCCATTTTTTTTGAACCAAAAGTTTTTGGTGTCGTAAATATCCTTTTTTCGATCTATTTTATTAGCGAGTTCTACAAGGCAATGCTCCCCTTCACCAATACACACAGCATCTACCCCTGGAGAAGAAATAACCTCTTCTGGGTCTAGAAGGGCGTGACTTCCCCCAATAACTATCAGTGATTTAGGATACTTCTCTTTTATCCAGAGAACTAGTTTTTTTATCTCAGGAAACGCTCCGGTTAGCGCACTAAAACCAAAGATATCTGACGGAGAAAGTCTAGATAAAAAACTTTCTTTAGTTATTTTTTCTTGTGAATTTACTATTGCAAGGGAAACTTCGTGCCCTGCTTTCTTAAGGCAAGAAGAGAGTATAGAAAGGGGGATGCTAAAGGCGTTTTTATTTTCAAGAACATTATAAAAGATAAACGTTGCTTTCATTAAAAGAATTGAAAAAAAGAAGTTTATAATGGTTTCTATAGCAAACTCGAAAAGGGGATACAGAAAATTACTTTTTAGATCTCCTTAAGAAGGAGAATGATTTCTCATAAAAAGATCTTATAATCTCGTAATCAAAATGGTCAAAGGATTTAGTGAGGAAAATGAGAAGGATGTAAACTAAAACGAAAGAGATTGTAATTAAAATTAAGCTTAAAGGGGTTATTTCAACAATTTTTCTAACAAAGAATAAGGCTATGAGGGGAATAAAATTTATCAAAATAATTGTGAGCATCTTTCTTCTTAAAGGGATTACACTAAGCTCCCTAAATACCTGAAATCCATATAAACCTGCAAGAACAATATAACATAACATGGTGGAAAAGGCTGCACCATTTATCCCATATTTTGGAACAAGAAGAAGGTTAAGAACTAAGTTGAGTATGGAAGCAAAAAGGAAGTTGTATAAAATCTTTTTTGACTTTCCTAGTGCGTAAAGGGCCTCTTTTGAAACTGCTGCTTGCTGAAAAATAAAAGTACCTATTGCAAGCATTCTTAGTGCATTTTCAGCGCCAAGATATTTAGCCCCAAAAAGAAGATTAATAATCGCTCCGGGAAAAAAGAGCACTATTCCTAAAAAGGGCAGATTTAGCATAAGTATCCACTTACTTACTTGTTTGCTAAGATTCTCAACAACATTATGATTTTTTCTTTCTATCTCCCGAACAATAATTGGAAAGAAAAGCTGAGAAAAGAGCATAGAAGGAATAACAAACAAACCGGCGATAGGTACAGCCACATTATAGATTCCAACATCATAAGCCCCATTATATATTCCTATAGAAAAGGAATCTATCCAAGTAAGAAGATAGCTTGAGAGATTGAGAGCAATCAAAGGCCAGGAGTATTTTACAATTTCTCTAAATGTTTTCTTCTGCTCCTCTCTTGGGAGGGAAGACTTGCCAAATACTTCCTTAGAATATTTCCTTAAGACAAAAAAAGAAGAGATAAAAATAAAGAAAATTCCCGCAAAATAAGAAAGAATAATTGCGGTTCTTCCTAAGTTAAGCGATAAAAAAAGGAGTAAAGTAATAAAGTTGATAACATTTAAGAGTATGTAATAAATGATGATGTACCAATTTACTTTTTCATAGGCTCTTATTGTAGAAAGTAAAATTCCGGATAAAACCGAAAAAGGGAGTACTAAGCTAAGTATCTGTAAATAAAGAGTGAGCCCTGCGTTTTTGAAGATGCTTAGAGAAATTGGTTCGGCAAAGAAAAAAAGAATTATCCCCGCCATGATGCTCGTCGCAAAACAAATCTTAAGAGATAAACCAAAAACGTGTTTTATTTTACTTTGTTCTTTTTTTGCTCTAAAAACCGCGATAAACCTCAATATTCCCTCACTTAAACCTAATCCTGCTAAAGCAGCAAATAAACCAACAACCATTATGGCCAAGGAATAAAGACCATACTCTTCGGGGCCAAAAGACCTTGCGATAATAATCCGGTAAAAATAAGCAAGAAACTTAGAGATAAAAATTCCCAAGAACACAATAAGAGAAGACTTTGCGATTCTTTTTAAGGGGGTTTTAATCGCTAATTCTTTATCTTTTTTCATAGAAAGGGATAGTAAAGGTTTCTTTTTATTCCTTGTGAAAGGGGATTTAGATAATGAAGAAAACCTTATTAAGTATAAAAATTGCATGATTTTATGTACAGTAGTAAAGACATCTCAGTAGTTATTGTCACATATAACCGCCCAGAAGAAATAAAAGTTGCTCTTGAAGGTTTAAAAAATCAAAAATCAAAACCTTATGAAGTCTTAGTTGTAGATCAAAGTGAAAATCCAGAAACAAAAAAGGAAACAGAGAAGTATAAAAAATTTATTCCGCGGTTAAGATATCTGAGATCTGAGATACCTTCTATAGCCATAGCAAAGAATAAGGGGCTTAAAAAAACTTCAAAAACAAAAATTGTTCTTTTCTTAGACGATGATGCTGCTCTTGGCCCAGACTACATGGACGAAATAGTCCAAGCTTATAACACTCTTGATGCAAATGGAATCTTTGGGTTCTATGATGTAGGGGGGTATGAAAATTCTTTACTAAAAGAATCTGGTTTTAAATTAAAAGAGAAAATAAAGAGTCTTTTCCTATTAGGAAACTGTAATGATTCCTCTTTTAGAATAACTTCCCCTTATGGGAATACTTCAACATTTAAAATAAGAAAACCTGTAAAGGCTGAATGGTTTCCAGGAACAGACCCCTCATACAAAAAAGAAGTTTTCAAGGATTTGGAATTTGATGAAAACTTTTTTGGTTGGTCTCTCGGAGAGGATGTAGACATTTCGTATAGAATACACAAAAAGTATAATGGACTTTATGCTATTCCTGCTTCGGTTTCTCACCATCACCCACAAAGGGAGTGGACTATTGAAAGAAAAATAAAAGCCATATATATGAATCAGATAAACCATTTATATTTATTTTACAAAGATATGCCTGAGATGAGAATAAGATTCACCTGGAATCTAGTAGGAATTTCTTTGTATCGTTTTCTCTCGTTATTTAATCTCAAAAATTCAAAGAATAATTATATAGAGTTCGAGCATTATCTTAGATCGCTTGCTTATTGTATAAAGAATAAAGAAAAAATAAAGTCAGGAGATTTGTCTATTCCTTTTAAATAAGCCCTTTTTCTTTTAATTCCTCATTTGCTTTATCAAAATGGTCTACTGCTTCTTGATTTTTTGCCCATTCATATATTTCACGTAAACCTTCACTAATGCCGACTTTCGGGGACCATCCAATCTCTTTTATTCTAGTAGTATCGGAAATGCAATGTCTTATATCTCCTTTTCTAAACTTATTTGTTGTCTCTATTTTAAGATCTTTTTTGTACAAGGTACAAATCTCTCTGGCTAAGTCATTTATGGTTGTAGGAATTCCAGACCCGACATTAAAGACTTTATAATTTGCCTCGAGTTTTTTCATAGCAAGGATATTTGCCTCAACAACATCATGTATAGAAACAAAGTCCCTTGTTTGATTCCCGTCCTCGTACACTAGTGGATTATTTCCATTTTTTACTCTGCTCATGAATATTGCAGAAACCCCGGTGTATGGGTTTGAAAGGGACTGCCGTGGGCCGAAGACATTAAAGTACTTTAGAAGTACCACCGGGAATTCGTACAGTTTGCCCAAGAAAAGACACGTCTCTTCTTGAAATTTTTTAGTATAAGCGTAGATTGAATTACAATTTAATTCTGTTTCTTCCGGAGTTGGTACTGGTTTAGATATGCCTTTACAGATAGGACAAACAGGATCAAATCCATAAGTGTTGATTTCTTCTTGGGTTCTTATTTCCGGATGAAACTTTCCGTGTTTTTCACAAGAATATAAACCTTCTCCATAAGTAGTGTTTGAAGCAGAAATGATTAGCTTAGGTTTTATTTTTAAGTTTATTATAGCTTGCAAAAGCCTAGCAGTTCCAACACAATTATTATCTACGAAGGGATCTACCTCATAATTTGATTGAGCTATGCCTACACTTGCAGCCTCGTGAAAAATTACTTCGGTCTCGGGTAAAACCTTTTGTAAAAGATTTAAATCTTTTACATCGCCAAGGATAAATTTTGCTTTTGGGTTTAAGTATTCTGGTTTTTTCCCAGAAGTAGATGTAAGATTATCGATAATAGTTACTTTGTGCCCGAGTTCAATTAACTTATCAACTATGTGGCTGCCAATAAAACCAGCGCCACCAGTAACTAGAACTTTCATTTTTGTTCTCTTTTTGATTCAATTATTTCCTTAATTATGTCTCTTAAGTTTTTGGTTAATTTCCAATTAGGGTAGTGTTCCTTAAACTTAGACATATCAGTATAATAGCATATATGGTCCCCTATTCTCGGTTGATCTTTATAATTCCAGTCTAATTCCAGATTAAATTCTTCTTTTAAAATTTTTATTACTTCAAGGATTGAAGCAGAATTTTCTTTTGTCCCCCCAAGATTGTAAGCTTCTCCCTGTTTTGGATTCTTAAAAAATTCATCAAAAGCAAAAATTACATCTGAACTATGTATCTGGTCTCTTACTTGTTTTCCTTTGTAACCGATTATAGTATACTGGGTTTTATTTACTGCACAATCAACAATATAAGCTAAAAATCCGTGAAGTGCTACTGCCGAATGTTGGGGGCCAGTCAAACAACCTCCCCTAAATACCCCAACATTTAAACCAAAATATTTTCCGTATTCTTGAGCCATAACATCTGCTGCAACTTTACTTGCGCCAAAGATGCTATGTTTGCAATGATCTAAACTCATTTCCTCGTCTATACCGTTTTGAGAAACTCCTGAAATTTTTTGATCTAAAGCGTAATCATACCTCGTCTCTGTTTCAACCAAAGCTACTTTGTTTGGATTATCTCCATAAACTTTGTTAGTTGAAGTAAAAATAAAAACCCCTTTTGGAGAATATAACCTAAAAGCTTCTAACATATTAAAAGTCCCGTTTGCATTTACATCAAAATCAGTAAAGGGTTCTTTTGCGGCCCAGTCATGAGAAGGTTGTGCTGCAGTATGAATAACTAAGTCAAATGGCCCATTTTTTTTAAAAAAATCTAGAACAGCAGGTCTTTCCCGGATATCAAGAGCATAGTTTACAAAAGAAGGGTAATTCTTAAGAGTAGAAGCGATATTTTTGGATGTATCTCCCCCTTCTCCAAAAAAATACTTTCGTAAATTGTTATCTATGCCTAAAACTTCATAACCCTTATTTAGATAAAACTTGCATGCTTCAGAACCAATCAAACCTCCTGCACCGGTAACTAACACTCTTTTATTCATAGGTCTAGATAATTTAAGTATTTTTAAAGATTATTATCTTTTTCGTCGTCTAATTGAAAGTCTTTTTGTTCTTGTTCCGGATTAAAAGGTAGACTAAGGAAAGTTTCATGGTTATTGGAAGTCCAGTAGACAAATCATCTAAAAAGTCTAAAAAGAAGTGTAAAAGAAGACCAATAAATAAAAATCCAAAAAAAGGCCAGATAAAATAAAGTACGAGTACCACTAGAAGAAATTCTACATTATGAAAAGTGTAATTAGGCCACTTGTACAGGTAAATTTCTCGCTTATGTTTTAGCCCGTACTCTTTTAACTCTTTAAACCAGATATAAGATTTATTCAAACTTAAGTTTTTCTTTTTAAAAATGAAATAAATATAATGATCTACATCAATTAAAACTGCCGATAAAAAGAGACATAGAAGGCCGAGTAAAGATATATTGGGAAAGAAGACAAAAAGAATTACACAAAAAATTAGTCCAAAGAGTATATGGGTTTTAGGATACATTTTATTCTTGAAGTTTCTTCAGAATATCTGCGAATGCAGGTCTTGTTATTAAAATTCCAACACTAACACCCAAGATTGTTGTTAAAGCAAAGCCTCTTAAGAGACCTGCTCCGGCCCAGAATAGAGGAAGCATTGCGAAGATAGTTACAAAAAAAGCCCCAACAATTATGAATAGTGCTCTTTTGATTTTATCTTTTAAACTAGATGTTTCTTCTGAAACAGATTCATCAATGATTACTATCTGGTCGTCTACCCCGGTACCTATACCAGCGATAAGTCCGGCAATAGATGGAGCATCTAGATTCCATTTTATGAGTGCAGCTATTCCTAGAGTAATCAACGCTTCGGCAAACATTGTGAGAATTACAGATAAAGTTATCTTCAATCTTCTATATTTTAAGAAGATCATTATCGAGACAATTAAGAAAACGATTAAACCAAGATAAATTATATTCTTAGTAAACTCCTTTCCAAGAACTGGGGAAGCTGAGTCAAGTTTTACTATTTCTAACTTATACGGAAGACTTCCTGTGATTAAAATTGTTTGTAACTTATGCATAGAATCTTTGGCTGCGTTATATGCATCTTCTTGTGTTGTACCAGAACCAGAACCAGAAATTTGAACTTGGGTTGTTATACTCCCTTTTAAATCTGCTCCAATGTATAAAGAGTCTACAAGTTTATCATCTAAAACAAGGTCGAGCTTCTTGGATAGATACTTAGGATTTGCTGGATCTAAGGGAAGTGTCTTTGTCGCTTCTGCTTGTCTTTTTGCTGCGCTATCACTTAAATATATACTAAATTTAAAATTACAGAAATATCCTCCTGTTCCGCTTGAATCTGGTTGGCAAGAGTCTATTCCTGCACAAGTAGCATCATTCCTACATACAGAAGTTATATCTCTTTCTCCCCCAACAAAAACAGTATCATTCCCAATTTTAGCTTCAAACTTTCCTTGTTGTCCAACTAATTCTTTTAAATCATCTGTTGTTATTCCTGCGACCTCTACAAGGATATAGCTATTTCCAGAAAGGTCGCTTACACTTCGCACATTAACGTCGCTGATACCAAAAGTATTAAGTCTATTTGACATGACTGCGATAAGATCAGCCATTTCTGATGAAGATAAAGTAACATTCGCGGGTTTAACTATTGCACGAGCCCCGCCACTTAGGTCTAATCCTGTTTGAAGGTTTGTTCGAGGAATGTTTGAGACTGTTATTCTTAATGACTCATTTGTCAAGAAAACTAATTTTGTCTGAGTTGTCTGAATTTCCATTTTAGTTTTATTTTCAAAGGCCACCAGACTAATTATTTTAGAGTAGTCTTCAATATTAGAGATAGAATTTCCGTTAATTGAAGTTATAATCATTCCCTTTCTAAGTCCCTCTGTAAAGGAAACAGAATCTCCTGGGACAGAAGTAATTACTACTCCTTTCTGAAATCCAAAGAAGAGTATTGCCAGAATAATAAGCCCAGTAAGGACTAATAAAATAATTGTTAATTTTTTTGATTTTGAGTAAGATAGAGTAACAAGGATAGAGATTATTAACAAGCCAACAAGAGTATTATACATAACCGGAAGATTAAGGACAGATATTGAAGCAAAAGCTAAGGCAAGAACTAAAATCCAGATTCTCCAAGTTAGTTTCATTTTATTCCTTTTTTGTCGCAGTACCATTTAATTATACTGGCGTTTGTTAACCAGGTATTGATTATATCCGCGATTAAACCTAAGGCAAGAATGAAGAAAATTTGTCTAAATGAATCTGGAAGACCCGTAATAATAAAGAAGGCAGGAAGTACTGCAAAAAGAGCAGTGAAGGACATGAAAGAACCTGTTCTAAATGCACCAAATATTCTGTGGTTTAGGGTTCCTTCTGTTTTTTTAAGAGCTCTTGTTGTAAGAAGAATGTCCGTATCAACCGAGTAACCAATCAACATCAAGAAAGCAGCAATCCCTGCTGTTGAAATCTTTATTCCTAAGAAATCAATTAAGGCAAGGGGCATAACTATATCTGCGAATGCTGCAAAGATAACTGCAATGCTTGGAACAAATGTTCTGAAAAGGAAGAAAATGACTATTGACATAAGAATGAAAGAGATTATTAGGGCGATAACTAACTGTTTATAAAAATTTTGGCTTAGTGTTGGGCCAGAGAACTCTATACTAGAATTGTCTGAGTTTAATTTTTGCCCGGAAAGAGCTTCTATCTCTGCCTTCAAATCGTCTGGTTGAGCAGAACTTTCAATAATAAAAGCTATTTGTTTACCGGAGGATAAATCAGATAATCTTCTAAAGGAGATATCTCCATATTTGGTTTTAAGAGCAGATTCTAGGGCATTATAGTCAAATTGATCTCCGTGAAGCGTTATAGAAGTTCCACCAGAAAGGCTAACATCTTTGTGGATGACATCGCCGGTTGTATAAAAGGTATAACCTAAATAGGCCAAAGATATGACCACAAGAATTATAGGTATGAAAAGCATAAGCTTATATCTCTTATCATAATTAAAATTTTTGAAAAATTCCTTTTTTTTCTTTTCTTCTTTTGCCTGTTCGTGATTTTCTTCTGACATATTAGGTATGCGCCGGCCGGGAGTCGAACCCGGGCAATCTGCTTGGAAGGCAGACATTCTACCGTTAAACCACCAGCGCCTATTTAAACATAGTGAAAAATCGTTTAATAAAGTTTTCTAGACAAACGCGCCCGATAGGATTTGAACCTACGACCTTTGGGTTAGGACCCCACTGCTCTATCCAGGCTGAGCTACGGGCGCACAAGATAATCGAAGAAAAGAAGATTATTAATTTATCTATTAAAATCAGGTAATGGATCATAAGTAAATGCTTTTGTTGTAGAGCAATCTTCTTCAAACAAAATTTTTCCCCTAAATTTAGTCCCGCCCAAAACTATTGGCAACCAGTGAGAGTCTGTTTCCCACATTGAAGAGTAAGGAATATTGCTAAGATCGAATTCTTCAACAGTCATCTCTTCTGATTCTTCTGGAACCCCTTCATACTCTGAAGCAAGATAAATATGAACCCTCTGGTCCCAGTCTTTTTTTGAATCCGGAAAAATAAATTCTATTTCTGCCATTTTTATTAATTTATTTGGGAAAAGAATTACTCCTAACTCTTCCTGGACCTCTCGAAGTAAAGAATCAAGAACTGTTTCGTCCTCTTGCACCTTTCCACCGTACCCATTATACTTACCTTCTCCAAACCCCCTCTTTTTTTTACCCAAGAGAATCTTCCCGTTTTGTATAATTAAACAGAGTGTAGCATCCCTCATAGGAAGATTAATTATCATAAATACTTAAAGATTTATATAAGAAAATAAATCTTCATTTTAGTTAAGCGGGAATGCCGGAGCGGTCAAACGGGCGTGACTAAGGATCACGTGGCTTAGTGTCTGCAGGGGTTCGAATCCTCTTTCCCGCATTCGAAAGTTTTAAAAATAGCTTAAATGTCTGAAATTTGAAGACGGCCATAGTATGTTGGAAACACCTGTTCCCATTCCGAACACAGAAGTTAAGCTTCATACGTTGGCGGTAAGTAGTACCATTCCAGGCGCGAAACCATCAAGTCGTCTTCTTTATTTTCTTTAATCTTTTAAACAATGAATTCTTTGTAATATTATGAAATCTGACTTATCAAAAAAAGAGGCTCAGCAAGAAATAGAAACTTTTTTCTTGAACCCCAAGGATAAATCTTCTAAGGAAATTAAGAAAATAAAAAGATTGGCTGCAAATAAAAAAATTTCCCTTAAGACAGAAAGGAAGAAATTTTGTAAATATTGTTTTAATCCTTTCTCAGGCAAAGAGAATGTTAGAATAAAAAATAAGGTAAAATCGGTTGAATGCTTGAATTGTAAAAAAGTAAGCCGGTGGAGAATGGAATGAGAAAAGTTGAATTTAAAAATTTTAGAAATGAAATTTTAAGGGGGTTCGTTCATGAACCCAGAAAGATTAAAGGTGCCGTGATCCTTTTACATGGGTTTCCAGGAAATTGCAAAAGCCTAAAAACCCTAGCACGCTGGTTGAAATTTGCCGGATTCCTAACCTTAAGATTTGATTTCTCGGGCACAAGACTCTCAGAAGGGAATTTTGAAGATAAATTGATGAGTAAAGAAGTTAAGGAAATTAAGTCCTCGGTAGATTTTCTCAGTAGTAATTACAAATTCAAAAAATTATATTTAATTGGGTTCTCTACTGGAGCTATAGACCTCTCACTTTATGCTTGGAAGGATAAAAGAATAGACAGAATAGTTTTATCTGGAGGGGTTGCGGATTTAGTCAAATGTATAAATTACGATTTTAATAAAAACCAAATAAAAGAATTTAAGGAAAAGGGATTTATTGTATATTCAAGGCCTGGAAGCTGGTACCATAATAAAAGGTTAAAGAGGGGGTTTTACGAAGAATTTTTCAAACTAAACGTCAAGAATTCTTTACACAAACTCAAGAAGCCAATTCTTATTCTTCATGGGAGTAAGGATACAACGGTCCCGATAGAAAATGCTAAAGAAATTTATGACGCAGCAAATGAACCAAAAAAGTTGATGATAATAAAAGGAGCAGACCATAAATTCTCAAAACTAAGACATAAACTAAAATCTTTTAGAGAGATAGTTAAATTTTTTAACAATGATAAAATTAAGTAGGTTTGATAAAAAGTTTTACGAATCCCTTCCAGAAAAGGAAGAAATTTATTTTGTTAAAGAAGGAAAATATTATACCCTGTTTTTTAACACTAGAAAAATAGGTGTTGTTGGCTTTACGCCAGTTAAGAACACTAAAGAGGACGGGTTTGTTCAGATTGTGTTATTAAAGGAATTTAGGGGAAAGGGCCTTGTTGAAGAAGCTGAAATGAAGTTAGTAAAAAGGTGTAAGCTAAGGAAACTTTATGCAACAATACAGAAGAATAATCTTGCTTCAATAAAAGCCCATAAAAAGATTGGGTTTAAGATTCTACCAAAAGAAAAAATAGAAGAGCTAAGGGAAAAAAGCTTCTTAAAACCAGATCAGGTTAGGTTAGAAAAGGTATTTTAGGCTTTTTTAAACTTAGAAATAAGTTCGACCATATCTGTCTGACCAAGGAAAACAGATCTACAACAGAATCTTTCTAAGCCAAGTTCGTCTAGAACTTTCTTCTGGGATTCTCCCTCAGAAACACGTTTTTTGTATTCTTCCCAAAGGTGACCAATTGGTTTACCACAAGAAAAGCATCTTACCGGAATTATCATAATATTACTCCTTCCGAATAGTTTTTAAAGATTGCGATTTTGTAAGAAAGAGAGGTGATGGTTAGGAATCGCCTCAGGATTCTAGAGTTAAAATGTCAAATAAAAACATAATTGAGCTTCGTAATGTAGCTAAACATTATGAGATGGGAGAAAACTTAGTCAAAGCTCTAGACTGTGTTAATATTGTTATAGAGAAAGGTGATTTTGTTGCAATAATGGGCCCGTCCGGGTCGGGAAAATCTACTGGGATGAATCTTATTGGAAGTTTAGACCTTGCAACAGAAGGAGAAATTTATTTAGAAAATGAGGATATTGAGAATCTAACGGAATCCGAACTTGCTCAACTAAGAGGGAAAAAGATTGGTTTTATCTTTCAGCAGTTCAATCTTGTTCCAAATCTAACTGCGCTAGAAAATGTAGCTCTTCCAATGTTATTTCAGGGAGAAGACGAAGAAGACCGCCTTAGAAAAGCTGAAGAACTTTTAGCAATAGTTGAACTAAAAGACAGAAAAGAACATTATCCGAATCAGCTCTCGGGGGGACAACAACAAAGAGTGGCAATTGCTAGAGCCCTTGCAAATGACCCAGAAGTTATTCTAGCTGACGAACCAACCGGAAATCTAGATACAAAATCTGGAGAGAAAATAATGGTATTTTTAGGGGAATTAAACAAGAAAGGAAAAACAATTATTATGGTTACCCATGACCCGGATCTTGCTAAAGAACACGCGAGAACAATTTATTCAATAAGGGATGGAAAAGTTGAATCAGTAGAAAGAAAAGTAAAAAATAAATGGGCGAAAATTAAACAAAATACCTGTAGAAGAGGGTAGTGTAGTAATTTCTCAGAGGTTACTATCACAAAACTTATAAAGTATTTATTTATGAGAAAAATACAATGAACAAAAATAGCTTAGTTATCTTAAGTTTTGCAGCAATAATTCTTTTAGGATTAAATATAGCCTCAGCGATGGTAGTCAACTCTGTTACTTCGGATAAAATCTATCCGGGGCAAAGTGGGCAAGTGAGTATGAAGGTTGAGAATACATTATCCGTTGATGCTCAAGATGTTTCTATCTCCTTAAATCTTGCGAACACTGGTTTTTCCACAGAGGGAAGCTCAGAAAAAAGTGTCGACCATATAGATAATGAAGATGAAGAAAACTTTAAATTTATATTAAAAGCAGCACCAAATACAAAAACTGGAGATTATAATATACCCTATACTCTTACTTATTACTTAGAAGGACTTAATGGTACTCTCATCCCTTCTATTAAAACCGGCACCTTCGGGATTACGGTTATAGCCCAGACAGAACTGCAGTACGATATTCTTACTGAGAATAATATAATCGGCCAAAAAGGAAAAGCTACGGTACAAATAACAAATAAGGGACTGGGGGATATTGGCTTTGCTTCTGTAAGAATTCTCTCGGAAAATGGGGTAGAACTTATTGGTTTAGATAACCAGTATATCGGAACAGTTAGGTCTGACGATTCTGGAACAGCTACATTTGATGTAGTATATAAATCCGAAAATGCCCAAGTAACTGCGGAAATAACATACAAGGATTCTGAGAATAATGCTCAAACAGAAACAGTTGTACTTCCAATTAAAGCCTATACTCCAGAAAGAGCCTTGGAACTTGGTCTTGTTCAAAAAAATTATACTTGGGTTTACGTTACAATAATTATTGTATTAATAATTATTTACATAATTTATAAAAGAGTAAAAAAAGCTAAAAAAAAGAATGGCTTAAGGTAGGGGGTAAGCTCCTATGATTTCTGATTATTTCACTCTTGCTTTTAAAAATCTTAAACACCGAGGTTTGAGAAGTTGGTTGACTATCCTCGGTGTAATTATTGGTATTGCCGCAGTTGTTAGTCTTATTTCTCTTGGGGCGGGTCTTAAAGAAGCAGTTACTGGCCAATTCTCCAGCCTGAGCCCAGATGTTTTAACAATACAAAATTCCGGAACAGGCTTAGGCCCCCCGGGAGCTACTACTGTTGTTAAACTGAATGATCACGATGTTAAAGTAATTGAGAGTACGCAAGGAGTAAAGCTCACGATTCCTAGACTGATTAGAGTTATTAAACTGGAATATAACGATGCTGCACAATTCAGTTATGCTACAAATGTTCCAGAAGACTCTAAAAAAGTAGCCCTAATGTTTCAGAATTTGAATGTTGAGTTAGAGTCTGGAAGATTTTTAAAACCTGGAGAAAAAGGAAAGGTTGTTCTTGGGAGTGATCTTGTAAAGGAGGACGTCTTCGGAAAAACCATAAGCGTAGGAAGATCAGTAAAAATCCAGGGGGAGACATATGAAGTAGTTGGGATATTAAAAAAAGGAAGTAGTTTTACAATAAATCAAGTTGTGTTTATGAGTGAAAAAGATATGAAACAAAGCTTGAATATTATTGATGAGTGGGATATGATTATTGCACAGGTAAACAATCAAGATAACATTGAGGAAATTGGAAAAAGTATAGAAGATAAACTCCGAAAAGATCGAGGAGAAAAAATAGGTGAAGAAGACTTTTCTGTTCAGACGCCGGTTAAAAGTTTAGAATCAATAAATACAATACTCACTATAGTGAATATTATCATCGCAGGTATTGCATCAATTAGCTTAATTGTTGGAGGAATCGGAATTGCTAATATAATGTATGCTTCTGTTGTTGAAAGAACTAAAGAAATTGGGGTTATGAAGGCCATTGGGGCTAAGAATAAAGATATTCTTGGTGTCTTTCTAGTTGAATCCGGCCTTTTAGGGTTAGTTGGAGGAGTAATCGGAGCTCTTCTTGGTTTAAGCCTTGCATTGGGAATTTCGGCTCTTGCGGGGAATTTTTTAGGGGGATTACAACTGAAAGTTAGTGTAGACTATGTTTTATTACTAGGGGCTATTGCATTTTCGTTTACCATTGGGATTATCTGCGGGCTTTTACCGTCATTACAAGCAAGTAAATTAAAAGTTGTAGATGCTTTTAGAAAATGATTAAAGATTATTTCAAATTAGCAACAAAAAATTTAAAGAAAAGAAAGTTACAAAGTTGGCTTACTCTTCTAGGAATCTTAATCTCTATTGCAACTATCTTCATGCTCATCAGCCTCTCTCTTGGGTTAGAAAATGCTGTTCAAGAACAATTTAGATCTTTAGGGACAGATAAATTTTTTATTTTTGCAAAAGGAAGTATGGAGTCGGGAGGGATTGGTTCTAATACTGCCGCAGTGCAATTAACCTTGAATGATATAAATACAATAGAAAAAGTTCAGGGCGTAAAGCAGGTCACTTACATGAATACTGGGAATGGAAAGATAGAATTTAATAAAAAAATAAGATATGCTATTGTTATTGGTATTCCGTTAGATAATGCTGAAATTTTCAAAGCAATGTCTGAAACTTCTTCTTTCAAGATAGATCAGGGAAGGTTATTCAAAGAAACAGATAAGAAAAAAATTATGATTGGATCAAAATATGCTGAAGAAAATACTTTTGGAAAAAAAGTTGGGATCAAAGATAAATTATTGATTAATGGAGAAGAATTTGAGGTTGTTGGTATTTTACAATCTGTAGGAAATCCTTCTGATGATCAAAATATCTATATGTCTTTCTCAGACTTCAAATTAATCTATAACTCTGGAGAAAGAGTCGATCAGGTTATAGTCCAAGTTAACCCTAATGAAAATTTATCTGATGTAGCAAAAAAAGTAGAAAAGAAGTTACGAAGTGCTAGGGGCGTTACGGAAAAAACTCAGGATTTTGAAATATTAACCCCTGAAGAGCTTTTACAAAGTGTTAACTCTATCTTGAGTATAATAACGGGTTTTCTTCTAAGTGTTGCTGCGATTAGTTTGATTGTTGGAAGTATCGGTATTGCAAACACCATGTACACTTCAGTCTTAGAACGAACTCGAGAAATTGGGGTTATGAAAGCTATTGGAGCTAAAAATTTAGATGTAATGTTTATCTTTCTTATAGAGTCTGGTTTACTCGGTTTGTTGGGAGGAATTCTGGGGGTTGTTGTTGGTCTTGCTATTGGAAAGGTCATTGAAGTAATAGCTGTTCAACAACTAGGAACAACTCTTCTCAGGATAGGAACCCCTTGGTACTTATTTGTTGGATGTTTAGTCTTTTCATTCATTGTTGGTGTTTTATCTGGACTTATACCCGCCTGGCAAGCTTCAAAAACCAAAGTGGTTGATGCCTTAAGATACGAATAATCATTCTAGAATTTCACAGAAATCCTTATAAACTTCGAGGATTTTTGGAACACAACAATTAAAACTGGTGTGAATTCAATGGCAAAAAAGTGTGTTTACTGTAAGAGCGATATTGTGGATAGCAGAGCTGTAGATGTATGTGATAGATGCGGCGTTGGAATCTGGGGCCCTAAGATGTTCAGAACCATTTTAGACGGAATGAATGACGCAGAGAGCAGAGGAGATTTATGTTCCACAAATACTCAACCTTTTGGTAGGAAGTAAGATAAATTCGACGGTAAAATAAGAATTATTCTCTAAAAGAGTGCGATAGGTTTTTAAATAGTATATTTCTGTTCTATTCATGGTTAATAAGAAGAAACCCCTTAGACAAAAAGGAAAAGTAAGACTTAGCAGAGCTTTTCAAGAGCTAAAAAAAAATGACTTTGTAGCAGTAGATATTGACAGAGCAACTAATTTTGGATTCCCAGAAAAACTTCAAGGAAGAACCGGAAAAGTTGGGAACAAGAAAGGAAGGTCTTACTTGGTTACTATAAATGATTGTACAAAACCTAAAGAGTATATTATCTCTCCAGTACATCTAAAAAAAATAAATACTTCTCCGCTTAAGAAATAAAATGATAAAAAATAGACAGTATCTAAGTATGGCCGAAGTTCAAGAGTTCCTTGACTTAAAAAGCGATCATGGAAAAGAAATGAGCTTATTCATAAAGAAGTTCACAAAGTTGACTGCTAAGGAAGCTAAAGAACTAAGAAAAAAACTTGAAGAGTTAAATATGGCTAAGATGAAAGAAGAGTATGTTGTAAAAATTATAGATGTCCTACCTGATAGTGTACAAGAATTAAATAAGGTTTTCCAGGGAGCAAGTTTAGAGGAAAATGAATCAAATAAAATACTTGAAACAGTTAAACAATACAAATAAGAAAAATGCAAAAAGAAGAATATGCAATAGTGCTAGAATTTTTACCGAATGGATATCCTCTCGAGAAAAAAATGATGCCTGTAGTCCAGGCTCTTGGGGAGAAAAATCTTACTCTTCTAGAATTAGTGCCTAGGAGAGGAATTAGTTTAGAGTCTGGAGAAAAAGTATATATTGGGGAAGGTAAACGAGACAAAATATACTACATTCTAGGTAGACTTCAAAGAGAAAAACTTACTGAAGAAGCAAAAAGGCAACTTGAGGAAGTAATTAGTAAAGTAGTTAAAGAACGCGAGAAAGAGTTTATTGAGTTTTTCAACAAGTCAGAAGCAATAAACAAGAGAGTTCATCAAATCGAACTTCTTCCCGGGCTTGGAAAGAAACACATGCAAGAAATACTCAAACAAAGGGAAGAAAAACCCTTTGAAAGTTTCGAGGATATAAAGAAAAGAATCCCCGGAATTCCCTATCCTGAAAAAGCGATAGAAAAAAGGATAATGCAAGAATTAACAACAATGGAAAGATACAACCTTTTCACAAGATAAAATGGCTGAAAAAGAAGAAAAAACAAAACAAGAAAAACCGGCGAAAAAACCGTATAATCCTAATGAGAAAAAGGTAGATGAAGAGAGACTAATCAGAATTTTAGCAAAAGATATTCCCGGAAATATGAAAGTTTATGTTGGCTTGACTAGGATCAAAGGAATTTCTTGGAGTATGTCTAATGCAATTTGTAAAATTCTTAAAATTCCTAAAAATAAAAAAATAATTGAACTTTCCCAGCAAGAAATCGAAAAGATAAGTGAATTTGCTAAGAAACCCTCTGTTCCTAAATATTTGATTAATAGACCAAATGATATGGAATCTGGAGAAAACAGACACTTGATTGGTAATGATCTTGAACTTCAAACAGAATTTGACATTAAAAGATTAAAGAAAATAAAATCTTATAGAGGATACAGACACTTAAATCAACAACCTTCAAGAGGACAAAAAACAAGATCTCACTTTAGAAGGAATAAATCTAAGGGAGTCGGAATTAAAAAGAAAAAAGCATCTAAAGAAAAGGAAATCTAAAAATGAAGAGAAAACATAAGACATATTCAAGACCAAAAAGACCTTTTGAGAAACAAAGAATTGAAGAAGAAAACAAAGTAAAAGAAGAATTTGGGTTAAAGAATAAAAGAGAAATCTGGAAAGCAGAAGCAAGAATTAAAGAGATGAGAGAGAAAGCAAAGAATATTATTTCAGCTTCACCCGAAAAACAAAAAGCGTTATTTGATCAGCTTAAAAAAATTGGATTAAATGTTAACTCTGTTTCTGATATTCTTTCTTTAACTAGAGAAGACTACTTGAAAAGAAGACTTCAAACAGTTTTAGTCAAAAAAAGACTTGCAAAAACAGCTAAAGAAGCAAGACAGTTAATTGTTCATAAAAAAGTTATTGTAAACGGACATGCTGTAAGTATCCCTTCTTTTGTTGTACCTGTTTCATTAGAAGAGAAAATTGAACTAAAACCAAAAAAGGCAAAAGTTAAAAAAGTAAAGGAAGAAAAAACAGTAGGAGAAGAAAATGCCTGAAGAAGAAGCAGTACAAATTGAAGCAGAGGTAGAAGATTCTGAAAAGAAAAAAGAGAAGAAGGAAAAGGAAATCGAAGTTACTCTGAATATTTATTCATCATTTAATAACACTATAGCACACGTGACCGACATGTCAGGTAAAACTATTGTGAAAGTAACTGGTGGGATGGTCACCAAGTATGACAGACTTAAAGCAAACCCAACAGTTGCTATGTTTATTGCAAAAAGAATTTCTGAACCTTTAAGAGAACTTGGGGTTAAGAACATTTACTTAAGAGTTAGAGCAGCTACAGGAAATCCTTCTCCAGGACCAGGAGTGCACTCAATTATGAAAAGTCTTACAAAAGATGGGTTTAGGATAATTAACATCTTAGATACAACAAGATTTGCTAGGGGTGGGCCTAAGAAGAAGGGTGGAAGAAGGGGTAGAAGAGTTTAAATATAAATTTTTAAGTATAAAATAGAATAAAATGAAGAAAATTTACGCAAAGGATAACCAACTAGTTTTTAGTTCAGAAGTTGATGAGTCTCTTGCTAATGCAATAAGAAGGTACATATCTAAGATTCCGCTCCTTGCAATAGATGCTGTAGAAATCTCTAAGAATGATTCTCCGTTATATGACGAGACTGTTGCTCAGAGAATTGGGCTAATTCCACTAAAAATGCCTTCTGGATCAGTAAAAGAAGATAAAGAATTCACCTTAAAACTTTCTACTGAAAAAGAAGGATTCATCAAGGCTGGAGAATTAAAAGGAGACCTGAAGGTTGTTTATGAAGGAATCCCTATAACTTTCTTAAATAAGGGGCAAGAATTTGAGATTGTTGCAACAGCAAAAGTTGGCCGAGGCATACAGCACGCGAAGTTTAATCCGGGTTTAATGTTCTATAGAAATACTGCTGAAATCACTCTAGATAAAGAATTTGCTAATGAAATTAAAGGAGTTTTTCCAAAAGCAGAAATAAAAGAAAAAGGGAATAAGATAATTATCCAAGATAATCAAAAAGCAGATATGATTGACTTCTGTGAAGGAATTGCTCAGAAAAATGGTGCTGAAATTGAGATAAAATATAATCCCGAATTAATAATAACTTTGGAAGGTTTTGGACAAATGGATGTAGATGATATTTTCAAAAAAGCTGTTGAAGAGTTAGGTAAAGATTTGGAACAGCTTGAAAAAAAGATTTCTAAAGAATAAGCAGGTTTTAAAAACCCGTTATAATAATTACTTCTGTCTGCGGGAATGCCGGAGTGGTCAAACGGGGCAGCCTTAGGAGCTGTTAGCTTAGTGCTTGCAGGGGTTCGAATCCTCTTTCCCGCATAGCGAATGATTTATAAACCAAATAATCATCGAAAAAATACCTGCAAGCTAACGCGATAGTGGGTTTTTCTTTCCGGACGGAAAGTGAATTCTACTAAGCTTGCCTAATATAAAATGACAAAGACTAAAACTAAAATTGAGAAGCAGTTGAAGAGAAAGACAAATCCAGTTCTAGTTGAAACAATAATTCTAGCTAAGAAAAATAAACCCTGGTATAAAGTTGCAGAAGTTTTGTCTACACCAACAAAGAAACAACCTTCAGTTAATGTTGGAGAGTTAACTAAAGAAAATTCTGAAATTGTTGTTATTCCAGGAAAGGTTCTTTCTCAGGGAAGTTTAGATAAAAAATTAAAAGTTGTGGCTCTTAGCTTTTCGGAAGGGGCCAGAGAAAAGATATTAAATGCTAAAGGCGAAGCTGTTTCAATACTAGAAGAAATTAAAAAAAATCCCTCTGGAAAGGGAATTAAAATTTTAGGATAAAATGAAATTAATAAATGCAGAAGATTCGGTTGTTGGAAGAATTGCTAGCTTCGCAGCTAAAGAAGCTCTGAAAGGAGAAGAGGTTGTTATAATCAACTGCGAGAAGGCAATAATTTCAGGAAACAAGAAGGACCTTAAGCAGGAAGTTCTTAATAAAAGAAATAAAGTTGGAACATTACAAGTTGGCCCAAAAGTTTCTCTTTCTGTTGAGAAATACTTTAAAAGAATTATAAGAGGAATGTTGCCAGATCACCGAACAGGCAGAGGAAGAGAAGCGTTTAAAAGAATACTCTGTTACAAAGGCATTCCTGAGAAGTATAAGAGTGAAAAAGCTCTTGAGATATTCAAGGAAAGTAAAATTAAATATATGACTTTAAGTGAACTGACAAAATGAAAAAAGTGATCTCGTCAGGAAAAAGAAAGAGGGCTGTAGCAAGAGCTGTTCTTATCGATGGTTCTGGAAAAATAACTTTAAACAAAAAAGGATACGACTCTTTCTCTCTATTTGATAGACTGAAACTTCAAGAGCCAATGAAGATAGCAGAACATGTTTTAGGAAAGATAAATTTTGATGCTCAAATAACAACAAGGGGTGGAGGAAGCAAAGGGCAGATAGAAGCAGCTAGACTCGCTCTTGCAAAGGGAATTATTGATTTCTCAGGCTCAGAGAAGCTAAAAGATGCTTATGTGGATTACGATAGAAATATGATTGTTGCAGATGTAAGAAGAAAAGAAGCTTACAAACCTGGAGATAGTAAGGCTAGATCTAAGAGACAGAAGTCATTCAGATAAACAATCGGGAAAACCTGGATGATGATGGCCAAAGGTTCCAAAATCTGATTCAATTTGATCTTTTCTCCCTCGAGCATACTCCCCATAAATCGCTCTATGTCTTGCGTCACTGCGTAGCATATCTTGGTGCTCATAAGCCCGTAGAATCATCTCTACTCTTCTTTCTTTTTCATCATCGGCAGTAGAGTTTGCAAAAAGAACCAAAGATAAGTCTGGATTCTCAATTAAATCTTTTCTAGATAACCAAATTCTTCCATTTCTTTCATGATAGGAACCCCTTACTTCCTTATTAGGTTTTATTCCTTGGCTTGAAGGGATACTTCCAACTCGGTAAATAGCGATGCCCCCGTCAAATAACACCCTTTGTTCGGGGGTTCTTGAATCTCTTTCTTCTTTAGAAAACCAGTGATCCTTTCCGTTCCAAGGAATCATAGAAACGAGGTATTTAGAAGCAGAGGCAATTAGATGATAATTCGGAGTCTGTACATTTACAATGTCAAGACCCAAAAAATCTAAAACTTCAGTAGACCCCGCGGGCCCAACGCCCAAATCTCCCCTGAAACTAACCCGATCTGGGGGACAAGGGGGTTCTGGTGTATCTAAAGTGATAGCTTCATTTCTTGACAAGAAAACCATGGGCCAGGGCAATCCTTTAGTAACAATGTCCTCTTCTAATATTGGCATAAATACTATTAACCAAGAGTGTTTATAATAATTATTGTAAAAGAGTAATAATCACTTTATTCCTAAATTTCTTAACTTATCTTGAGTATGATTAAATATTGTTGAAGAGACTATTGGTGAATGCTCCCCCTGATGAATTTGATTATTGAACTTTACTTTGCCAAGGTAGGAGAAATTCTTCAATACTTTCTTCAGACCATTTATTGAGAGGTTATGCTTTTCTGCTATATGATTTAATTTTGGTTTTTCCTCTGAAAGGAATTCATCAAAAATCTCTCTTACTTCTAGGGACTTTTCTTTGTCTAATACTAACGTACCGCCTACAAGTTTATAACCCAAGGGGGCTCGAGACATTACTTTTCCCAGAGATGCTTTTTCGGACATTCCTCTTTTTTGTCTCTCTCCGTTTGGAGAAAAATTCTTTCGGTAGGTGTCGATTAAGTGAAAATCTACCTTTTCTTCTTTATAACTCTGGAATTCCTTGATTTTTTCGGGAGCAAAAGCATAGCAGAAGGAACAAAGTTTAACTCCAAATTTCTCGTTATTTGCATCTGAGATGCCACATTTATAACACACTTCTTTTTGCATGAATAAAATAAACTCTAGAGGGTTATATATTTTGCTTTAGATAAGTTTATAAGGAGATTTTCTTAAAGAAAGTAGTTAGAATTGAGTTTCTAACAAGACAAGTAAAATGATTTGGAGGAAGAATGAGTAAGAAAGTTTATGTAGGAAACCTGCCTTTTTCTTTCGGATTTGAGAAACTTAAGGAAATTTTCTCAGCATTCGGAAGTGTAGATGAGGCTAGTGTTATATCTGACAAGTTTTCTGGTAGATCTAAGGGTTTCGGTTTCGTAACCTTCTCTAACGATGCAGATGCTGATAAAGCAATTGCAGAGATGGATGGTAAAGAATTCGAAGGAAGAGCTTTGAAAGTTAGTGAAGCTACTCCGTTTGATCCTGAGAGCAAACCTAAGAGAGAATTTCAGCCTAGAAGAAGCTTCGGCGGCGGAAATAGAGACAGAGATAGCAGAAGAAGATTCTAAGATTTAGAATCTAAACAGTTTATTTTTTTATTTTATAATTTTTTGATCATAAAATAATCCCCTTCTTTTGGGAGAATTTTTTTATTAGACAGTTTAAAGCCAGTTTTTATGTAGAATCCTACCGCGTGTTTATCTGCCCAAACAAATAAATTCCTTTTGTGGAGTTTACGGGAGATTTTTGACATTTCTTTAACAAGGCTAGATCCTATCCCCTTTCGCTGATATTCTTTTTTTATTGCAAACCAATCAACCCCGAGGTAATTCTTTGGGTGAACACTAAAAAGGTATACTCCAAAAAGACCAATAATCTTTCCATGAAGGAGTATAACAAATCTTTTACAGATAGAAAACTTCGGATCTTTTCTTAGACCAAGATAAAATTCTTTTTTAGCTTTAAAAGAATCTACCAAACCCAGGGTAGATCTAATAATTTTCTTTGTTTCGGGGATGTCCTCTTTTCTAAATTCACGAAAAGTAAAAGGAACTTTACTTACCATTTTTTCTTTTTGTTAATTCCCGCTGGCTTAAGATAACTAGTATAACTGCTGGAATAATAAAAAGCCAGTCTATAGTAAAGACTAAAATCATACAAATAATAGCAATAATTGAAAAAATTACAACTCTCCAGTTTCTCATAATACATAAAAAGGGTAGAAGATTAAAAAGTTAATGGCCGAAAAGATATCTACCCTAATGCTTAAGGAGCATAGAAAAATTGACAATTTGCTTAGTGATTTTGGAAAAGAACTACCTAAAGATTTTGATGAGGCTAAAATAAGATTTAGTGAGTTTGTTTGGGCGTTACAAAAACATTTCTTCTTAGAAGAAAAAGCCATCTTTATTATGGGAGACAAGCTAGTTGGCGAAGAAGTAGTAAATGTTTTCGAATTAATGAAGGAGCATGGAGAGATTACTGAGCTTGTTAAAAACATAGAAGAGGGAATTAATACTGGGGTAAATGTAGATATCTCCTCTTTGAGAACTCTTATTCTAAAACATGCTGCATTTGAAGATAAATATTTCTATCCCGAACTGGACGAGAGCCTAGACCCCGAGGTAAAAGAACAGATAATAAACAGAATAAAACAGTTGATTTAGTAAGAAAGGATATAATTTTTAAACTCAGGAAACATATATTATTTTATGGCTAAGAGGAAAAGGGGTGTTAAAGTGAGCTCTAAATCAAAGAAGAAAGTCAATTGGAAGGTTTTGATTTGGTGTCTTATTTTTGTATTTCTTGCAGGAGGAATAGGAAGTTTCTTTACAAGTTCGGGAATGGAGTCTCAATGGTATTACTTGATTAAACCAAATATGTCTCCAGCAAACTGGGTCTTTCCGGTTGTTTGGAATACTATTTTTGTTTTAGTAGCATATTCTGCTTATTTTGGATGGATGAAAGTTAGAGATAATAAAAATAAAAAATACACTATGATAGGACTATTTGCTGTAAATTTAATCCTTAATGTTTTATGGAGTTTTATCTTTTTCTATCAAATGAATGCGTTTGGGGCGTTTGTAGAATTGCTATTTTTATGGTTCTCTATTTTTGCCCTTGTACTCTGGTTTTGGAAAATTGAAAGAAGATCTTCTTACCTATTGCTCCCTTACCTTTTCTGGGTTGTTTTTGCGGGATGGTTAAATTGGCAAGCATATCTTAATTTTTCTTTAATGGGATAAAATGAATGAAAAAAAATCTAAAATAGTAGCCACAATTATCTTAGTTGCATTGTTGATCTTATTTGCAACTCTCTTTGTAATAAAATTCTTCGGCCCAGAAGATAACTGGATTTGCGAAGATGGAACTTGGATAAAACACGGGAATCCTTCTTCTGGAATGCCAACAACACCCTGTGAAAGCCAAGTTGTCGGGGGAGATAAGGATGAGCACGGGTGTATTGGATCTGCAGGCTACTCTTGGTGTGAAGTTAAGCAAAAGTGTCTAAGAAGCTGGGAAGAAAACTGTAGCAATTAATTAAGAGAAACCTCGGGAACAATCTCTATTTCAGTTATTTCATTCTTTGAAAAAAATCTCATTGGGGGGCCCCAAGTACCGGTTCCCTGAGAAACATAAGAATGAAACTTACCCTTCTTTTGAAGTCCACGATAGTGGGGGTAACTTGCTTTTGCAACAAAATGGATTGGGAATATTTGCCCCCCGTGAAGATGGCCAGATAAAAGTAAGTCTATATCAAATTCAGACAGGGATTTTGGGGAAAGGGGTGTGTGATATAAGAGTATTTTAGGTTTTGTTTTACTCAAAGGCATTTTACGTAGAACATTTTTAATTACTTTCGCCCTTTCTTTACCATAGTCTAAACCAATTATCTGAAAATCTCGAAAATTAACAGTTTCGTCTCTTAAAATTTTTACTTTTGTTTTAGAAAGAGATTCGTAAACATCCTTAAGGTCATATATTTCGTGATTTCCGAGTATTAAAAGGATAGGAACTTTTATTTTGTTTAAAACTTCAAGTTTGGAAGGTTTTATTGGGGCGGTCCCGTCAATCAAATCACCAGTTATAACAACGAGGTCTGGTTTAAGTAAAATTGCTTTGTTAACCACACTTTTGAGATAACTTAAATTATTGACTGTACCAAGATGTAAATCTGAAAGATGTATTATCTTGGTTTTTTTCTTTAAGTTTTTTATTGGGATTTGTATCTTATTCGTGTGTATAATAAGTGAGTTTACTAAAGAGTAAACAGAAGAAGCTGCACCAAGAGTAAAAATAACTATTCCAGCAATAAACTTTGGTATTGTAAAGAAGATTTCTAAGATATTATACGGGATTATAAGGCAAATAAAGAAAAGTAAGAATCCTGACCAGGCAACAGCTATTATATAAAAAAACCGCGTAATCGGATTCGGAAAAGACCTCTCAAGAAAAGTTAGAGCGATAATAGAGAGGAAAGAAATGGAGAAAAAAGTATAGAAAATCAAGTTCTTTTCAAGATTAAATAAAGAAGCGAATGTAAAAAATACGTAAAGATTCATAAAAAAGTAAACAAATAATAAAATTATTATCTGAATATAATCTAATTTTTTCATTAGACAGAGAAAGATAATTTATTTATAAAATGTAGTTATTTCTTCTTCAGATAGTCTTTTTCCCATATAGGGTCTGTGAGCTTAGCAAGAGTAGTATCAAATTTTTTCATTTCTTCTTCGTACTCTTTAGACTTAATAGCTAGAGCCGCGTCGGTATTTTCTGGCTTGACTCCTTCACAATAGATGTTTTTCTTAAAATTTTCAAAATGGTCTCTAATAGAACAAGGCATTAACCAATTATGGGGCTTGTCTACGTTGTCTACACCATACTCCTTCTGCCACGCTCTTCCCCTCTTGAAAAACTTCGAAAACATAGCGTCAGTTAAACCCTTACCTTGAGCTTGTAAATCTTTTATATTATCAACGTAGTAAGGAACAAAAACGCAAGGCATGATATTTCCATTCCAATCAATGTAAAGATAACCTGAATTCCCCCCGTAGGCAACACACCCGTTTGATAAAACACCCGCATTCCAGAAGTCTGCAACACATCTTTTCTTATCTTTTATTTGGTGAGCCCAAACCTTGTATAATTTTACTCTTTGCTCTGGAGTCAACATAGAACCCATAACATCCCGCCCCTTTCCGATTGGCATAAGTTGGAATTGCCACATATAAGATGCTCCTTGCTCATCAAAATAAAACTTAAAGAATTTTTCTTTCATCAGAACTTCCGCGTTTTGTCTAGTCGCGGTTGCTGAAATCCCAAAAGGAACACCCGCTTCTCTTAAATTTTTAAATGCAGTTAAAATTTCTTCAAAGGTTCCTTCTCCTCTCCGTTTATCTGTCTCTTTTTTGAAACCCTCAACTGAAATACCCGGGGTTACATTCCCTAACTCAGCTAGTTTTCTTGCTGCTTCGGGGGTTATTAACGAACCATTTGTGTAAACTAAGAAATAAATATCATTATACTTCTCCCAAAGATCAAAAAGAGTTTTGTTTCCATCCCTGTACATAAAGGGTTCTCCACCACTTACTGTGATGAATCTACACCCGAACTTATCATGGGCCTCTTCAAGCATTTTGTCTAGAACGCTATAAGGCAAACTAACAACTTGCTCCTTACCAACAGCAGCATAACACCCCTCACACCGCTTGTTACAGTTAATTGTTGGAGAAATCACTAAAAAGTGAGGCGGCATTTCTCCATACTTCTTTTTGAATGCCTGTTTTATATCTTCTGAATTATTTCCCCCCAATAGGGCTCCTGCAACAAGGTCTTTGATTATTTTACGAGTAACATCTGTAGAAATATACCCTTTTGCTACATTTTTTATTGCCCCAGTAAGCATAGCATCTAAAAAATAGTATTTTTTTTCTTTAACTGCTCTTAAACCTGGGCCTTCTTCAACTATTTTCTGATATAATTCCTTTTTTACCTTACTTAAAAGCGGTTTTTGGATCAGCCTAGTAGTTACCAACTGATTCAGAATAGTTACAAGGGCCTCAGTTTTTACATTGGCTAAGCTCTGATTTAAGTCCATTCTCTTCACCAAAAGGATAAAGAAAAACTAGCTTTAAAAGCTATCTGTTTATGAAAATATAATAAAAATGATATGATTTACTTTTTAAATATAAATAACCAATAAGAAAGTTTATAACCTACTTTTTATTCTGATTTTTACTTAATATAAGGATTACGATCCAAAATCTACTTCTTGTAGTAAGCAATTAAATGGATATATCGGAGGAAAATATGGGAAATTTTGGCGGACGTGGCGGTGGAGGCGGATTCAACAGCAGAGGCGGAAGTCGAGGCGGAGTATTCAGTTCTGAACCTAGAGAAATGCATAAAGCAAAATGTTCTAAGTGTGGTAAAGATTGTGAAGTACCTTTCAAACCAACACCTGGAAAAGATGTTTTTTGTAAAGAGTGTTATGCAAAAGTAAAGCCTAGATTCTAAATCTAGACTAGAATTTTTATTTTTTCATTTTTATTATTCAATAAATTTATAAAAGAAAGTCCCTATTGAGTAGGGAAGAGAGATGATTTCAGAATATAAACTAAAAGAAGGTATCCTCCTTGATTGTGTTCAACCGCAGAAAGAAGATTTAGAAAAGATTTCTAAGCAATTAAGAATTGATGTTGAAAGTCTTAGGGGAAAACTTGATTTTAGCTCTAGGCCTAAAGTAACAAGGAAAGGGGATTTTTCGATTATCTCTTTTTCTGCACCGTATAGAAAAGAAAAACAAGAGAAAACAACAACCATCTACATCATTTATTCAAAAAAGGTGGTGATTGTCATAAGAAAACATGAAGTTGTATCACTTAAAACCTTACAAACATGGTCCAAAAAAGGAAAAAATAGTGAAGTTTTAGCAATTATACTTGAAAAAGTTTTAGCAGAATATTTCGAGAGAATGGAATTAATTGATGAAGAAATCGAAAGCATTGAAGGAGAAATAGTCTTAAAACCTACCAAAAAATCTGTTCAAAAAATATTTGAGTTAAAAAAACAGTTAATATTCTTTCACAAAGCATTTAGTGCGGATAGAGAAGTTCTCCTCTCTATAACCAGAGACTCGTCGCTTGGACTTACAAAGCAAGAAATAGAAAATTTCCAAGAAGTTTATTCTGAAACAGTTCAACTAATAGATTTAGAAGAGATATACAGAGATATTTTGACTAATAACTTAGATATGTACATCTCATCTATTTCTAACAACCTTAATAGCATTATGAAAACATTGACTATAATTATGTCCTTCTTCATGGCCCCAGCCCTTATTGCAGGCATATATGGTATGAACTTTAGACAATCTCCAACAAATATGCCGGAGTTATACTGGAATTATGGATATTTCTGGGCTCTCGGCCTTATGGTCTTAACTATAGTTGGGCTTTATATTTTCTTCAAGAAAAAAGGATGGATTGAAAAGAGGGATCTAACTTAACATGGCAGATCTTAGGCCTTTAACTGCAATGGTCATTGTCACAGCAGTAATCGCTTTTTGGAGGGGCTTGTGGGGATTAATGGACTTATACCTCTTTCCAAACGAACCTGTTGTTAGTTATCTTTTTAGTATACTTATTGGGTTAGTTATTTTGGGGGTTACTAATTATCTTGTGAAAGAATTTATTTAGTTAAATTTCATATCTCTTACAAAATAGGTGCTAGAAGAATCTGTTTTTTAGGGGCATCTAGAATCAACAAATTCCGAGGTTACATAGATCTGTTTGTATTTTGATTCGTCTCCAATTTCCTTAAAGGTATAAATTCCGTCGTCCGTACAAGTAATAAAACCTACGGACGGGCTCCAGTCAGTATAAATTAAGTCTTCTCCTTGACATTTAGATTCAAAAAAATCTTCTTGACATTTAAGCTGCGTATTTGTTGAAGTATTATACATCCCACATTTTATTTTGAAAATTCTAAGGGGAGCGTATACTTGTAAGTATCTTGTATTATCTCCTATATCATTCATGCTATAAACTCCATCATCAGTACAAGTAATAAACCCCACAGAAGAACTGTAGTCTGTATATATCAGACCCTCTTTTTGGCATTCAGCTTCTGCAATTGATTTAATACAAGAGAAAAGACTATTTGTTTCTTGAACTTGATTAGGTATATTCTGGGAAGTAGTCTTTAAATCAGAAGGTTTGTTCTCTTTTTCATCTTCAGGTAAAATAGCCCCCAGAAATAATAAATTCAAAGCTACTAAAAGAATCACTAAAGACCAAATTGGATGTCTTCTAATCCAAGATTTTTTCTTAGCTTTAAAATCGATCACCCTTGCCATACTACTCCCTCAAATTTGTGCTTCGTTACAATGAGAAGGAAATCAATGAACCACCAAATAAATAATCCCCCAAAAGTAAATAATTTTAATAGACCAGTTCCAACCTTTCCCATTAAAAATCTATCAACACCAAACGCTCCAAAAAATAAAGACATTAACATACAAAGTGTCCAGTTAACTTTCTTTTCAACCATTATTAAAGGAAGAGATATCATTCTTTTAAATATTTCGGTGTAGATCCAGGGTAAGTCTTTTTATACCAAATCTACACTTCGGTCTATGGAAGAAGACTATTCTTGGGTGATTAGGGGTAAACAAAGGAGAAAGGTTCTCAAAACCATGAACAAAGCAAAGATTCCTACTGAAATTAAAGAAGAAACCAAGCTTAGCCTGAATAATGTAAGTGATGTTCTAAGAGATTTTAGAAAAAAGAAAATTGTTAAGTTACTCAATCCGAAAGATAAAACAGGAAGACTTTACAAATTAACCCCAAAGGGAATGAAAATTAAAGAAATGTTGGAAAAATAAGTTAGATTAGGCCTTTTTCTTTGAAACTAAAGTAAGTTTTCCCACCAATTATTACATGATCTAAGACCGGAATTCCTAACATTCTTCCAGATTTAGCAATTTCTTTAGTCACCTTTGTATCGAAATTACTCGGGGAAGGGTCTCCAGAAGGATGATTATGTACTAGTATTAAAGCAGCAGCGTTTTCTTCTAAAGCAATCTTAAAAATATCTCTCGGATGAACAACAGACTCGTTTAGGGAGCCAATAAAGATATTTTCTTGTTTGACAATCCTCATTCGCGAATCTAAATATATTCCTTTGAAATGTTCCTTTTCAAGAGAGCTCATTTCAGGAAGAATTATTTTCACAAGGTCTTTTGCATTTGATATTATCGGTTTTTTATCTTCCTTAAATGCTGAAAGACGTCGTCCCAGCTCAAAACAAGCTAAGATTTCGCAGGCTTTTACTTCTCCAATCCCAAATTCTTTTTTTAGAGTAGAAAGGTTTAGTCTAGAAAGAGTCTTGACGTTGTACTTAGTAAATAATTTGTTAGCTAATTCAATAACACTTTCTTTTTTGCTTCCGATCCTAAGAATTATAGCCAGCAATTCGGATTCTGTTAGTTTCCCGGGCCCGTATTTAATTAACTTTTCTCTTGGCCTTTCATTTGTTGGGAGAGATTTTATTTTCATGAATCAAAGAAAGAAAGGAATTTTAAATAGATTATTGGGGTTTAAAGTTTATTCTGAACTTGTTCAAACAGTTGTTTGTCTATAATTGCGGGGTGTTTACCCTCTGATTCTTGATCAGCGAATTTTACTTTTCCCAAGTAGGTTGTATTCTTCAACAATTTAATTAAGCCAGGGGTTGTTAAGTCGTGCTTTCTTGCGATTTTACTTAAAGAAAAATCTGTTTCAATAACTTCCTTGAAGATTTGTCTTATTTCTTCTGCTTGTTGTTCATCAACCATTAGCTCTTTATTTACAAGTTTGTAACCTTTTGGGGCGCGAGTTATGAATCCTCCTTCAGTAGCTTTTCTATTCATACCAAAGGTTGTTCTATCTCCAATAATATTCCTTTCAAATTCAGCAAAAGCAGAAATTATGTGAAACATTAGCTTTCCAGAAGCAGAAGCTGTTTCTATCTTGTCTTGTAAAGAAATGAAGTCAATTCCCCACTTTTTTAGCTGGTCAATGGTGAGGATTAAGTCTTTGATCGATCTTGAAAATCTATCTAACTTGTATACAAAGATAGCTGCAAATTTCTTCTCTTCAGCATCCTTGAGCATCTGAAGCATCTCTGGCCTATGGGTAAGGTCCTTAGCAGACTTTCCTTCATCTCTGTAAATCTTAAAGATTTCGTAACCAAGAGCTTTTGCATAGTTGATTAAAGAGTCCTGCTGAGCATCCAAAGAAAATCCGTGTTGTGCTTGGTCTTGGGTTGATACCCTAACGTAGATTGCTGCTAAGAGCTTTTCTGTCTGAATGGGTGTTTGTTTGGGGGTCATTTTAAAACGGGGTCTCCGTAACTTCTTTTAAAATTTCCTCGGACTAATTTAAGGGCGATTCTTCCGTCTTTATACTTGTATGGAATCCCAATGACCTTACAACATTTCAAATTAGCAGAAGGGTTAATCTCTTTTTGAGAAATAATTCTGTTAAGGTAACACCTTTTAAGCCAACCCCCGGGACGGCCATCTTTTTGATATAAGAATAATATTTTATTACACTTTGCACATCGAATTTTAAGAATCCTAGTACAGCTATCCCTGGCCCTAAAATACTTATCTCTCTTTATTTTTATTTTTTTAGAAGTCATTTTAAATTCTTCTCCATCCCGTAAGTTCTTGTTTTTGCTTTTCCAACCTTCCACATGTAAACCTTATTTATTTTGTATCCGTTTCTTAAATAGAAATCTTTAGAGTAGTTTAAAGCATAGAGGTCTATTCTTCTTACTTTCTTCTTTCGGGCGTACTTCTCCACAAGATGAAGGAGCTTTTTTCCAACTCCTAGATATAAGAAGGCCGGGTCGATATATAACCCCCCAATATTATTCTCTTTAGGATAAACCTCTCCGAAGTACACTGTTCCAATTAACTTGCCTTTTTCAAGAGCGCAAAACACCTTAAACTTTTTTATCCTCTCTCGAATTTCTTTTACTGTATTCTTTTGGGCAATTCCTCTTACCTGTTCGAGGGTGTATTTATTAATCTTAGCTCCCACCAAATTTCTTTTTATTAACTTAGAAATAGCTAGAGCATCCGAGATTCTCGCATTTCTAAAGAATATTTCTTCTTTTTTCATTTTATTTCAAACTTAAAGCCGTTTCTACTCCAGAACCAGAGGGGAGAATGCATCTGTATAGGGGTAATGCCTGAGCCGGTTAAAACTTGCCTCCATTGGTTATTTATTTCTTCCCTTGAAAGATTTGGATCTTTGATAACGCCCAGTTTAAGGGAACACTGAACAACATGAGTATCTGGCGCAATCTCTATAAATTCGGAGTTATGCAGTTTAACCCCCCCATACTCCTGAATAATAAAACTCCAGTAGTTGAATATTTTCGGCCCAGACAAATAAGGGAATCCTTTTTTATATTGAACTTGAATTAAGTTTTTCAATTTAAGAAAATCCCTATTTGAGATATTTATTAAATTTGAAAAAGAACCAAAATTGCTTTCCACAGTCTTTGATATATTTTGCCAGGTTTCGGTGTGTTTGTTTGGTTGTAAGCCAAGTTTATGTTTGAGTAGTGCTTTAGCTAGATTCTCTTTTTTGGTACCGACTACCTTTGTAATGTCAAAAACCCAGCTAGTTTCGGGATCTTGATAAGTCTTGAGGGCAGCTTCCCATAACTTATAACTGTCTCTTTGATAGTTTAGGGCCATCGGCAATGTGAAATAAGCTAATCTCAACTCTGTATTTTCAAACTTATGGGGGTTTGAATCTTCAGGTATTCTAGTTTGACCAAGCTCCCCAGACTTATGGGCTTCAAGTAACTTTTGACACTGTTCAACTAATTTAGTTGAACTTAGCTCACCTTTATACGCTTCTTCTTTGTTGGCTTTAGGCATTTTTCCTCTTTTATTCGTTAACTTAGGGTATAATATCCAAGGTTCACAGAAACTTAGGGCACCCTAAGTTAATAAATCTTACGAAAAACCTTCGCCTAATGTGGATTAAACGAATGTTTTCCTAAGGAAATAGCCTTTTATGAGGAAATAATAAAATGGGAAGATTTGCTCGGGGAAAAATTTTTACTTCCTAAGTTTTCCCCGGTCTTTTTGCACTTAGGTTACCTTAGTTAAATTTTAGAGATTAAGTAAATATTTTTCATATTTTCGGGTAAGGGACTGAAGATAGCTTAACTGTTAAGTTTCGTCTTCTCTTGTTTTTGAATATATAATTCAATAAATCTTTTAACGGATGGGCGAATTTCTAGGTTTAAGGCTTCTGCTGGCCGGACCCATATAAACTCAGAAAACTCTTTGTTTAAGGTTACTTTTTCGGTTTTAGCTTTAGCAATAAAATCTAAGAAAATCATATGCTTTCTCTTGTTGTAATCAGAAGGGAATATACTCTCGTCAATACCTAAAAATTCTATGTCTTCTATTTCTAATCCAGTCTCCTCCTTTGCTTCCCTTTTTACACTTTCTTCTAAAGTCTCTCCTAACTCCACATGCCCGCCAGGAACTGCAAATTGATTTTTCCACTTAGGAGATTTGGCTAAAAAAATTTGACCTTCCTGGTTGTATATTAGGACACCATTAATTACCCTTGGAACTTCTTGATCGGCTGCATCCATTTTAATAAAAAAAGAAGACTGTTATTAAAGTTTACCCAATCCTTTTGCACTTAGGTTACCTTAGTTAAGGTTTGTAAATAAAAACAAATCTCTTAACTTTAGAACCATCTTCTTTAATTTTAAATCCAGAAAAATCTTCCAAAGGCCTTCTCCAGACTTGGCCGGTTTTATACTCTTTTGAGTCAAAAAGTTGCTCATAAATTACATGAATAATCAGAGGATTTTCGCAGTCTCTTGCAAGAGCAATAACTTTGTATCTATGATCTTCACCCTTAAAATGTTTGTAAATGCCTCCTAAAACTATTTCTTCAGTGTTCTCTTCCATCATGAAATAGTAAGAACCCCTTATTTTTAAAGATTATTATATAAAAAACAGCTGTTTAAGGGTGTTTAAACAAGTTTTATCGACGGGAAATCTGTAATAACAAACAGGCTGTTTAAGGAAGAATTGAGCCAGTTTTTGCTGGTTTATCCCTGTTGGTGCCTGTTTAAACAGGCTGTTTAAGAGAAAAATATTTACACAAACAGCTGTTTAAAATGCTATTTTTAAGAGACAAAATTGACTACGAGAAGTAAAGGGCAACCTACAATAACCCGTCGGAAAACAAAAAGTATTTAAACTATATTTCAAGATTAATTATATGTTTGGTTGGTTTTCTAAAAAGAAAGAGGATAATTCTGTAAAAGAAGAAACAAAAAAAGGTTTTGAATTAGTCAAAAAAGACATATCTTCAATCACGGGTTGGATTAAACACCTTGATTCAGAAAAAGAACTACAAAAAAAAGACATTAAAGATCTTAAAGAAGAATTGTCGTCAGTAAGAATTGAATTAGAAGGAATCAAAAATATCCTTTCTATTGTGGGAGAACCACAAACAAACAGGCTGTTTAAAACACCAACAAACAGCCGTAACAAACAGACAGCTGTTTATGCTGTTCAAACAGGTGTTCAAACAGGTGTTCAATCTCCCAATTTAGAACAATTCTCAGTAACAGAAAGAGCCGTTATCTGGATAATCCTTAACTCAGACATGAAACTAAGTTATGATGACCTTGCTGCAATGATGGGAAAGGAAAGATCAACTATCCGCGGACAGATAAATACCATTAGACAAAAAAGCCCGGGTATTGTAGAGGAAGTAATTGAAAGAAATGGGAAAAAGAGGGTATTTATCCCTGAAGAAATCAAAGAAAAACTACTAAAAAGAGCAAAAATGAGAGAAAATGGCCAAAAACGACCAAAAAAGAGGTAAAAAGACCGAAAGTGAGAGTTAAGCTAATTAAAAAATACTAAAAAACTAACAAAAAGATCAGCCTAAAAGATAAAAAGTGAGCTTTTTGGGGGTAAACATAAAAAATGAGAGTTATAATTAAAGAAAATATGTCCTTTTTTTATAAAAAGCAGAGAAAAAGTGAAGATTTGTTTGAAATTACCAAAGAATTTGAGAAAGTTAAAGATAGAATAAAAGAGCTTTGATCTGGGCAAAAACACGGGTGAAAAGAGAGAATTAGATATTCGTTAAACAGAATAACTACTTAGAAGAAGCTTTCTATAAGTTTCTTAACTGAAATATCGTCGGGAGAGTAGAAATTACTTTTAAATTTTTTGATATAGAGAGCGTAACTGATTTATTATTTAATTTTGTTTTCTCGACGGGAATTCCCTTCTTGATTAGTTTAACAACATAATCTCGTATAGAACTCTCAGTTAGGTTTAAGTGGGTAGCCAGAAGCCTATAATCACAGGATCCACGCTCTTCCTCCAATTGGTATATAGCTGAAAAAACTAGGAACTCCTGTTCTGTAAGTTGTTTAAATTTAAGGCGTATTTCCCGACGGAGATCGTCGAGGGATTCTAATAACTTTGGAGCTTCCTTTAGGGGGTCTCTCTGGTCAAATACCCCTAATTTATCTGTCTGCTGGTCTGTCTTTCTGTCTGCTGGAACCCCCCCATTTCCTATGGAGATACCAAGAATCTTGGCTTTTAACGGCTTAAAAAGGCTATTATTGATTGGTGCTCTTTGTCTGTCTGTCTGGCTAAAATCAACAATTGCTGGTGAAAGACCCCCCTTCTGCGGATCAGTTTTTGAAGAATAATTTAAGAGTAAGTCTTTTAGGGAAGAGATTTCCCTTTTTAAATGAAGTAATTCCCTCTTCAGAAAATCTATTTGATTCTGTAAATCCAGTATATCCTCTTTTATCTCACCCATTAAGACAATAGGGTGTCGGGCTATAAAAAGATGCTAGCTAGTCTAATATAACAAATCCTCAGAATGACTTTCAGTAGACTTTGAAATAGCCTGTTTCTTTTTATAAACTTCAAAAACGTCGGGAGTTAATTTCCAACGAGATCTTCGAAGGTAATCTACTCCGTTAGGATTTTTCTTTATCTCTAATACCAACTTCTTCTTTTTCAAGTCAGTTAATATCTTTTTTGTAAATTCTTCATCTCTAGCAAGCTCTTTGGCAATGTAAGAGGTAAATACTGAGGAGGGGGATAAGGTATAAAGATGTGCTAAAATTTGCTCAGCAATCTTATCTCGCTTTAGTTTAGAAATTTTCATTAATATGTAAGAAATAAGAGGTATAAAAGTTATTCGGTATAAACTTACTCTTTCTTATAAGAAGGCATAGGGAAGTGTAAGGGAATGCCTATCTGCTCTTCCAAATCAAGAGCCTTAAGGGTTGACTTCTCTAAAATCACATTAATTAAAGAATACTGTATCTCGTCTGTTAACTTTTTATTTTTCCATTCTTTTAAGGTTTTTTCTCCAAGAGACTTATCCACTTCAACAAGGAAATGGCCTGCAATCTCTACTTTAGCAAAGTTTGGAGCGTAATCTAAAGAGAACTTAAATTTAACTCCAAGAATAAGCCCAGACGGAGAAAGAAGTTCTGCTTTTACCTCAGAAATGTCTGAGATATCAACATGGGTTCCCACTTTTATATTGTCTTTAGTATTTGAAAGGCGTTCTGCAGAAAGCTTCTCAAAATTGAAAGCAAGTATTTTCATAGGAGATGAACTCTTAGTTTGTTTTTAAAGATTTGGTTAGTAATTTAGAATAAGAAAGAGATTTTCAAATAAGAAAGAATATTAAAAAGAATTTGCTTAAATTAAGTCTTCTTCAGAAACGATTATGAAATCCCCAATAGCAATAATTGCATTGTAAGGAATTAAACCATCGTTTGAACCAACTCTCTCTAAGTTAAGATTATTTGCGTAAGAAGTACTGTCTTTTAAGACTAGGCTTATTAATTCACCTGTAGCAGTCTCGAAAGTAATATCTCTAACAAATCCAAGTCTTTTACCTTCTTTTGTAACAACCATCTTTCCTACGAGAGAACCGTATGTGTTTTTTTCTGCTTGCATGATTAAATCAAAAGAGATTTCTTTATAAACTTTTCTGTAAAAAAAGATAGAGTTGAAAAGATATACTTCATCGACAAAAAGGGTTTAGACCAAAACCCCCACACCCCCCCATTTCCAATAGAAATGTTTATTAATAAAAAATAAAAATGAATTGTTTATTATTATATTATAAATATTTATATTATATATTATATATTATATTAAATTTTAACTTAATTTTTTATTAATTATTTTCTTCTTTATAATAATAAATAAATACTTATAAAAAAGTTAGTAGTATAGATAATAATTCCACTAGCAATGAGGGTGTGAGTCTCTATACTTCCTTCATTCACATAAACTATTAAATACAGGAAATTTATTAAAAGAGATGGTTAACAAATTAGATAATCTTTTTGATTCTTTTAGTCAGAATAATATTTTCAAAGATAAAAATATTTTACAACACACATACAGACCAGAAGAGGTTTCTTATCGGGACGAGCAAATAAGGCAGATAGCTTCTATTCTAGCGCCAGTTCTTAGGGGAGACAAACCAAGTAACCTTTTTCTTTACGGGAAGACTGGTACTGGGAAAACCCTGTCAATTCTCTATGTGAAGGACGAATTAATAAGTAGAATGCAGAAGAATGCTGGTTTTGTTTTAAAAATAGAGTACCTTAATTGTAAACTTAAGAAAGTTGCTGACACTGAGTATAGAATACTCGCAGAACTTATTAAAAAATTAGGGGGAGAAATCCCAACTACTGGTTTACCTACAGAAGCAGTTTATACAAAATTTTTGGAGCTAATTGATTCAAAGAAACAATTGGTTGTGTTAATCCTTGATGAAATAGATCAGGCTGTTAAGAAAATTTCAAGTGACTTCCTTTATAATTTAACAAGACTTAACTCTGAGTTATCTAAAAGCCAGATTTGTATAGTTGGTATTAGTAATAATCTTACCTTCTTAGACGAACTTGATCCTCGAGTTAGAAGTAGTTTGTCTGAAGAAGAGCTTATTTTCCCACCATATAACGCTGTTCAGTTGCAAGAGATTTTGAATAAAAGATCAAAATTAGCATTTAAAGAAGGGGTTGTTGAGGAAGGGGTTATTGCTAAATGTGCTGCATTTGCAGCAAGGGAGCATGGGGATGCTCGTAGAGCCTTAGACCTCTTGCGGGTGGCTGGGGAATTAGCGGAAAGAGATAATTCTAAAAAAATTTCCCTTTCTCACATAGACGAATCTAACTCTAAGATTGAGAAGGATAAAATTTTAGATATAGTACGAACAGAACCCAAACAGTTTCAGCTAGTTTTATACTCCATCATTAAACTATCTGAGAAGAGAACTGGTGTAATCCAGAATACTTTAGATCCTAACGGGTTTAAAACTGCTAAATCGGAACCTATATTTACTGGAGATCTTTATAATGTCTATCAGGAGCTCTGTCAGTCAAATAAGTGTGAGGTCCTTACTCAAAGAAGGGTTTCTGATATTGTTCAGGAATTTGACATGTTGGGTATAATTAATGTTAATGTAATCTCTAAGGGGCGTGGGGGAAGAATGAGAGAGATAAAGCTCGCGATATCAAAAAATGTAATGGAGAAAGTTAAAGGGATTATAGAGGACTCACTAGACTATAAGTAATTATTTAAGCTTCACTTTCACAAACTAAATATCTGGAGGAAAACAAAGAGTGGAGACAAAAGAAGTTCTAGCATACTGCTTAAAGAAAGGTTTGCTTGTTGATAAAGAAGTTCTTAGCCTGTTTAGTGAAACCCAAGACTTTGAGTCGGCTAAGCTTATTATTGAGAAGGTAAGAGAGTCTAATCCAACAAGTAAAATTCTAACAAAACATATACTTTTGGAGAATAGGGAACAAGTAAATCAAATCTTAGAAATTCTTCCAGCCCAATACAGACAAGATTTTGAAAAACTTCGGATCAATCTTGGTTTGAGTATAGAAATTTGTAAGGAAGTTTCTTCTACTGCGGTTTCTACTTCTCCTGAAGAAGTTTCTAGTGTTAGGGTTTTGTCTAATTTTGAGCCTGTTAGCAAAAAACTAACGGTCTCTGATTTTGTTGGGTACTTTAAAGGAAGATTCGTTGAATTAAGAAACATCCTACAAGAGCATTCAGAGCTTACTAACCTTGTTTCAATAAATAAAATTTCTAACGACCGCCAGGGGATTTCTATAATTGGTCTGATTGCAGACAAAAAAGTAACTAAAAACAAAAATCTTATGTTAGAAGTTGAGGATCTTACTGGGAAAATAAAAGTTTTAATAAACAAAGACAAAAAAGAGCTTTATGCTAAAGCAGAAGACCTCGCTTTAGATAGTGTTGTTGGTTTTAAGGGCGCTGGAAGCAGAGAGATCTTTTTTGTTAATGAGGTTATTCTTCCAGAAGCGTCACTTCCTGAACGGAAAAGATCCCCTGTTGAAGAGTATGCTGTATTTATTGGGGATATGCATATTGGGAGTAAACTTTTTATGGAAGAACAATTCCTAAAGTTTATAGAATACCTCAATGGTAAGGTTCCAAATACGCCCGAGGTCCAAAAAATAAAATATCTCTTTGTTATTGGGGACGTAATCACGGGTGTTGGTAATTATCCCAATCAAGAAAAACAAATTTGCCTTCCGGATTTAGAAAGTCATTTTGAAAAAGCCGCAGAACTTCTGGGAAAAATAAGACCCGACATTAAAATTATTATCTCAAGCGGAAATCACGACGGAGTACGTTTAATGGAACCTCAACCAATGATAAGTGAAAAGTATGCTTGGCCACTCTATAATTTAAAAAATGTAATTTTTACAACAAATCCGTCCTTAGTTAATTTTGCTGCAAAAAAAGGTTTTTCTGGATTTAATGCTTTGACGTATCACGGATTCTCTTTTTTCCATTACGTAGATAATATACCTAGCCTAATTAAGCAGAAAGCTGCGCATGCTCCGGAGTTAGTAATGACTTATCTTCTTAAGAATAGGCACCTTTGCCCTACACACTCTTCTACTCAGTATTTTCCTCAAGAAAAAGATTCTCATATAATTCGAACAGTGCCGGATATATTTCTTGCGGGACATACCCATAAGTCGGGTATAACTTATTACAATAACATATTAGTTATTTCTGTGTCTTCTTGGGAATCAATGACTGCTTATCAGGAAAAGAGGGGAGCTATTCCAGATTTTTGTAAAGTCCCTATTTTGAATCTTAAAACAGGTGCAATTAAAATTTTAGACTTTGAGCAATAAAATGAACACAGAACAATATTTCAAAAACTTGAAATCCGACGTTGATAGAGTTTATCTTATTGCTGAAGAAGCTAGAAGTAAGAATCTAGATCCTAAAAGCAAAGTTGAAATTCCTCTAGCTATGTCTATGGCGGAGAAAGTTGTTGGTTTAATTTCTACTATTTATCCCCAGATGATGGGCGCGGGTATTGCTGAGAGAATTACCGAGCTTGAGAAGCAGTGGGGGAAATTAGACCCTGCAATTTGTTTGCAGATTGCTGAAGAAGTAGCTAAGCAAAAGTTTTGTAAGTTTGATAGCTTGATCCAGGCTATAGATGCGGGAACAAGAATCGCTTTTGCATATATTACTCTAGGAGTAGTTTCTAGCCCTATCGAGGGTCTAACTGAAGTTAAAATAATGAAAACTAGGGAAGGAAAAGAATACCTTTCCGCTTACTACTCTGGCCCGGTTAGAAGCGCAGGAGGTACTGGTGCAGCGTTTTCTCTTGTAATACTAGACCATCTTAGAGAAGTTTTTGGTTTTGTAAAATATGACCCTACTGAAGAAGAAATTAAGAGAACTGCAACAGAACTTGCGGACTATCACGAGAGAATTACTAACTTGCAGTATATGCCGACGGAAGAAGAGTGCCTTTTTTTAGCTAGAAATATTCCTTTACAAGTAAATGGGGAACCTTCTGAAAAATTAGAAGTTTCAAATTACAAAAATCTTAGCAGAATAGAAACAAATTTTATTCGTGGTGGTTTTTGCCTTGTTATTGGGGAGGGTCTAGCGCAGAAAGCCCCAAAAATTCAGAGATATATTACTTCTGTAAGAGAGAAGGGATTTAAGTTAACTGATTGGGATTTTTTGAAGGATTATGTTGAATTGCACAAAAAGAGAGATACTGGAAAAACTGATTCTAGCCCTACTTATATTAAAGATCTCGTAGCTGGAAGACCGGTATTTGGACACCCTTCTCGTTCGGGAGCGTTTAGGTTTAGGTATGGCCGGGGAAGGACTTCTGGATTTTCTGCTGCTTCGTTACATCCCGCCACTATGGCAGTTACAGACGACTTTATTGCTATTGGAACACAATTGAAGATTGAGAAACCAACAAAGGGCTGTGCTATCACTAGTTCAGACGTTGTTGACGGGCCGATTGTAAAATTGTTTAATGGAAATGTAAGAAAATTGAAAAGTCTTGAAGAGGCTAGAAAGGTTTATTCAGACATAGAAGAAATAATTTACTTAGGGGATATCCTCTTTCCATTTAGCGATCTTGCAAATAGGAATCACGCGCTAATTAAGCCAGGTTATGTTGAGGAGTGGTGGCACCTAGACCTGGCAGAGAAGGACCTGGAGTTCTCTAAAATTATTAATCCTTTTTCAGTTAGTTTAGAAGAGGCCGCAGATATAAGTTTGAAATATGAAATTCCTTTGAACCCTAAATTTATTATTTATTGGTCTGAAATTTCTAAGGATCAATTTTTGAATCTTATCTCTTGGCTTTCATACTCAAGAATTTCTGGAAAAATAATTTTGCCTTTCAATAAAGCAGAGCAAGAAAAATTTAAGGAAGGTAAAAGAGCCTTAGAACTGTTAGGACTTGAACACGATCTTTCTTTAGAACATGTTATTGTTGGAGAGCCTGCAGCCAAGATTCTTTTTTCTAATCTTGGTTTGGACTTTAACCTTGTTTCTAGCAGAGTAGACTTTTTTCTTTCTGAACTTTTTGATAAGAATTTGTTTGAGGCGGCCTTTACTGAGGATAAGTCTATTTTAGAAGTTGTTAATTCTTTTTCTAAGTTTTTTATTAAGGACAAATCTGGAGATTTCATCGGAACTAGGATGGGCCGTCCGGAAAAGGCTAAACTTAGAAAACTTACTGGTAGTCCAAATACTCTCTTCCCCGTGGGTTGGGAGGGTGGAAAATTAAGGAGTTTGAATACGGCGTGTGAGAAGGGTTTTGTCAAAGGAGATTTCCCTCTTTATTTCTGTGAAAAATGTAGTAAAGAAACTATTTTTCCTTCTTGTGAAACTTGTGGGTTTCCAGCAAAAAAACAATATTACTTTTATGAACTTGGAAGAAAATCTTCTGAAAAAAATATTTCGGAATGTGAAAAGGAAGGTAGCTGCTATTGCTCACAAAATTTGGATATTAATTATTATCTTCAAACTGCTTTAAAGAAATTGAATATGAGGCGGGAAGAATTGCCTCCATTAATAAAAGGGATTAGAGGAACTTCCTCAGATTCTCACGCTACTGAACATTTAGAAAAGGGTATCCTTCGTGCAAAGTATGATCTTCAGGTAAACAAGGACGGAACAGTTAGATTTGATGCTACGGAGTTACCTATAGTTTCATTTAAACCTAAGGAAATTGGTGTTAGTGTTAAAAAACTTCGAGAACTAGGGTATGACTTAGATATTTATGATAAAGAGTTAGTTGATGAGAACCAAATTCTGGAATTGATGCCTCATGATGTTCTTTTGCCTAGTTGTACCGATACCCCGGATGAAAGGGCTGATGATGTTTTTCATAAAGTGTGTGATTTTATTGATGACCTCTTAGTTAAGTTCTATGGGTTACAACCTTTTTATAACATAAAAAAGAAGGAGGACTTGATAGGCCATCTTGGGGTATGCATGGCCCCCCATAACTGCGCGGGAGTTGTTTGTAGATTTATAGGATTTTCTAACACTCTCGGTTTATTTGCAAGCCCCTTTATGCATGCGGCTGTGAGGAGAGATTGTGATGGTGACGAGGCAGCTATCATGCTTTTAGGAGATGTTCTGCTTAATTTTTCTAGAGAATTTCTACCGGGGCATAGGGGTGGAACTCAAGACGCCCCTCTTGTTTTAAATGCTAAAATTGATGCTGGGGAAGTTGATGATCAGATTTTAGATTTCGAGTTTATTAAAGATGGACATTATCCTCTTGAAATGTATCGCTTGGCTGAAACAAGGGAGCACTCTTCTAAAGTAAAGATTTACAATGTTAAGCAGATTTTGAAAGAAGGAAAAAATCCGTTCGTTGGTTTCGGGTTTACTCATGATACTTCTAATTTTAATGATGGTGTTCTATGTTCTAGTTATAAAACTCTTGCAACCATGCAGGATAAATTAAAACACCAGATGGAACTTGTAGAAAAGATTAGAGCAGTTACTGAGAGTGATGTTGCAAGACTTGTTATTGAGAGGCATTTTATCTCGGATATGAGGGGTAATTTAAGAAAGTTTTCAATGCAGGGTTTTAGATGTGTTGATTGTAATGAGATTATGAGGAGACCCCCCCTTTCGGGTGTTTGTCCAAAGTGTAAGGGTAAAATTATTTTCACAATTCACGAGGGGGGGATAAGAAAATATTTAGATCCTGCTCTTGATTTAATTAAGAAATATAATCTTTCTCCGTATATTAAGCAGAGCGTAGAATTAACTAAAGAAGCTATTGATAGCATTTTTGGTAAAGAGATAGAAAAACAAGAAGGGTTACAGAAGTGGTTTTAGAGATTAATCCTATCTGTATACTAAAATTTGACAATGCTTAAAAAGAGTTTCTTTGATGGATCTTTATGCCTGACGAAGATGTTCTTAAAAAATTAGTTTATACCTCTAGAGAGCTTCGCATCATCAAAATTATTCAGGAAATTTCTAGCTCTACTGAGAATATTGATGTTACTCTAAATAAAATCGCAAAAATTCTTATTGGTGAGTTTAATACCCATTATGTTTTTATTTTTTTAAAAGATCAGGAAGGTCTTCGTGCGAGGAATTTTGAGGGGGTATACTCTCTTGAACCGGGTTTTTATGATTTAGTTCAAACAATTGCGAATGACACTGTCTTGAGTGCTTCTCCTCTTCTTATAGAAGAAACAAGATACGGGACCGTGGCTTCACTTTTTGGAATAAAAAGTTTTATTAGCGCCCCGCTTATGACTTATACTGGATGTATTGGTTGTATTGTTGTCATGAATAGAGATTATAATTTTTCATATTCTTCTTCTAAGCTCCTTGGAACAATCGCAAATCAAACTGCTTCTCTGGTTGATCACTTAAAACTTAAGCAAGCCGTAAGTTTGAAGGAGCAAACAATCACTCAGTTATATAATAAATTATACGATAAGGAAGCCAAGAAAGCTGTAACAGACGCTCTTACTGGACTCTTTAATAAACGGTATTTTACTGAACTTATAAATTCTGAGTATGAAAAAGGAAATAAAATATTTTTAGTTATGTTGGATTTGGATTTCTTTAAGAGTTATAACGACACTTACGGACATGTCGAAGGGGATAATCTTCTTAGAAATTTAGGTCAACTTATTTCTACAGAGTTTAGAAAGGTTAGGGCTTGTAGGTACGGGGGGGAAGAATTTGCTTTTATTTTGGAAAATAGTTTAGAAGAAGCTATAACTACTGCTGAAACTTTTAGACAAGCTGTTGAAACATTTTATCCGGAAAAAGCTAAGAGACAGGTTACTGTTAGTTTGGGTGTTGGAGAAATAAAACAAGAAGAAAATGTAGAATCTTTTATTAAAAGAGTGGATAGCGCACTTTACAAAGCTAAAGAATCTGGTAGAAATAGGGTTATGCTTGCTGAATGAGTCAAAACATTTTAATATTGCCTTCTGCTGGCTAGAATATGAGTAAACCTGTAAAGAAAGAATTGAATACTGAAGAAAAATCTAGTCTTATAACAAAGAATCTTCAAGAGGTTGTTGGTTTAGAAGATTTAAACAAAAAATTGAAGTCACAAAAAAGTTTTTCTATATACTGGGGTACTGCCCCAACTGGAAAACCCCACCTGGGATATTTTGTTCCGATGTATAAGATTGCTGATTTTTTAGAAGCAGGTTGTGATGTTACCATTCTTTTTGCCAACATTCACGCATATCTTGATAATATGAAAACTTCCTGGGACTTATTAGACAAGAGGACAAAATATTACGAATTTCTCATCAAAGAAATGCTTTCTTCTGCAGGGGTTCCTTTAACTAAGCTTAAATTTGTGAAAGGTACAGATTTCCAGCTTTCTGAAAAGTATACTTTAGATGTTTACAAAATGTCTGCCTTGGCTACCACAAAAGATACACAAAAAGCAGGGGCGGAAGTTGTTAAACAACTTGAAAACCCTAAGATGAGCGGACTTTTGTATCCTATACTCCAAGCACTTGATGAAGTATACCTTAAAGTTGATGCTCAATTTGGGGGGGTTGATCAGAGAAAGATTTTTATGTTTGCGAGAGAATTTTTACCTGCAGTTGGTTATGAGAAAAGGATTCATCTTATGAATCCACTAATTCCGGGTTTAAGCGAATCTGGAAAAATGAGCTCTTCTGAGCCAAATTCTAAAATAGATTTCGAGGACTCAGATCAGGTGATTAGACAGAAAATAAACAAAGCTTACTGTGTTGATGGAATCGTTGAAGGAAATGGTTTACTTGCAATCCTTAAATATATCCTTTTTAGAGAATTAGAAAAAAAGAATAGGCCCTTTGTGATTAATCGCCCGGATAAATACGGGGGAAAAATAGAATTTAAGAGTTACCTTGAAGTTGAAAAAGCCTTTTCTAGTAAGAAGTTATCTTCGATTGATCTAAAGCAGGGTATTGCGGAAGAAATAATTTTATTTATATCCCCCCTTCGTTCTAAGTTAGAAAAACAGAGAAAATTAATTGATGAAGCTTATCCTAAAAATAACTAAGTGATAAATTTTAATATCCTTTTCTATTGCTTTATCTATGGTGGCTAAAAACTTTGAGGTTCTCTCAAACCCTATTAAGATTTACCGACGGATGCTAGAAGATATTCGAGGGGCTAAGAAATTTATTTTCTTGGAGAATTATATATATCGAAATGATGAAGTTGGCCGAGAATTTAGAGAAGCTCTGACGAAAAAAGCTAGAGAAGGTGTTAAGATAAAAATACTCTTGGACTCTTATGGCTCGTGGGTTGATGAAAGATTTTTTAGAGAACTTACTAAAGTAGGGGGGGAAGTCAGATTTTTTAGAGAAATTCAGTATACTTGGAGAATTGTGAGCAAAAATCATGAACGAGATCATAGGAAATTACTTTTAATAGATAATAAAATATCCTATATCGGTTCTATAAATATTACTAAAGATTTTATTGACTGGCGGGAACTTGTTTTAAGACTTGAGGGAGATATAACTTTTGATTTTGTCAGAGCGTTTAATAGTACGTGGAGAAACTACGGTCAGATTACTCTTAAAAAAGTTTTCAGGTTTATTCACGAAGAGTTTGAGATAATTCAGGATATCCCCTCCGACCTGAAAAGATATACTGAGGAGAAGTATGTCCATCTTATCAAGAAAGCTAAGAAAGAAATTTTGATAGAGACCCCTTATTTTATTCCTTCTTTTAGGATAAGAAGGGCTTTTTTGAATGCTGTGAAAAGAAAAGTTAAGATTAAAATTATTCTCCCGTATAGATCTAATTGGAGAATTGTAGATGTTCTTAGAAATAGGTATCTCGGCTTTTTGAATAATGTTGGTGCTCAGATCTACTATTACAAACCCGGTATGCTTCACTCTAAACTTCTCATAGTGGATGGTTCTTTTTTTATTCTTGGATCTAGCAATTTAGATTATAGAAGCCTTATTCATAATTTCGAAATAAATCTTCTTGGCCGTAATAAAGACATTTCTCTTGCCCTTAAAGATCACTTTGAAGAAACTCTTACCCACTCACAGCCATTCTCTTTTAGTGATTGGAGAAGAAGATCTTCTGCAATAAAAGTTTTGGAATTAATCTTTGAGAAGATAAAAAGATTTTTTTAACTATTTAGTCTTAAATTCTACAATATCTAGGTTCAGAAGTTTATGTTTTAGCCCGACTTTTTGTCCCCCAAATTTGCTACTAGGGCCCCAAATTTTTGTTTCAACTACCTTACTAGAAAAACCTTTTGCTATTTTTTCTGCAACATCTTTTACAGTAGACCCGGGCTTCATGATAATCGGCTTTTGTGACTTTTCTTTTCCCGGTTCTTTGGTGTAAATCCTTATTATCTTAAATGTTTCAAATAATTTTTTTTTGAGGTCCCGAATTCCCTCTCCGGTATAAGAAGAAACTAAAATAAAGTTGTATTTTTTGCTTTGTAGTTTAGAGGATACTTTTCTCTTCTCTTCTTCAGTAAGCAAATCTGTTTTTGTTAAGATAACTATTCTTTCGCCTTCAGCCATAACTATTTTAGAAAAAATTTTCTCGATATCTTCTACTTTTTCTACAGTAATTAATACTGTATCTGCCCCATTCGTTAACCCCTTGTCGTAACTTTCGGAATCTATTGAAGGGTTTTCTATGATTTGTATTTGAGAGTCTAGGTAAGACATCATTCTTATTACAGGCTGATTTTTTATGTAACTAATTTGTGTACTTGTTATAGTTGAAAGAAGTGTTGACTTTCCAGAATTTTCAAAACCAACTAGGATTGCTTGCATATCTTCTTTTTTTATTCCAGGTTTGCTGGAGGCTTTTGCGGCTTTCTTCTTTTTTTCTAATTTTTCAATAAGTGTTTTATACCTTGTTTTTAACTGTGCCCGAAGATTCTCAGCTCCTTTATGTGATGGTGCTACAGAAATTAGTCTTTCAAGGGTCTTTATTTTATCTTCTACTGTTTTTGCTTCTAAGTGCTCTTTTTCGGCATGGGCGTATTCTGGTGAAACATTAACTGGACACATAATACAATTAAGTTTAAAACACTTATAACTTTTGTTATTTCATGGAAATGCCTTTACCCGAGATTCTTGATAGAATGAGTATCCTTAAATTGAAAATTGAAAGAATCGGCGAGCCTCATTTAAAATTAGAAATGTCTGAGTATGAAAAAGCTTTGGAAGAATTTGAATCTAAGGGTGTTAAAATAGATCCTGCCTGGATTAAAACCTTACATGAAATAAATGGAAAGATCTGGGATTTAGAATCTGATGTTAGGCGTGGTAAAGAAAATGAGTTAGGTTTGGAAGAAGTTGGAAGAAGGGCTATAGCTATTCGTGAGTTGAACAAAAAAAGAATCTCTGTAAAAAATCAAGTTGTTGAAGAAACGGGCCTTGGTTTTAGAGATGTAAAAATGAATCACGCTTCGGAGTAAGATGGATAAATCTGAAATAATATCTAAAATTACCCAAAAGTCTGAATTTTCACAACTTCCTGAAAAGGATGTAGAACTAGCTTTTTCTAAGTTTGAAAGGAGACAAACAAGTGACGAGGAAAAAATTAAATTAACTCGGGATTTACTTAGAAAAACTTTTTCTGTTTTTGCTAGCAATAAAACTTTCTCTTTAAATCACTTAAATAAAAGAGATGAAGAATGGATTCTTAAGAAACATCTTTCTACAAAAGAAAGATTTCCCTTTTATGAAGAGGTTTACACTAAAATTTTTCAAGGAATTAATGAAAAAGAGATTTCTATAATAGATTTGGGTGCAGGAATTAATGGGCTATCTTTTAACTTTTTCCCTAAAGAGAAGAAAATAAAGTACCTTGCAGTTGAGGGTGTTGGGCAGTTAGATGCTCTGATGAATTCTTATTTTAGTATTAAGAAAATTAATTCAGCTTCTGCAATTAAGATGAGTTTGTTTGATCTTTCCGAGCTTTCCAACCTGATTCAAAAACAAAAGAAACCAAGAATTATTTTTCTTTTTAAGGTGATAGACTCTCTAGAAATGCTCGACAGAGATTATTCTAAGAAGCTTTTGAAAGAGATTGTTCCTTTTTGTACTCGTCTTGTTTTAAGTTTTGCAACACGAAGTCTTGTTTCTAGAAAGAAGTTTTTTGTTAGCCGAAAATGGATTTTAGATTTCATTAATGAAAATTTTAATCTCGTGGATGATTTTGAGCTTGGTGGAGAGAGATACCTTATAATTGAAAACAAATATAAGTAAATTTATAAATGGTTTTAGCTATTATTATCTAATGGTTAGAAAAGAGGTTTCACTTTTAATTGGATTTTCTTTGGTTTTAGTTTTAACTTTTTCTCTCTTATCTGCGGGAATATTTTCTGATTTATATTCTGGAATGACTGGGCATAGTATTACGGGTAATGCAGTAATGATCGCTGCCACATGTACTGAAACTGATGGTGGAAATGATCCAACTCACGGCGGGACAACAACATTTGGTTATAGCTCTGGCCCTGCAGTTAATACTGCGGTCGGTCAAGTAGGAAATATACAAGATGCAACCAATACCGTTAATGTTGGGGGCCAAACCTTAAATCCTGGCGAAGTTGGGCAGCTTACCGCTAATGTCGACGATACTCTCGTTGTTGATAAAGATCAGTTAGTTGTTGGCGGGCCAAATGTAGAAGAAACGGTCCCCCTTACTACTGCAGATAAGATTAGAAATTTTATTGGGGGATTATTTGGAATTAAACAAATTACTAAAAAAGTTGGAGCAAATTTAAATGTTAAGGGGAATACTCTTAATTTGAATACCAAAATTAATACTCAACAAGGTGTTGTTGTTCAACGAACGATACAGACTCCTTTAATTACAGGCCATGCTGTTTCTTCTGGTTCTAAAACAGATGCTTGCATTTCAGGGAATAAATTAATAGAATATTACTGTAGTGGAACAGTCGTTAAAAATCAGACTTATGATTGTTCTGGTCTTTGTGTTACCGGAGCGCAAACCCATGCGGGTTCTTGTACTCCTAAAAGTGGGGCGGAAGCTCAAGTAGCACAAGGAGGAGATTTTATTATTGTACCTACTAGTTTTTGCAGCGATACTGATCCTAGTGATGACCCTCTTGTAAAAGGGAATATAACTTATAGCACTTATAAGTGGGGTTTTGGTTCTGTGCCTTATCAGGTTCCTTGCGATTCTCCTTCTGGGACTTGTGTTGTTTATGACGAATGTTCTACTAACGGAAATAATGTCTTGCAGTATAGTTGTGAATCTCCTACGGGGGGAGTTGCTTTACCCGAGAGCACTCCTTGCTCAAATGGTTGTGTTAATGGGAAGTGTAATTCTGCCCCAAGTTATAGTGGGTATAGCGCTTGGGTTTCTTTTCCACCTTCAAACTATGTATTTAACTCTTCACATGTAGTCTTTGCTTGTTCTACAAATTCTTCAACTCCCCTTGTTGAAATGCAAGTTTATACTACTCTTAATGGGGCTTTAGTTATGCTTGCAAAAAATAGTACTCCCTCTTATTCTAATTCTACGGTTAAAGTTTATTCTTTTGCTTCTGGTAAAAAATCTGGATTTGGGGATACTTCTTGGGGTACTTATGGGCAAGGCGGAGAGGTTACCCCTAATGTTATTTACCCTGATGGAATTTACCAAATGAAATGTGTTGGTAAACTTTCTTCAACGACAATAAATTCTACCGAAAGAGCGTTTTATATTGCTAAGTCAAATGCTACACTCATTTATAACGGCGGTATGATTGGTGAAAGGGTTTTTGTTGAAAATGGCAATCTTTCCTTTTCGGTTTATCCTACTTTTGATAATTATTTTACTCTTATAGTCGGTGGAAAGCTCATTAATGATAAAAGTAGTATCGTTTACTCTGCGGTATCTCCTGATTTAAATGTAAATTTTTTATCTAGAACCTCTATAGATCTAACTACAAAAGTTGCTTATTGGAATGGTATTACAAATATTACTTTTAATGCAACCTCTAACGGAAGTTCTTCTGTTGAGATGAAAGCTCTTAAGGTAACGGTCCAACCCTTTAATTTTCCTCCAATCCAAGCAAATTCAACTGTTCAGTGGGCTTTAGGCCAGAGTACGGTTATAGATCTGAATAACTTTTTTTATGATCCTGATGGGGGTTATGTTTTTTACAATTGGAGTGGTGCAGAGAATATTACTCTGCAGGTAATAAACAACCATACTCTTAACTTAAGTGGTTCTCCTTCAAATTTCATAGGGCAGAGGAATCTTAGCATAAACGCAAGTGACGGTTTTAATGCTCCCCTCCAAGGGGTGTTGTATCTTACTATAAGCGCTAGTAATCATAACCCCACAATTAACTCTTACTCTCCTATAGAAAATATAACCAATGTAGATGTGAATGAGCCAGAATTTTACTCTATCAATGCTTCTGATCTAGATGGGGATCCTTTGCAACTAACTTGGACTGCTACTAAGTCTGGAAATTCTTCCAATCTAAAGACTGGTTATGGCTCTTCTTTTAATTTTTCCTCCTCTTCTTCTGGGGCGTATACCATTGTAATCTGGGTTTCTGACGGACTTAATTCGATAAGTCGTTCTTGGTCTCTAATTGTTGGGTCTACTACTGATACTTGTGGAAATGGAAAAATTGACTCTGGCGAGGTCTGTGATGGCGCTCTTCTTAATGATGCAACATGTAAAACTCAGGGTTTTGATTCTGGTGAGTTAAGTTGTTCTTCTAACTGTAAAACTTATGATAAAACCCTTTGTATTATGACTACAACTAATGAAGAACCCCCTGCAGAGCCAACTACTACTACTGAACCTTCTAAACTTGGGGCTATTCTAATTTGGGTTCTAATTGGAGTATTGGTCATTCTTATTATTGTTGGAGCTATTCTTATAATAAGAATAGTCAAAAAGAGGAACGCCGCTAAAGCATCTCAAACTTGGCAGTCTAGGCCTTCTGGTGGAAGTGCTTTCCCAACTAGATAAATTTGCACAGATTTTTATACTAAGAAAAATTATTTAACCTATGTTAAAGAGTGTGAAGTTTTATAGAAAGGTTTTGAAAAATGGTGTGACTGTTATTCTAGAAAAAAGAGATCTTCCGGTGGTTAGTTTCACATTTGCTGTTAAATCTGGCGGGCTATTTGAATCTGCAGAGGAAAAAGGAATATCTCATTTTATTGAGCATATGATGTATAAGGGTACTAAGAAAAGAACACGTATGGAAATTGTAAGTGAAATAGAACGTAATGGGGGAGATCTTAATGGTTTCACTTCTGAAAATGTCACTGCTTTCTATTGTAAAATCCCTTCAAAACATTTTGATCTAGCCTTAAACATACTAGAAGAGATGATACAGAACCCTCTTTTTGACCCGGAAGAGATCGAAAAAGAGAGAAAGATCATTTTTGAAGAAATGAAAATGAGAAAAGATACACCAAGAGTTTATGTTCTAGACAAGATCCATCAATTTCTTTATGAGAGTCCAGTAGGACTAAACCTTATTGGGACAGAAAAAACAATGAATTCTATAACTAGGTCGCAAATACTTTCTAGATTTAATGATTCTTATACCTCAGATAACTTAATTTTTCTTGTTGTTGGAAATACCTCTTTTGATAAAGTGGTAAGATTTGCTGAAAAACATTTTACTAAATCAAAGAAAAAAGTAAAAAAGATTAAAATTGTAGAAAAGAATTATTCTAAGATTGAATACCGTAAAGGGATAGATCAGGCTAACTTAGTTTTAGCTTATCATGTTCCTTTAGCTAATTCTAAACTGTCTTATGCGGCATATCTTCTTAATTCCTTGCTTTGTGAAGGGCAGTCTTCTAGACTTTTTAATGAAATTCGGGAAAAGAGGAATTTAGCTTATGTTGTTTCTGGACAAGCAAATATCAATTTGGAGTTTGCATACAACATGATCTACGTAGGAACTACTAAAGAGAATGTTTCTGTTGTCAAGAGTTTGATTCTTGAAGAAATAAAAAAAGTTGCAAATACGCTTTCTATTGAGGATTTGGAACATGTTAAGGAGCAGGTTATTGGGACTTATCAGATTTCAATGGAAGACTCCCAGAGCCAAATGACAAATCTTCTTACATATGAGTTAAATGGTAATGCTAAAGATTTTTACGATTTTGAAAAAAATATACGGGCTGTTAAGCTTAATGATATAAAAAAAATAGCCTCTTTGGCTTTGAAAAAATACAGTTTTCTAGCTCTTGTCCCTAAATAGATAAAAATTTATAAATAGTCTTCTCCTTTGGTTAGTATGAAAAAGGTGGTTTTATCTTCTATTCTTATTTTAGTAGTTTTACTTTCATTTTCTATGGTTTCTGCTTCGTGGCTAACTGGTGCTTGGGGGAAGATTAGTGGAAATGCCGTTGTTGATAAGGCAGATATACTGGGGGATTGTGTTAAAACCTGCACACTTAACGCTTGTCCTTCCTCTTTAGAGGGATTCTCTAAAAAAATCTGTACTTCTAAAAACTATAATCTTTGCTTAAACACTTGTAAAACCCCGGCCCAGAATGTTCCACTTAAAATAAATACGCAAGTAGCTAAGGTTTTAGATTTGAATGTATCTAGATGTATCGCAAATGTTTGTAAACTTTACGAGTCTGAGAAATTAACCTATGAGGGTATAGATCTCTCTATGGACGCTATCTCCAATAACCTTGTTAGTATGAATATTAATGGAAAGAAAGTTGGATTGAAGAATTCTTTTATCAACCAGGAAATGTTTAAGATCGTTTTTATAGAATTACCTGTTTCTACTTATAATCCTTCAGCTATTCCTTCTTATACTCTTCGGAGCGATATAACTCCCCCCGTCTATACCTCATCTCTTGGAAGAAACTTCGTTATTTTTTCAATATATAAAAATAAGTTACCTGCTCTAAAGAACGCTACTATTCATTTGGGGCGAGTCAACTATTAGCTTTAAAAATACTTTTTTTCTATTTAAATTATGCAAATAATTAAAGTTCCTGGAATAAACGGTTTAGGAAAAACAAGCGGATGTGAAAGAGCTGGTAATGTTATCTTATCTTGTCTTAAAGATGAAATTTTTAGCAATAGTGCCCAGAAAGAGATAGAATTTAGCAAACTTGATCTGGAAGAGATACATCTCGATAATTCTAATCTAGAGATTACTAGTGAGTTAGTTTATAGAAATAGTCTAGAAGCTTTTCAAAACCAGGAGAAGGTTATTTTTCTTGGGGGTGATCACTCTATTTCTTATAACCTTGTAAAAGGCTTTGTTTCTTATTGTAAGTCAATAAAAAAAGAGCCTTGTTTGATTGTTTTTGATGCTCATCCAGATTTAATGCCTCCGGTAAAGAATGCCGAGGATTTTCCGACACATGAAGAGTGGCTTAGGGGTTTACTTGATAAAAAACTTATTTCCCCCCCAAATATTCTTTTAGTTGGGATTAGAAATTCGGACAAGGAAGAATTAAGGGTAATTAAAGAAAAAAAAATTCGGGTTATAACTATGAATCAACTCCAAGAGAATCTCGAGGAAACTTGTGAGTTAATCATGGAGTTTGCAGATAAAAAAGAGTTATACCTTAGTCTTGATATAGATGTTGTTGATCCTGTTTTTGCTCCAGCTACAGGGTATTTAGAACCTGGAGGACTAACCTCTAGAGAATTTTTGTACATTCTTAGCAGGATTAGTAAAATGAAAAATCTTAAGGGTGTTGATATAGTGGAAGTAAACGAGAAAAAAGACACAGAACATAAGACAGTTAAGCTTTCTGCAAAAGCTTTGGCCGAGTTTATTTAATACTCTTCTTTGATAATTCCAAATGTTCCTGCTTTTTTCCCAAGGTCTTTTTCAAGTTTTTCTTTAGAAAGGCTAAATATTTTTTTAAGGGTCCTGTGCTTTTCAAGAAGTTTTTTTGCTGTTGCTGGGCCTATTCCGGGAAAAGACTCTAAGATATACTGCATCTGCTCTTTTTTATTAAATACTTTTTTCTTTACATTTAACGGGAGTTCTGATCTCTGTTTCTTCTTTGCTATAACTGAAATAAACTTTGCGGTATCTTCGTAGTCTTTTGTAAAAATAATTGGAATTTTAAACTTAAGTAAAATTGAAATAAGAAAACCTCTAATCGCATTTGGATTAATGCCTTCTTTTTTTTCGCTATACAATTCTTCTTTGTTTATCCCTTCTATTAAAAGAAGTTTGTTTGGATACTGTTGTAGCTCTTGTAATTGTTGAACCAATCTTCTATTTAGCATGGATGAGAGAAAATCCCTAACAGTCTTTCTTTCTATTATAACATCTTTAACTAGATAATCTCCGACTTTCATTTGTTGGTACTCTATTTCAAAACCCATTTTAACTAATTCTTGAATAACTAGAGAATTTTTTTCTCGATGGTCTATGATTATTTTTATTTTACTTTCTTCTTTGATTAGGGGATTTTTTCTGGAAAATATATCAAATACTTCTTCTTTCTTCTTTTCTGTCATTTTCTAAAATAATTTCTTTTGGGGATTTTTTTCAGATAACCCCCTAGAGTTGTTTATTAAATCTTTTTTTACAGTTTCAATTGCAGAAGTCATTTTCTTTTCTCGACTTCTTGATACATAATAATTTGATTCGTCTCTTGTTTTTTTTGTTATTAACAAGATTAATTTACCTTTTTTTAATCTAGCTGTACGTCCTGTTCTTTGAATCGCTCTTATTGCCGAGGGAATTGTTTCATAAAAAATAACTGCGTTTACTTCTGGGATGTCCAACCCTTCCTCTGCAATAGATGTTGCGCAGATAACATTTATTTTTCCATTAGAAAAGTCTTCTATTATATTTTTTTGTTCTTTTTGACTCAGGCCAGTTTGTTCCCCCTTTGAATTTGATTTTTTTGCTTGACCGATAAACACTTTAGAAGTTACCCCAGAAATTTCATTTATCTTTTTTGATAAATGCCCCGCAGTTTCTCTAAATTGGGTAAAGACTATTAGTTTTACGTTTTTATTCTCCTGTTTCTCTCTTTTAACAATCTCTAATATTTGTTCTACTTTGGGGTGTTCTCTCCCTTTGGCTATCAGTTCGGTTACTCCTTCGAATATAAAATTAAATTCTGTACTCGCCACTAATTTTACTACTCCCTTAGATTTTTTCTTTGATGCCTGGTCAAATAAACCTTTTAGATACTTATTAACTCCGTCTAGTGTTTGAGTTTCTAATAACTCTAGCGCGTGTTGGAGTTTTATTGCTTGCGAACACGCACTTACTGCTGAAAAATACCCGAAATTTTGATTTCCTCTAGAAATTGAAGCCATCATGCTTCTTTGTAATTCTATTAATTTTATTTTGTTTACTGCCCCAAAAAGAACATTTCTCGCTCTTAATTCTTCTATATAGTTATCGATTATTTTCTGGAGAGCTAATCTAATTTTATTAAAATCTTCTGGAAAATCAACAATTATTTTTTCAAATTCTAGTTCTTGTAAGTATCCTTTAACATCTGGGCTTATTCTGCTTCTTAATTCTACTTCTTCTATTGAAAGATTTTTACAAATTTCTTTTATTTTTTGAGCTTCGCTTCCAGGAGAGGCAGTCATTCCTATTATTCTTTGGATTCCTGTTGGGGCTTGCTGTTTATAGCTAGCTGCAATGTAAGTATAATCATAATTCTTAACACATCTATGTGCTTCATCTTCTATTAGAAGACAAACGTCATTAAGATTGTACAATCTATTCTTTAGATCATTAGCAACGCATTGGGGTGTTGAAAAAATTATATCTGCAGTTTGCCAAATTTTTCTTCTTTCTGGGGGGTTTACCTTTCCGGTGAAAAGTTCCATTGATGCAAATAATTCTGGAAGATTTTTTTTGAAGTAATTTAAGTGTTGTTCAGCTAAAGGTCTTGTTGGTGCGAGAAAAACTACCTTTTTCCCCGGAAAATCTTTCATTCTTTGAACCGTTACCATTAATGCAATCAAAGTTTTTCCTAAACCGGTGGGTAGAACAATTAATGTATTTCTCTCTAGACAGGTTAAAAATATTTTTTCCTGGTATTCTCTAGGTTTTATCTTAGTAAAAATTTCTTCCATGAGAAAACTTACCTCCTGAATATAATATATGCACTTAGAATTCCGGAGCAGATTATTAGTGCTATACCAATTAAAGGGGTAAACTGTATACTTGCTGATTGGTTTAAAACCGCATTTCCAGTCATTGTTTTATTCAGAAATCCAACCCCTGCAACTAGCGAGATAATTGCAAATACTGAGATAACTTTCTTTTTTTTGAAAAAAGATTCTTGTTTTTTCTTATTTTTCTGTTTCATCTTAAATCACAAATAAAGCAAAGAACATTCCAATTACAACTAGGGAAGCTAAGAAAGCCCATAAAATCAAACTTCCAAAGAAGATTTTATTTCCGTCTAGGTCTGATATTGGAATCATATTAAAGAATGTGTAGAATATGCTTATTCTAGCAAAATCTGGGATATTTAGTAGGTAAGCAACAATAGCAAAAAATAAATTCGCAACTACTCCTGCGGCAGCGATTATTCCTATATGAAATTCACTTACCTCTGAAAAAGAGTATAAACCAAATCTCTTTGCAGCCCGGTATGTTTTTGGTTTTACATCAAAACTAGTGACGGCTAACCAATTTAGATATCCAAATGAAAGAACCTTCAGAAGTATTGGCATGATTACTCCTGCCGGAATTGCTTTGTTGAATCTATGGTGCGATTTAAATCCGTATCTTTCAATTTCCCACAGCTTTATTTCTACTTCAGAGTCTAAATAAAAACTTGCAACTTTTTTTGCGATAACATTTACTGCAATTACTAAGAATACTACTGGAAGGAGATACAAAAATTTATCCCAAGTTTGTACGGAGCTTATTATTAGTGCTAGAATTATTGTTACTAATATTACTACTCCAACTTCTTTTTGATTGAACATAATATATCCTCGAAAGTATTTTTTATAAAGGTTATTGTAGTGAATGGAAAAGTATTTAAATAAGTTTAGTTGTTTTTATACCATGAAAGTTAGAAGAATAAGTGAGGTTTTGAGAAAAAAGGTATACACCGATTCTGGAGAATTCTTCGGAGAGGTTGAAGAATGTAACCTTCACGAGAACAGAATTGATGGCTGGAGAATCAGGGTGACTGGCGGAATGTCTCCTATGATTAGCGGTGCGAGAGGAGTAATAATCCCTCATCACTTTGTTAAGGCTATCACAGATGTTTTCATTATAAGCCGAGGCGCTTTACCAAGCGGCGGAGCTGAGATGGGCGTTGAAGAAGCAGAATTTTAATTTACCTTTAATTTTTAACCTTAAAAAGACGTGGAGTATTTTTTCTTAGAGTATTTGAAAATTTATTTGTCAAATATACACATTCTAAAACGAAAGGATTATTCCTTGATCTCTGTGGGTGTTACATTCCGATAAATTTAATCTTGAGTATATTTCCTTGGATGCGAAAGAATAATTTTGTACCTAATAACTACTTACTTCCTTAACCCCATTAATTCGAAACATATTTAAATTAGTTTCTCTCTTTTATTATTAATAAAGAAGATGGCGCAAGAGACAATTCTACAACATTGGATATTCTCTCAGTTTGTACTTCCTTTTCTCTTAATGTTTTTTGTTGTCTTCGCAGTTTTAGAGAAAACAAAAGTTCTTGGAGATAAGAAACAAATTAATGCTTTAGTTTCATTTGTCATTGGTTTAATCTTTGTTGGTGCAGCTTATCAGAGGGGAATGACTACAAATCTTATCCTATTCTTAACTGTCGCGGTAATTGTTATCTTTGTGTTATACGTACTGATCGGATTTGCTTTCCAGGGAGAAATAAAAATTCCTGAAAAAAGTAGTGTTAAAGTCGCAATTGTGGTTGTTGCTATTATTGCTGTAATTATTGCAACTTTATGGGCTGCGGGAATTCAGTGGCAGGGTGTTTCGGATACTTTCAACTTCCTATTTGATAGTGGCTGGAGTGGCGGTTTCTGGACCAATGCGGTTTTTGTTTTGATAATCGCAATTGCTCTTGCAGTTGTACTTTGGACAGGGTCAAAAGTTAAGGGTTAGAAACATATTTAAATAATTCTTTCATTATAACTTCAAGATGTTAGAAAAGTTGGTGACGTTGGTATCTATAGGTCCAATACAAAATGTTAGTTTCGGAGATTTATTAGCTCAGTGGGAACAGTACGGACTATTTGCGTATATACTTCCTTTCTTAATAATCTTCGCATTTGTCTTCGGTATTTTAATTAAGCTAAATCTTTTTGGAGAAGAGAATAGATCTGTAAGTGCGATAATTGGCCTTGCTGTTGGTTTAATTTCTCTTCAATTTGGTTTTGTTTCACAATTTTTTGCAGAACTATTTCCTAGGTTTGGAATAGGTATTGCAGTTGTTCTTGTAGGAGTAATTATGATGGGTCTTTTTATTGGAAGAAATACTAATTGGATCTGGTTGGTTATGGGGATTGTTGCTTTTGCATTTGTTGTTCTAAAGGGTTTTGGAGCTCTAGGATGGGGACAGGAAATAGATCTTTTGGGTAATGCTGGATTATTGCTCCTTGTCTTTGTTATTATCTTGATAGCAATAATGGCGAGAAGGCCAGACGCCGAAGGCCATCGTATCGATACTTCTTCACCTCTAGCAAGGACTCTTAATTATGGTGGAGCGCCAGCTCATTAAATTTAGAATTATTTTTTCTTGTTAAGACTTCTTCTTAAAATTTCATCTACTGCTGAACTTGTTTCTCCTGGAGATTGTAGACTTGATTCTACTGTTTGATCTTGCCTAGCAAATGATTTGGGTGATCTCTCCTGAGAAGAATTTGATTTATCTAAAAGAGGGTTAGTCATTTTTTGGAAGGAATCTTCCATCATAGACATTTCACCTTTTATCTCTTCTAAATTTTGTCCGTATGAGGATATCTTTTCAAGTATTTTTATTTGAAGTTGGTCCATCAGAGATTCCATCCTTTTTAATCTTTCAGAGAGATTATCTAGTTTTGTTTGTGAGAGTGTTTTAAATTCAGAAAATTCTGAAACCTGTTTTTCTATTTTTTTAATTTTTTCTTCAAAAACTTTTTCTGCTATTTCCATAACTGTATTAGCATCAATTCCGCTAGAAACAGGCATTTGCTGTTGTGAGTAAGGATCACTTGTGTACTGTTGAGGGTAAGCTCCTTCTTGATAGTATTGTTGCTGTCCGGCATAGGGGTCTTGTTGAGGATACTCTGGGGGGTAATTTTGATTCTGCATTTGTTGATCCCCCATTACGGCGTTTTTTATCTGAGCTTGATTGAGGGCATCATTTATTTCTTTTGGAGAAACCCCCTGCTGTTTTAAATTTTCCACGATTTGATCATCTGGAATTCCCTGAGATTTCATTTGTTGAATCTGATCAATTATTCCCATCTTTTCTTATTATTTAGAGCCCATCATTTCTTTTAAATCTTTTTTTCTTACAAATTCTAGCGGTTGGAAGAGTTTGGCTTGTTTTTGAAGTATTTCTAGATCTTCTTTTCTTGCAAATTTTGTAAATTCATCGGAAGCGGATTCCAAGAAAGATTTTGTCCTTTCTATCACTTGTTTTATTTCCTCTAGTTCTTTTTTTATTTCTAGGTTTTTTGTGGTTGTTTCTTCTTTTAACTCAACTAAATTTTGACCTATAAGTAAAAGCCTATCCTTTAGAATTCTTTGTTTTTCTTCTAAATCTCTAACTTTATATGTTAAATCTGCTACTCCCTGATCTTGATACACCACCTCTTCAGCCATGAATAAACAAATCCAAAGTAGTTTAAATTTGTTTGCAATATTCTTAAACATATAAAGGATTTTAAACTTATTTCACTTTGAAGAGCCATGGAATTTAAAGAGGGGTCTCCACTTTATGCCCATCAGGTTGAAAGGGAAGGGGGGGAAGATATTTTATATGTTAATTACCTGGGGGCTTCATTTGTTCCAAACATAGCAGAATCTGCTGATGTTATGGCTAAAACTGTGGATGCTCTTATAGAGAATCCAAATGTTTCAAGAATTGTCTTTGTGCAACAGAAAAATTATAATTATGACAAACAAGAAACAAACTATCTCATTGAGCTTGCTCAAATTTATGTTTATTTAATTAAACAGGAAAAAATTCTTTCTAGGCAGTCTTTATTTGCAACAAGTGATGAGGATTTTGCTAGAAGGTATAATGATGTCTTTTCTTTTCTTTTCCTCTTAAAGCAGGACCCCGTAGCAGCATATCATGATTTGAAAAAACTTCTTATTGAAGAAAGAATCTTTATTGATAAACTTCCTGAAAAAAGGAAGGTAGATGAGGTTGGTTACTTGCATTTGTTAATGAAGACTTTTGAGCTAATGGAGTCTACTAAAATCCTTCGTGACCTTTTCCAGTATCTTGGAGATTACAAACGGGGGAGTAGAGAAATTTATGATAAAATTTTCAAAGCAGATACAATACCTAACTTTACTTTTACTCGTCTTGTTTTAGACTTGCCAGATGATTCTGAGATTATTGACCAGTATAAAATTGCTCAAGAAAGTTTTGATGAATCTTTAGTAACTATTTTGAAGAAGAAGAGCGAATCTAAATATATTTATCATCTTACGCCTCCAGAAAATACTCTTGAGGAGGATTATACCTTGTTACTAAACTTGGCCCGAGTTGTTTTGATGGAGCATCAACCCAAGGCAGAGGAGTTTACTGACACCGAGAGGACTAGGCAAGTTTTTTTTAATATCTCTAAAGATCTCCTTCAAGACTTAGCTCAGACGAAAAACATTGATCTTGATTATGCTGGACTAAATAAGCTTGCGACTATTTTAGTTAGACATACTATTGGCTTTGGTGTTGTTGAGGTTCTTCTTCAAGACAAAAAATTACAGGATATTTATTTGAATGCCCCCATTCCTCAGACAAATATTTTTTTAAGACACGGCGATTATGGGGAGTGTACAACAAATATTCTTCCTAGTCAGGAAGATACTGATTCTTGGGCAGCTAAATTTAGAATGATCTCTGGAAGGCCGCTTGATGAAGCGAATCCAATCTTAGATACTCAACTAGAAATAGGAACTTTGAGAGCAAGAATAGCAATTATCCAGAGACCTCTTTCGATGGATGGTCTTTCTTATGCAGTCAGAAGACATAGGGAGGATCCGTGGACTTTACCTCTTTTTATTAAAAATAAAATGTTGAACCCGTTCGGGGCAGGGCTCTTTAGTTTTTTAATTGACGGGTCTAGAACTTTGCTTGTTGCTGGTACGAGGTCTTCGGGTAAAACTTCCCTTCTGGGAAGTTTGATGTTAGAAATTATCCCGAAGTATAGGATGGTTGTTATTGAGGATACTCCAGAATTGCCTGTTGAGAGCTTGAGGAAGTTAAATTATAATATTGTTAGGATGAAAGTTAGATCTGCCATGGTTAAAACTTCAAATGAGGTTTCTGCAGAGGATGGGATCAGAACAAGCTTGCGTTTAGGTGATTCCTCTTTAATTATTGGTGAAGTAAGAAGTGAGGAAGCAAAAGCGCTTTACGAGGCCATGAGGGTTGGTGCCCTAGCAAATGTTGTTGCAGGTACGATTCACGGTGCAAGCCCGTATGGTGTTTTTGACAGAGTTGTAAATGATCTCAATGTTCCAGCTACAAGTTTCAAAGCGACAGATATTATTGCTGTTGCAAATCCAATTAAAACCCCTGACGGATTGAAATTTATGAGAAGACTTTTGCAAATATCTGAGATCAGGAAACACTGGAAAGAAGATCCTGTAGCAGAACAGGGTTTTGTCGACCTCGTAAAATATAATGTTGAGAAAGATGAGCTAGAACCAACAGACGATTTGATTAATGGAGACTCTGAAATTGTAAAAGATATAGCTTCTAATGTTAAAGGTTGGGCTGGAAACTGGGATGCGGTTTATGATAACATTCTTCTAAGGGCAAAAATAAAAAAAGAGATTGTAGATATCTCTAAGAAGCTTGGAAATGAAAAAATACTTGAGTCTGAATTTAATGCTTTGTCAAATAACGCTTTCCATCAAATTTCTGAGAGTGTAATGGAAGACATAGGTTTACCTACCGGGGAAAGGGTCTTTCCTGAATGGCAGAAGTGGTTAAATCAAGAAGTTAAAAAGAGAAAACTGTAGAAATAATTAAAAACCTAGCCTTATTTTACTACCTATGGAAAAAGGCGTGAAGATTACCTTGTTAATTTGTGCAACGATTTTAATCGTAGCTATTCTGGGATATTTCGCATTTAATCAATTTGCTCCCCAGAATTATTCTGATACGGTTAATGTTCAGGGTTCGGGGGTTGTTAAGGCTGTTCCCGACTTAATCACAATCTATTATAGTATCGAGACTCAAGGAACAACTAGTCAAGATGCAAAAGATAAGAATGACTTGGTTTTTGATAAATTGAAAGCAGAGCTGGATAAAGTTGGAATTTCTTCTGATAAATTACAAACACAGTCTTTTAGTATATATGAAAATATCGAGTGGATAAACGGAAAGAGCACTAAAAATGGATTTAAAGCTACGCATACACTTCAATTAGAATTACCTTCAGAAAATTTTGACAAAGTTAGTGAAGCAATAGATTCTGGAGTAGCTGCTGGCGCACAGATAAACTCCATTAACTTTGAGTTGAGTCCTACAAAACAATCAGAGTATAAGTCTCAAGCGATAAAACTTGCTTCTGATGATGCTCAGAATAAAGCCCAGGCCCTTGCAGAAGGATTCGGAAAGCAGGTTGGGAAGTTAGTTTCTGTTTCTGTTGATGAGTATTATTATGCCCCAAGAAATCTTTATACTAATATGGGGGGAGCAATGACTGCTGAAGCAACTGTTGCTAAAGATGCTGTTTCTAATTTAACTCCTTCTGACCAGGATGTTAGCGCAAGAGTAAGTGCAACCTTTAAGATAAAGTAATTCTAAAAAAGAAGGTTTATTAATCAAAAGTTCTTATTTTATCGTAGATATCAGTGGTGATTTATTATGTCTAGTGATGAAAAAAAACCAGAGGTGAGGGATATTCTTAACAAGTATGGGGCTAAGATTGAAGGCCAGATAAAAACAGACGCAGTTAGTAGCTCTTCTGGCTGGAGTAGAGAATATACAACATTCAAAGAAGAAATGGCTCCAGAACTCTCTCGTTACGAAAGATGGGGGAGAAGTTTAGGGAGTGTTATAAAATTAAAAGTTTCTGCAAAAGATGAAGATAAAGTCAAGAAAAATTTAGAGATAGCCCATATTGATTTAGAACCCTGGCAAGCTCTGACCCTTGGTGTTATGAGTTTCATTGGAGTCTTCTTTGTAGGAACCTTGATTTGTTTAGCGATTGCAATAATTCAAGCAAGTAACCTGACTGGAGATTTTTTGGGAAATTTAATATCTGCTTTTCCTTTTTTACTCTTCTTCCTTATCTTAATCTTTTCTTTATTTTTATTTTACTTTGTGAATGAATATCCGCGAAGACTTGCAAATAAATGGAGACTTAAAGCAAGTTCTCAGATGGTTCCAGCAATTCTTTACATTGTTGTTTATATGAGGCATACACCTAATTTAGAGAAAGCGATTGCTTTTGCTTCACAACATTTACAGTATCCCCTTTCTTTAGATTTCAAAAAAGTTTTCTACAATGTTGAAATTGGAAAATTTTCTACTATCAAGGATAGTCTTGATAACTATCTTGAAACTTGGAGAGATTATTCTTCAGAGTTTATAGAGGCATTTCATTTAATCGAGAGTAGTTTGTTTGAGCCAGATAACGGTCGTAGAATTACTACCCTAGAAAAATCTTTGCAGGTTGTTTTAGATGGTGTTTATGATAAAATGCTTAAGTTTACTCATAATGTTCGAAGTCCACTTACAAATGTTTACATGCTGGGGGTTGTCCTTCCAACACTGGGGCTTGCTTTGCTTCCTCTTGCTTCTGCAATGCTGGGGGGAATGATTAATTGGGTTATTGTTTTTGTTGGATTTAATTTACTGATTCCTTTTTTTGTTTTCTTCTTAACAGATAAAGTCATGAGCCTGAGACCTGGGGGGTATGGAGAGTCCTCGCTTTTAGAAAAAAATCCTCTTTATTACAAATATAAAGATAATAAACCTTATCTGAAAGCTTTCTTAATCTGTCTTCCTTTGTTAATTATAGGGTTTCTCCCCTTGTTAATGGGTTATACCCCACTACCTCATTGGTTAGGATTATCTTCCGCAGGACAACCTTATGACCCATCATTAGGAGACATAACTGGAATGGAATCTTTGGGTGCTGAGAAACTTTTTGGTTTCATTAAATTAGCTAATGGAAGTTATGCTGGTCCTTTTGGTATAGGTTCTGTTCTGATGGGAATGTTTGTTCCTCTTGGGCTGGGTTTGTTTTTTGCTCTTTCGTATAGATGGAAAACAAAAGAATTGATTGTTGAGAGGGAGAAAACAAAAGAATTAGAAGCTGAATTTAATAGCTCTTTATTCCAGTTAGGAAACAGAATTGGTAATGGTGTTCCTCCTGAGTTAGTCTTCGCAAATGTTGCAGAGTCTACTAAGGGTCTGAAGACCGAGGATTTTTTTAGAAGAGTCAATTACAATATCCGTCAGTTGGGTATGAGTGTAGAGAAAGCTATCTTTGATCCTAATCGCGGCGCAATAATTTACTATCCTTCAGAACTAATCGCGACAAGTATGAGGGTTCTTATAGAATCTTCTAAAAAAGGATTAGATGTTGCGGCTATTTCTTTAATGAGCATTTCAGAGTATGTTAAAAATATTCAGAAGATAAGCGCTAGACTTAGAGATATGCTCGCAGAAATTGTTTCTGATATGAAGAGCAATATGACTTTCTTAGCCCCGCTCCTTTCGGGAGTTGTTGTTGGTCTTGCAGCTATGATCACCGCAATACTTGGAAAGCTAAATCTTTCTCAACTTGACTCAAGTGGCGCAAGTGGTTTAGGGAATTTAAGTTCTATCTTAGATATTTTTAAGATGGAGTCTATGATCCCACCATACTTTTTGCAGATTATAGTTGGTATCTACCTAATTGAAATAATCTTTATTTTAACTGATACCCTTGTTGCTGTAGACTCTGGAGAGGATAAATTAGAAAAAGTAAACAAAACAGGTAAAAATTTACAGGCAGGAGTTGCTCTTTACTTTATTGTTGCTTTCTTTGCAACAATCGCCTTATTTGTACTAACCTCCGTTGTCCTTACGGGTTTTGGTTCTTAAGTTAAATTTATTAATTCTTTTTCTTAACTAACTACATGAGGAAAAGAGGGATTGTTATGGATTATCTTCCGTGGATTATTATTGCTCTTGTAGTCTTGACTATTTTAGTTATTGGGATTGCTTTGAGTAAGGACCGTGGAATTGCGGCTATAGATATGATTAAAAATTTATTTAAATCTGGGGGGCATTAGCATGAGTGAATTAACTGTCAGCCAACTTGTTAAAACGATTCTAGCTATACTTGTTGTTGTACTGGTTGTTATTGGTGTAAGTTTTCTCTTTAAAAACTATTATATAGATTTCATTAAAGGTCTGCCTTCAGGAAATGTTAGTAAATTCTTTTTAAGTTTGATTTAACATGTTGAACAATAAGAGAGGAAATTTACTTTCTGAAGAAACTTTAAAGATAGTTATTGCAGTAATTTGCATAATTTTCTTGGTCTCCCTCCTTCTCGGTATTTATAATAGTTATACTACAAATAGAGAAGCAGAAATGGCAAAGTCAACTCTCTCTAAGTTTAATGAAGCAGTTTCTTTAAAGCACGAAACTTTCGATGTTTTTAATCCAACTTCTGGATCTCTGAATAAATTCTATCTTGTTGCTTGGGCTGAAGGTGGGCCTCTTCCAACTAGTTGCTCTAATGTTGGTTGGGCAAGTTGTGTTTGTATTTGTAGAACTTCTTATAGTCTTGGAATAAAAGACCTCCTAGGAAATATTATCCCTATTTTTAGGACAGATGTCCAGGATAATCTTTTAGAAGAATGTCCGAAGTGGTCTTGTACTGAAAATAAAGAGAAAGTCTTTTTGTATAATCTGTTTGAGGAACTAAAATCTTCCCCAACTTATTTACAGATGGATTACTCTGATCCAACTTTTGTGGGGGTTTCTAAAAAATGAATTTTGATGAGTTCATAAAATATATAATCTGGGTTGTATTTTTTATGATTGCTTTATTTGGTTTATACAGTTTATTAAAAGCTCTTTCAATAATCTAAAATGTTTAAAAGAAATCAAAAAGGGGAATTAACTACTGCTCAGATAGTTGCACTTATCATTTTGGTTTTAAGTTTTGCAGTAATAATTATTTTTCTCTCTCGTTTAAATCTCCAGGAAGACTCAAAAAGAGAAATCTGCAAGGCATCAGTAATCCTCTCAGGAAAAGATCCTGTGAGTAAAAATCCAAACTGTGAAACAAATTACGTTTGTATAACTCGCGGTGAGGCTTGTACAGATATTAAGGCAGATGAAACAATTAAAATACTCCCCGGAGATGAGCGGAAACAAATACTTAGCGCTCTTGCTAATGAACTTTCAGATTGTTGGATGATGTTTGGTGAGGGAAATGTTAAGTATGTTCAGAATAGTGTTTCGGGTAGTTATTCTTATCACTGTGCGGTTTGTTCTATTATTAAATTTGGAGACTCTCTCAACTCGATTTCAATAACTAAAGATGACCTAACTCTTTATCTTGAGCTTGAAAAGAAAGATGCTTCTCAAACGTATGCTTCTTATTTATATTCTACTAACACTGTTGAAGACGCTCTTTCTTCTAAGGGTAGAATGTACCCAATCCCTGACTTGGATTTAAAGAAGAAATACGCAATAATAACCGGAATAAATCCTGACTTAGAATGGTTTGGTTTTCAAAAGTCTTCTCCAGTTCATCCTTCAATTATAGCGGTAGAAGATATTCCTTCTACCCCCGGGGTTTGTGACCTTTTTGATGTTACTAAAGGTTAACTTTGTTTTCTAAAAGTTTATTAATATTCTTCTTCTTTTGTTTGTATGCTGAAATTGAGGGATAAAAACGGACAAATTCTTACCGAAAATCTTATTTTTATTATTCTGAATCTGGTTTTTTTGAGTATTCTAATATTGTTTATTTATTCAAAAATGTCTGGTCCGGCTTTAATGGAAGAACAGTATTCTAAACAGATAGCTCTCTTGGTTGATTACTCTAAAACTCCGATGCTAATTAAGCTTGATATGGAAGAGGCCTTTTCAAAAGCGAAAAGTAACGGAGTTCCTATCGAGAATGTAGTTACTATTACAAATAATGTTGTTAATGTTAATATCGCCGGGCGTAAGGGATATGATTACTCCTTTTTTAGAGATGCTAAACAGATTAATATTGATAAATATCTTGAAGAAAATAAATTAGTCTTGCGAATAACTACTAAAGAATAATGGAAAAGGTAATGTCTGTTTATTGGTTTGCAATTATCTTTATAGTCGCAGGTGCAATAGTCTATATGGTTTCTAATTTTTATGGTGAACCTTATGATATACGTGAAGTTGAATCAAACGCCCTTGTTTATCAAATTTCTAACTGTTTAATTCCGGAACTATATCTAAAAATGGATGCTTTTAATGCTCCAGATTTTTTCTCTTATTGTAAACTTACTTTTGAAACTGAGAAGTATGCTAAGTGGGAAAATGACAGTCAGTTTTTTGTTTCTGTTGTTGTCTCTGATTTTTCTACTGGATCTGTTATTTTTAGCAATCAAACAGGAAGCCCTTCGCTGAATGACTTTTGCGACCTCCAAAAAAATGGACATCAAAAAAATCTTCCATACTGTCTGAGCAGAAAAGTTTACGCTGTTGACAGTGAGGGTACTCAGTACTTTGTGAATATGGATGTTGCTATAAATAAAGGAGAAAAAAATGCTAAACTCTAAGAAAGGACAAATCGGGGATACCCTTACATGGTTTATCGCAACAATTATTATTATAGTTATTCTTTTTTTATCAATACTTGCGCCTTCTATCTTGTGGGGGGGTTCTCAAACGAGAAAGGTTATCAATCCTTTTTCTTGGGATTTAATAAAAAATAAAGAAGTTATGAGTTATTTAGCTACTCCTCTGTCTGGTTCTTTTGTTTTCTCTCAGATTGCTAATTTTGGAAACTTGGATCAGAATACTGGGAGTTTAGCTGTTAAAATTTTTGTTAACAATCTAGAATCAATCTACACTAAGTCCTCCTTCATTATTTCTTATAATAACAATAATAAAGTAGAGCAATTGAAAAATCCTTATTTTGAATCAGTTACCGTTTGTAATATCCAGTGGTTCGGCTATACTTTCTACTGTGATACTCTAAGAATAAACAATGATCGGAGGTTAGACTTTGCTTTTTCAAAATGATTAAATCAAAAAAAGCTAATATTCCAATAACTCTTCTGGTTTTAGGGGTTCTTGCTGTGTGCTCTTTAACACTTCTTAGTTTTTATTCTTCTGAACAAAAAGTTCAGGGAACTTTCTCCCAGATTTTTGTTATACAAACCGTAGATTTAATCTCAGATAAATTTCTCCTTTATTCTGTTTTGATTAACTCTAAAACCTTAGACGAACAAAATATTTTAGCTAGCGTTAATTCTATGTATAAAAAGGTCTCATTCCTTAAAAAATCTGGGGCGGTTAATTTCAACTTACAGTCTTCATCTTTTTTTGTAGAGAAACCTTCTGAAGAGTATGTTATTACTGGAACCTATACTTCTACCGAGTATAAGTTTTTTGTTATTCCTTATGAAAAGGAAGTTCTTTACGTTCAGTACCCATATCACCCATAGACCTTACATCATAAAAAGCTTTTTAAACAAAAGAAGGCTAGGTAATTCATGGATAATAAAAGGGGTCAAGGTTTGCCTATTAGCACAATTATTCTTTTGATATTGGGAATTGTAATCTTGGTCTTTTTGATTATTGGTTTCTCTGCTGGATGGGATAAATTTTCTAGTTACTTCTCTAAGAATAATGTTAAGGATGTTGTATCAAATTGTGAGATTGCATGTAGTACAAATAGCCAGTATGATTTCTGTTCTGCTCAAAGAACTTTAGTTTCAGATACTGAAAAGCTTAGTCAGGTTACTTGTGACTTTTTGAATAAACAGAGACCTACTTACGCGGTTGCGGGTTGTGCTTCTATAACCTGTCCTGAATTTATGTTTGTTTCAAGTACAGATCCTGCTGCTCTAACTGCTGCTTGTGCAGATAACCAAAATGTTGGAAAGCAAGTTCAGGTTTATTACTTAGATAAGGGCGTACTAAAGAATTACCTTTGTAACTATCCTGCTTGTCCTGTTACTGGGGGAGATCCTTTAGTGGCTAAAAATTTATGTTCTGGAAAAAAATCTCAAGATAAAATATTCTGCTTAGATTCTCCTAGTTCCTCTGCTCCTAGTCAGTATACTTGTACTGACACAGATGTAAAGCTTTAATTCTAAATAATAATGTCAGACTACTGCTGCGCTGAAAAAAGAAATAAGTCTAAAGATAAGAGAAAAGAGAAAAAGAAACACCCTTATAACCGTGGTGGAAAATATAGATCTACTGAAATTAAAAATTAGTTTATTTTATAAATTCTTATACTCTCTTTGATTTAAGATGTTTGAAATAGTCTTCCTTTTTGTTTTGGGTTTAATCTGGATTATATTCGCGACGGTTCAAGATGCCAAGACGAGAGAGATTTCAAACTGGCTTAATTTTTCTCTTGCTATTTTTGCTATTGGCTTCAGGTTCTTCTACAGTTTATTTTCTTCTAATTGGAATTTTCTCTTCCAAGGATTAATTGGTTTAGGAATATTTTTTGTATTGGGGAATATCTTTTATTACACACGCATTTTTGCGGGGGGAGATGCTAAACTTTTAATTTCTTTGGGGGCTATTCTTCCAATCTTCTCTAGCTTTACTAGTAATCTCACTTCTTTTGTCTTTTTCTTAATCCTCTTCTTATTTATAGGCGCATTTTACGGATTGGTATATAGCTTCTTTTTGGTTGGTAAAAATTTTAATAATTTTAGAAAGAATTTTTCTTTGTCTATTAAAAGAAACAAAACAGTTATACTACTCTTCTTACTCTTTGCTATTATACTGGGGGTTCTTGGGTTTATATCGGAATTATTCTTTTATTTAGGCCTTTTAATTTTTATTATGCCATATCTTTTTATCTATGCTAAGACTTTAGAAAGAAGTTGTTTAGTCAAGAGTATTTCTTCAAATAAACTTCAGGAAGGTGACTGGCTTCTTAAAGATGTTAGGATCGGCAGGAAAATCATGAAAACTTCTTGGGAAGGTTTAACCTTAGATCAGATTAAAGTTCTTAAAAAGTCTAATCAAAAAATAAAAATTAAAGAGGGCATACCCTTTGCACCAGTTTTTCTAATCAGTTTTGTTCTTTTCTTTATTTTATTCTTTACAGGTATTTTAGAAATTATTTTTTCTTTTTTCTAGGGCAATCTTAGTGGAAGCCACCATTTCGAGTAATCAACTGCCTCTTCTTTCTTTTCTTCTTTAACTTCTTTTTTAGGCTTTTCCTTAAACTCAACTATTTCTTTTTGGACTTGCTCTAGTTCTTCTGGGGGAAGATTTTTTCTTTCTGACTCTGGGGTTTCTGTTTTATAAATTGGGAGAATGTTTACTAGTTCATGACCAAGAACATTCGTGGTATAAACCATTATTTGTTTTGGTTCTAGGATTTTTTCTAGTTTCGCTGAAATCTTCTCAGCAAATTCAAAGATTGACTTTGGGATATCCTTAGCATCTGTTATATGTTTTTTGGGAATAACTAGGGAGTGCCCCTTGGATATTGGCTTTATTTCTAGTGTAGCTATTGCTTCTTCGTTCTCATCTATTTTGTATGCTTTTACTTTCCCTGCTACCACCATACACATGATACATCTTGATTCCGGAGTTTCGTTTTCTTCTGAAAAGTTCAGTAAGTTATTTTGAACGAGGAAATCTTCAAGTTCTTGAGGATTCATCGCGGAAATCTGTTCTCGTGCAGACTCTTTATTCTCAGCAGGAAAATTTTGTTCTATCTGCCCTAGAAGTTGTTCCTTTACTTTTTTAACTTGCTCTGGTGTTAAGGTCATAACTTTTGTAAAGAAAGATAATTAATATACTTTATTGTAGAAATTTATTCAACAGCTCTTCTCATATCTAACATTTGCATAGAGCTAACACCCTCTACTTCACTTATTGCATTTTCAATTGGTTCTAAAGGAAGATCTTCTTTTAATGTGAAGTAAGTAATTAGAGCTTTCAATCCGAATGCTACCTCTTCTTCTTCATATCTTGGATTTTTTCCTTGATTCCCGGTTATAACCTTAGAAATTTTTTCTTTTAGTTCTTCCAGGTTTATCTCGGGTGATTCTGGCATTACTTTTGTTTTTATTAAAACTGTTCCAACCATGGTAAGTTTTTGTAATGTTGGTTTATAAGTGTTTTGTATCTTTTGAAAAAGCATAAATCCTTTTAAAGGAAAACTCTTTTGCTCTTTAATGGATGGAAATTATGAGAAACTTTTGGATAGAGTTTCAAGAGTTTCTGGTTTAGAAAAAGAGGAGATTGATCGAAGAGTTAACGCTAAACAGGCCAAACTTTCAGGGTTAATCAGCAAAGAAGGTGCTTTGCAGGTTATTGCTGCGGAACTTGGGATAAATTTTGATAATGAAAAATTTAAAATTGATGAACTTGTTCCTGGCTTAAAGAAGGTAAACATTACTGGCCAGATAATCAAGCTTTTCCCTATTAGAAATTTCACAACAAAGAAAGGAGAGGAAGGAAGGGTTGCAAATATAATTATTGCCGATGATACTTCTAATATAAAAGTTGTTCTTTGGGATACTAATCATATTGGCCTTATTGAAAGCGGGACTCTTTCTGAAGGAAGTGTTGTAGAAATAGTTAATGGGAGTATGCGAATGGGAGAGGTACATCTTGGTAGCTTTTCTGAGTTTAAACCTAGTAGCGAAATTTTCTCTAACTTAGTAAAAGAAAAAGTTTCTAGAGATAAAACAGTGGGTTCTTTGAATATTGGGGATAGCGCAAAGGTGCGTGCATTTATTGTTCAGGTTTTTGAACCTAAATTTTTTTATGTTTGTCCTGAGTGCAAAAAGAAGGCTTCACAAAATGTTGAAGGATTTTTCTGCGTTGAACACGGGAAAGTCTCTCCAGAAAAAAGAGCTTTGATGAATGTTATCTTAGACGACGGGTCTGGTACAATTAGGTCTGTTGCATTTAATGATGTGCTTCCTAAACTTGGCTTAACTGATTTCGAAAACTTAGAATTATTATCTCAACAAAGACAGAATCTTTTAGGCAAAGAGCTTATTTTTACGGGAAATGTTAAAATGAATTCTTACTTCAATAATCCTGAATTTTCTATAGAAAGTATAGATGATGTTGACCTAGACGCTCTCCTAAAAAAATTAGACAAGTAGAATAAGAATATTTTTAAACTAGTTTTATTTAGATTTGTTATAAAAGATGGTGAATAAGGGGATTGTTTGTGGTTCTTTAGTATTTATCTTAGTTTTATCTTTTGTAAGTGCAGGACTTTTTTCGGATCTTTATTCTGGTTTAACTGGACACGTAATAAGTATTAGTCCAGCATCTTCAGTAACGGCCGGTTCCACCACTCTTAAGAGCAATACTTCTGCCTCTTCAACAACATCTACTTATTATCCTACATCTACTACAACTACTGTTACTGTAAAACCCACAGTTTCTACCACAACAAAACCAAATACAACTATTGTTAGACCTTCAACTAATTCAACAAGCATTACTCCGGGGGTTTTTTCTTGTACAGATTCTGATGGTGGAGACAAACCCTTTACCTTTGGTACAGTTGTATACGGGGGAAAAAGTTACTCTGATATGTGTGGAGTCGCACTAAATGTTTTGACTGAAAATTTTTGTAACGGTTCTAGACCTGCCACTAGACAGTACACTTGTCAACATACTTGTAGAAGTGGCGCTTGCGTAGAACAGCCTCCAAATCAAACAATCACTTGTTATGATGATGCCGGTTGTCCTCCACAAACTTTAATATTCTGTCAAAATGGTTCTGCTTGTGGTAATACTACTAACTATCGATGTGAGAATCCCGGAACTCCTTCTTCAAGATGTGCTGCATTTAGCGGAGGAGGATATTGTCATTCCTGTTCTTCTGGTTGTCAAAATGGCTTTTGTATTGGTTCTAATTGTACAGATTCTGATGGTGGAGACAAACCTTACATAAAGGGAAGGGTCTTGGACTCTGCAAGAAATGATTATACTGATTTTTGTTATGATGACTCTGGACTTGTTGTTCCGGAAGGAGATCATCTTAGAGAATTTGTTTGCCAGGGGGAGTATTACGGATATATAGAATATAACGCTTCGTGTATAGATGGTGCCTTAGTTCAATCAAATAATCAATGTGACGATTCTTTTAAGTTTGAAAGTCCAGACAAAAAATTAAATCTTCGAGAAAATCTTAGGAGTGTGTGGTTGAAGCCTATTAATGACTCTTCTATGCCTAGAATTTTAGCATCTCAAAATTATGTAGATAGCGATTCCCAATCTTTTTTCTACCTCCAGAGTATTCAGCAGGGAACTGCACCTTTCTCTCACTTTAGGGACCCAGACTTTAATAATAATGTTCCAGTTTTAGGATTCAAAATTAGTGCAAATCAGAATATACTTAATTATACCTTAAGTTTTACTGACTATCCTTCTTTAGCTAAGATGCCTGGAACTGATATAGAAATCTTGGGCAAAAAATATTTAGTTACTAGTGCAGCAACTGACAAGTTGGTTTTAAGCGATGTTCTTACTGGAGATGTTTTTGAGTTATATCCTTATGCCGGTAATGTTAAGTTCAATGACCAAATCATCTCCGATTTAAGTTCTAGCTTTTTAGTTGCAACAGGAAACCTTAGATGGATAACTCTTGAGTGGAAATCATCGGATAAATTATTTTTAGCTCCAGCATCAGAATTAATCATGCCGGGTTTTGGATCAATTAAGTTATCTATGGCAGATGTTACAATCCCTGACCGAGAAATGACTAAGATAGAATCAACTGGTGATTACGCTTCGATTAACACAATTCTTAAGGACGATAATGAATATCTAATTCCTTTTCTATATATAGATCCATCTTCGGGTTCTATCTTGGGCTCTGGAAAATCATCTACAGAACGACTGGCTACCTCTGATACACAAACTCTTACTTATTATGGTCTTAAGTTTGGAGATAATTATGATCGAGGATTTGTAGCCTCCTGGAATAATGGAAGAGATGCTGAATCTTACTATTTAAGATTTGTAGGAATAACCGCAAATATTGATGCTGGGAGAAATGAGGCTAGTTTGGTTACTGTTCCACCAATTGGCGGAGAGAGTGTTACACTTTGTGAGGGACTTTATGCGGGGCAAACTTGTAATGTTGGGAGCATCACTTTAACTGTTGTGTATATTGGTTACAATTCTACAGACAGATGGGTTACCGCTATAATCAATTCGGGTGGTTCTTTCAATACTTTTTATACCAAAGATGGACTCAAATTATCTTTACCTCCTTATCCCTCTACTGGTGGGGCTTTACTCAAGTTTGGCGAAGCTGATAAATACGGAAGTCTTGATCGTGAAATCTTTAATATGACTATTGATGGTACTGGTGGAATAAATGGAGCGCATGAGGTTACGGTTAGCTCTGTTAATACTGCTTCTACTTTCCAGGAAACAAGTTCTGGATCGAAAGTATGGGAAACTTATATGAAAACCCCTCTAGCTACAAAGGTAATTTGGGATAAAACGAATAGCAATACTTATTCTGCTAATGTGGAATATCATGGTGGCGAAGTTTATGCTAATGTTTATCTTCTTGATGCTGCTTGTGTTAATCCTCTTGGTGGCGGTGGAGGCGGATCACCTGCGCCCCAACAACAAGAACGACAAGGTACAGGGAGAGAAGGTCCGGAGTCTCAACAAGGAGAAGGTGCTGCAAGTAGTGGGGGAAGAAGTTCTTCTGGATCTGAAGGAATTAATTCACAAGCCTCTCCACAAACATCTTCTGTTCAGAAAAGATCTTTAGTACAGAGTATTTCTACCTGGTTTAGTAATCTGTTTAGAAGGAAATAATTTAAACTATCTTTTCATTCCTATTAGATGTTAGTTCGAACACATCTCGCGATTGGTCTTTTAGTTATTTTAGCTTTTATTAGTTATTCTTCTCATGCAATACTTTTTGCTTGCATTGTTTTATTTGCTACTATTCTTCCAGATATTGATACTCCTCTTTCTGTAATCGGTAGAAAAAAACTTTCTAGACTAATAAATTTTTTTACAAAACATAGAGGATTTCTTCATAGTTTTACTTTCTTATTACTGATCACTATCCTTTTTTCCTTGTTTATCCCACAAATAGCCTTCGCTTTTTTTGTTGGTTATAGCTTTCATCTCTTTGCTGACTGTTTTACTGTGCAAGGAATTGCTCCTTTCTGGCCATTTAAGAAAAAAGTTAGTGGGAAGATTGAAGCGGGGGGCCATTTTGAAACATCTTTATTCTTTTTCTTCCTTATTTTAGATGTTATCTTTATAGGGATAAAGTTTGCTAGTCTTGCTTAATTTTTTCTTTTTGAGTGATAATACAATTTTGAACACATGTTTCAAAATGCAAATAATGTTTATAAACAGCCTCTATTTTTGTATATAATGGCTAAGAAGGATATTGAGGAGATAAAAGAGGCTATTGATGATGATTCTAAGAAGAAAAGAAAGAAGGTAGATGATGAAGTAAAAGAAGAGCCTTCTTTAACAGATCTTCCGGGAATTGGTCCAGCCGTTGCAGCTAAATTAGAATCTGCAGGAATTTATGATTTAATGTCTCTTGCTGTTATGTCTCCGACAACTCTTGGGGATATTGCGGGTGTTGGCGCTGCTGTTGCAAGAAAAGCTATACAAGCTGCTAGAAATTTACTTGATCTTGGTTTTACAGATGGAATGGAGTTTGCTAAAAAAAGACAGAACGTCACTTATGTTACTACTGGAAGCAAATCTTTGAATGATCTCCTGGGGGGAAGAGGTGTTGAGTCTCGGGCAATTACAGAAGCCTATGGCGCTTTTGGAAGTGGTAAAACTCAGCTAGGACTTACACTAGCTGTTAATGTTCAATTGCCTATAGAAAAAGGGGGGGCAAACGGAAAAACTGTTTTTATTGATACTGAAGGAACTTTTAGACCACAAAGAATAAAACAGATTGCAGACAAACTTGGTTTGAATCCCGAGACTGTTTTAAAAAATATCTTAGTTGCTAGGGCATTTAACTCTGATCACCAAATTTTACTCTTGGAGAAAGTTGCTGAGATGATTAAAAATGGAGAACCAATTAAAATGGTTATCATCGACTCTTTGACTGCTCATTTTAGGGCAGAATTTGCTGGAAGAGGCCAACTTGCAGATAGGCAACAGAAACTGAATAGATATCTGCACGATTTAATGAAGTTAGCAGAAACACATAATCTCGCTGTTTACGTTACAAATCAAGTTATGGCGAATCCTGCAATGATGTTTGGGGATCCAACAACAGCTATTGGGGGAAATATTGTTGGCCACGCTTCAACTTATAGAATGTATCTACGAAGAGGAAAAGCGGGAAGTAGAGTTGCGAAATTAATAGACTCTCCAAATTTGCCAGATAACGAATGTGTCTTTTGGGTTACAGACGGTGGAGTTGTTGACGAGGAATAATTTTATTCTCCGATAGATTAATAAGTATTTTTTCTTAGCTAAATTAATGCCCTTATAGTTTAACGGATAGAATTTCTCGTTGCGGTCGAGAAGGTCGAGGTTCAATTCCTCGTGGGGGCGTTTAGTCTATTCTTCGATAGTGAACATCTTCTTCTGGTTTTTTGTACTCGTGGATTTCATCTGGAGAGAACCAGAAATCAATTTCATTTTGAGCCACAGCTGGATTGTCTGTTGCATGAATAATTGTTATGTTTGGTCTGTTTGACTTGTTTGCTAAACCAAATGTGTCGTGAGAGTAATCTCCTCTTATTGTTCCAGGTTGTGCTTGATCAATGTTTGTCGGTCCATTCAACCTTTTTACTGTATGAACTGCATTATGCCCTTCAAGAACCATAGCTATTATAGGAGAAAATTGCATATCTTTGATTAAGCCCTCGACAATGCTTTGTCCTACGGGAATTGGATCTGTATTTTCGGGAAGGTTTAACTTTTTTTTGTATAGCTCCCCTTTCTCTCTTAACCACTTTTCATCTTTGTAATAATGCTTCTCTAAAATCTTTCGTGGAGCTTTAATCATTTTAATTGCAGAGATCTTCATCCCAACACGTTCAAATCTTTGAATAATCTCTCCAACTAATCCTCTTAATACTGCATCTGGTTTAATCAAAACAAGTGTTTTTTCTGTAGTCATATATAAAACCCTTGAAGGTAGTTTTTAAATTCTTCTGTAAAGAAAAGTACAGGAATGTTTTTTAATAGGCTAGATCTCTTTTTTTTATGGTAGACTATAAAGAAGAAGGAGTAATTGCAGACTTACATCTTCATTCTAGATTTTCAAGGGCTTGTAGCAAAGATATTACTTTAGACAAAATGGAAAAGTATGGTAGAATGAAAGGCCTTGATCTTCTTGGTACTAGTGATTTTACACATCCTGTTTGGTTGGATGAATTAAAACAGAATCTTAAAGAAGAGAGAGGAATTTTAACTTCAAAGACTGGTTTCAGATTTATTCTTTCTGGTGAGATTAGTTTAATGTATACTCAAGGGAGAGGAAGAAGAATTCACCTTGTTCTTTTAGCTCCTTCTTTTGAAGTGGTCGACAAGATAAACAGTTATCTTGATACGAAGGGGAGACGTGATTATGACGGTAGGCCTATCTTCAAGATTTCTTGTGAAGAATTTACTCGAGAAATGTTTTCTATCTCTCCTGAAATAGAAGTAATCCCCGCACATGTCTGGACCCCTTATTTTGGAGTTTTTGGAAGCAAGAGCGGGTTTGATTCTCTAAAAGAAGCATTTGGCGAGCAGATAAAAAATATTCATGCAATAGAGACTGGAATGTCGTCTGACCCAGAAATGAACTGGGCCATTTCTGAATTAAATACTAAATCAATTATTAGTTTTTCAGATTCGCACTCTTTTTGGCCGTGGAGAATGGGCCGGGAGGCAACTATTTTTAAGAAACTTGATTCTTACTCGGAGTTAATAAGACAAATTAGGGAGAATGACTTTATTGGAACTGTGGAAACGGATCCCTCTTATGGTATCTACCATTTTTCAGGCCATAAAGATCACGGTTTTTCAGCTTCTCCGGAAGAGACTCAGAAACTGAAAGGTATTTGTCCTATTTGCGGTAAGATGATGACTATTGGTGTTGCGAATAGGGTTGTAGATTTGACTAGTCAAAAAATTGAAAATTACCCTAATAGAAAACCTTTTTTCAAACTTCTTCCCCTACATGAACTTATCGCTCTTGATTTGGGAAGTCCTTTAGCTTCTAATAAAACTTGGGAAGTTTATAATAGGTTTATCGAAAAGTTTGAAAACGAATTTAATGTTTTGTTACATATTTCTAAAGAAGAATTATCTAAAGAAGGATTTAATGATAGATTAGTTGAATTGATTATACTTAATAGGGATGGAAAGCTGTATGTTAAGCCTGGTTACGACGGAGCGTACGGAGTTTTGGAATTGCCTAGCAACCTTAAAACAACTTCTGACTTTGAAGCTGAAAAGAAAAAATTAGAGAGAAAAAATAACTTAATTCAAAAAAAGCTTACCTCCTAATCTCGTGGATGAATCTCTGCTTCGTCTCTTAATTTTATAAATTTGTAATGCGCGTCTTCTGTTGGTAATTTACATTTTTTACAATTTTCTTTTAAAGAGTATTCTTTACATTTTGGGCATTTGCGAAGTTTCATTTCGTAGGGAGAAATAACTTACCGAGATTTAAATTCTTCCTAGAGAGCACTAAAATCCAATTTTTGTATTCGTGTTTTTTATGATAGTCATGCCATCTCCTTAAGAATTCTTTTTCCTTTATTTTGAAATTATTTCCATTCCAAGGGTCATTTAAGATCAGTCTGCTTTTTTTATATCCGGAGATTACTGCATAATGTCCTTCTTCTGAGGAGGGCTCTTTATAATTAATTATGACTGGAAGTCCTTGTTTGATAAAATGTTTTATTTCTTCAATAGTTGAATTATTATGAACATAGCAGTAGAAACCTTCCCTTCTCGCAACTTTAATCATTTCTTCATGAGTTGTTCCATCTTTTTTTGTTCTGGCTTCTTTTGCTAATTCCTTTTGTGTTTTGTATTTCTTAAAGAATGCAAGAACCATTTCTAGCGAGGCTGGACCACAATAGAAACCAGTCCTTTGTTTAAAAAAAGGAATCTTTAATTTCATTTCAAAAGGTGTGGGGGAATTTTAAACTGTTTATACTCTTTAAACAGATTTTTTCCATTTAATAATCTTGATATTAATTCTGCTTCAAACTTAACATCTTCTAAGGCCGTGTGACTTTTCCTTTCATCTAACATCCCACAAAATTCTGAAACCTTCTTTAAAGTCATATCATTAAACCCTTCAGCATTTATTAGAGGCTTTTTATAGAGGGCGTAATACTTTGTCTGAGCCACCGAACCTATGTCTATGAACATCACTGGCGGGGGAGCTAGAGAGTACTTCTTGCACTTAAGCCTTATAAATAAGATGTCCAAATAGTTCTGACAGACGAATACTTTATCCGGGGTTTTACTTATCCATTCAAAGAAATTTACCAACAATTCTTTTTGTGTTTGTCTTTTGGGTTTTCTTAGTTCTTCTTCTGTTTTATTTAATACTTCTAGCACGGTTTTTTGACAGGTTGGATCATTGTATATTATTTCTTCTTTTTCTAGTTTAGCTTCTTGAGAAAAGATGTTTTTAGGGCTTTCCAGTTCTACTGCACCTATTTCGACTATTCCACATTTTTCTGGGTCCGTACCAGACATTTCTAGATCAACTACTATCATTTAAGTCTACCTCTAAAACTTCGATATCTTCATTATAGGGGATTGTTTTTATCCCAAATTCTCTAAGAACAATGCAGGGGTGTGAGCAGATACCATATCTAACATATACCTTGTCTTTGTGTGGCTTGATTTTCTCTATTAATTGATGAAGTACTAAGTCGTCATGTCTATCTAAAGGAACAGAGAGTAATATTTCTTGTTTATTATTCCACTTTTCTATATCTCCAGGTGTTGATACTTCATGAACCTCTTCTTTTCCCCCAAATTCTGAGAAATCAAAATCGTCTTTACTTTTTGCTTCAACCACTTGAAGTTCTTTATCTTTAGTTAACATGAACTCATATAATGTTTTTTCCTCTAGATTAAGGTTTTTTATTCGATCATAAATAAAACTAATTAGTTCTAAGAACTTTTCTCTAGGGATTTCAACCTCTTTTTTTATCAATCTTTCTCCGTCTACAAACAACGCCTCTTTTTTATTTGGAGAAAACCACGCTGTAGCTGAATTCCCCTCGAATAAAATTTGATCACAGCTCTTGGCATGTAGAGATTCCCACGCTCCCGGAAGAAGATTAACATAAATCTTTTTTCCTTTCATAAAAATTGCTCCGCTAAACTCGGGAGTAATAAAATCATGAATAATTGCAACTAAATCTTCCCCCATATTTTCTTTTAGAAACTTGTATGCTCTGTCTATAGATTCTATTAAAACACTTCTAGGTAAATGAATCGCTTCTTTTGGAGAAGAGAATCTTACTGCTATATGATCGCCGTCCTTAAAACCCTCTTGCCCTAATCTTTTTTTGAAATCTTCTTCTGAAGGGAGTTCTGTAAAGAATAATAACCTCCTAGTGAATAGGCCCCTTTCTTTTAACCTTCTTATGCCTTCTGCTTTCTTGCCTAGGTCTTTCATTTTTCTTTTATACTAAATTCAACATCTCTTTTTTTAGATCTTGATTCAATTTCTTCAAGATTTTTCTTTAACTGGTTATCTGCTGATTTAAGATCTGTTGACTCCGAAGAAATTAGGTACTTTCCTGCTGCAATATATTTGGCATTAAATCCTTTTAAAATTTCTTTTATTAGAGAAATTCCGTTAGGTTTTATTGTTGTTAGAGCTATTTCCTTTTTTACTTCTGCTTTTTTTTGCTTTTGATTACCGAGTATTTCTACTATTTTTGCAGATTCCTCTTTTGTTAGATATTTTTCAAGAATTTTTGGGTTTGCTTTAGCTTCTTCTAATAACTCTGAGACTTTTCTTTTGTCTGATTCTATTTTATTTACTGTCTCGGGTAGTTTCTCTTTTAGAATTGTTCTTAGAATGCTCTTATAATTTCTTTCTTTTTCCTCGTCTTCTTTCGCTTCTTTTTGTTCTTTTGCAGAAACCCTCCTCATTGATAAATCTACTCTGTCACCATTTATTCTTATTACCTTACAAACTACTCTTTTTTTAGGAACAACATAATCTCTGATGTTTTTTACTCTTCCGGGGGCAATTTCGCTTTCTATTACTGTGCCTTCACCATCTCCGTCTATTTTCATGAAAACTACTGTTCCCATGATTCTATCTACTGTGGTCCAGACAATATCTCCTTCTTGTAGTGTCATAAAATATCTAGAAACGAGGGGATTTTAAATCTTTACTAGCTCAATTTCAAAGTTCTTTTTTAGGCAGTCTATAAATTCATTTTCTTTTTCTCTCGAGATAACACAACCTGCTGCAAATTCGTGGCCCCCAACTTCTCCACCAGTAAGGTCTATAACTTTGCTTAGAATCTGTCTAACATTTTTGCCTTCTCTTCCAACAGCTCTAGCCGAAACTTTTATTTTCTGTATATTTTCCTGATCGTAAGCCATGGTAAAAATAGCTGTGCCTCTCGAGTATGTCGATGAGTTTGAAATAATGCTTGCAATTGTGCCAACTATTGTTTCTTTAATATTATCCTGGGCGTTTATTATTACAAATCCCTCCCCAGAAATTTTTTGTGTTTCTGCTACGAAACGCATTCCAGATAGGATTTCTTGTTTATACTTTATGTGTATAGCATCTGCGCGCTTTTTCGCTTTTGTTGATTCTAGACACATTTGTAGTGCTATTTCAGGCTCACCCATTCTAGAACAAGCATTTATCTTTGCACTTAGCTCTCTTGCATCTTCTAACTTGTTAAACATTTTTACTAAGAATATATCTCCGAGTAGTTCTTCGTGTTTCATAGAAGGGTTCCTTAGGCTTATTGAAGTAACCAACCTTTCCATTTCCTCTTCTTTTAACTCTAAGAGTGACTTGTACTTTCCGTCTTCTGTTGTTAGTTCTGCATCTCTAAGTAATTCAAGAACTCCTTTTTGATCTCCGGTTACTCCAGGTATGAAGGGATTTGATGAAAACTCTAATGTTATGTTTAGCGGCCGTGTTGCAGGATACACTAACAACCCTCTTTTTCTTTTTACTTCAGAATCTTCTAGTATAGAGTGGTTTAGCTTATCTATCTCTTTCTCTAGTAAGTCTCCAATCATACCCAGAACAGATAACTTCGCTAGATCTTTGTTTTTTTCATTTATTTCTCTACAAAATAAGTAGGTTAATCCCGAAGCAGAAATTTTTTGTTTATTCTCGTGTAACTCTGTATTTATTATTAGAACATTTTTTGGAATCTTTTGGTGGACTTCGTGATGATCTATTACGAAAATATTATCATTAAAGACTCGGCCAAGCTCGTCTAGAACCCCTGAGCCTAGATCTAGGAAGAAGATTATTCTGTCTTCTGGGAGGGTTTTTGTAAAGTTTTTTTCTAGTCCTTTGAGAATTTTAAGTGAGAACTTTTTATCAAGCCTTTTTAGTGTTTGAACAAGAATTGCCGCTGAACTTATCCCATCTGTATCAAAGTGGCTTACTACCAGAATTTCTTTACCACTCTCTTTTATTAGATCAACGAACTTCTGGGATATGTTTTTTATTTGTGACTCTAAAGAATTTTCCATTTAAAACCTCTTTTTAATTAAAAGTATGATCTTATTCTTTCTTGCTATAATAGATGCCTAGCTTTCTTTTGTGTGAAAAAAACCTATCTTTTTCACGCATAGCTCTTTTATCTTGCTTGTTTTTTGAGTAGTGCGTAGTTATCCTTTCAAGTTTTTCAGAAACGTTTTTTAAATCTGGGTTCACCCATAATTTATTTTTTTTAAGAATTTTAGAGATTTTTATCCCGTGCTCTTTTGTGTGTATACCTTCTTTTCTTAGTTTTTCTCCAATCTTTTCTGAAGTAAGTCCGGTTTTTGCTAGTTCTAGCACTTTCTTCTCAAACTCTGCTTCTGTAAGCTTCTTCTTTTCTGGTTTCTTTGCTTTAGTCGGTTTCTTAGAAGTCTTCTTTGTTGGCTTCTCTTCAGTTATTTTTTCTTCTTTTTCTTCAGGCATTTTAAAAAATCGTAACCTACTTTTTTAAACCTTCCTGTGGCGCTCTTTCGGAAATGTTTATAAATGATTTTCTACTTTTCATCTTAGTAAAAAGGGGAAAATGGTAGCTAAAACTATAGGAATTTTGAGCTTAAAGGGGGGTGTTGGTAAAACTTCTACTTCTGTTGCTTTAGGTAGTGCTATTTCTGAACTTGGAAGAAAGGTTTTGCTTGTTGATGGGAATCTTTCTGCGCCCAATCTTGGTTTACACTTAAATATTCATCATCCTGAACTAACTTTGCACCATGTTTTACGTGGAGAAGCTAACATAAGAGACGCTATTACTGATATTGGGGGCCTGGATGTTTTGCCGGCATCTATACTCAATAAATCTAAGACAAATCCTCTTAAACTGCGAGATAAACTTAATTACATTAAACATGATTATGATTTTATTCTTATTGATGGTTCACCTTCTCTGAATGAGGAAACTCTCGCAGTTATTCTTGCTGCTGATGAACTTCTTGTTGTTACGACCCCAGATTTACCTACTCTTGAAATGACCATCAAAGCAGTTAATATTGCTAAACAAAGAGATACACCTATTGCTGGATTAATTGTGAATAAAGTTCATAACAAAAGATTTGAAATTCCTTTGAGACAGATAGAAAAGAATTCGGGGGTTCCTGTTTTAGCAGTTATTCCTCATGATATAAACATGCTTAGGGCTTTATCTCAGTATAAGCCATATACAGAGTACAAAGCATATTCTGAGGGCAGTAGGGAATTTAGAAAACTTGCCGCTTCGTTACTTGGTGAAAAGTGTAAGAGTTTTGATTTAAAGGGTTTGTTTAGATTTACACCAACTCTGCAGGATGTTAATAGAGAAATATTCTATGAAAGTGTTTTTCAGTAAAGATTTTTTTCTTCTTTTTGGGCTCCAAAACCCTTATAAATTACTCTAAGTTTTCAGACGTAGAGCCCCATAGTACAGCGGTCAAGTATACAGCCCTTTGGAGGCTGTGACCCCGGTTCGAATCCGGGTGGGGCTATAAAAATGGGAATAGAAGAAGTAGAACGGATAAAACAAATATTTTCTGACAATCAAATTAATGTTGAATATCTTGTACATGAGCCTGTTTTGACTTCAGAAGATGCTGCTAAACAACGCGGATTTGAATTAAAGCAAGGGGTTAAAGCTATTCTTTTTACCAATCAGTCTGATGGGTGGGCTATTGCAGATGTCCCTGCAGATAGACAAGTTAATCAGAAGATTATTGCGGAATTTTTAAGTTGGAGTAAAAGTAAAATAAGAATGGCTACTCCTGAAGAAGTTTTTGAAAAAACTGGTTGTGAAATTGGTAGTGTACCTCCATTTGGGCATAAAGAGGAGATTCAAATATTTGTAGATGAGGGCGTATTTGATAATCAGATGAGTGCTTTTAATATTGGGCTAAGAACCCATTCAGTTAAAGTAAAGACTGAAGATTTGAAAGTTTTACTTACTAATTTAGGTGTTGTGTTTGGAAACTTTTCTAAATATTAGTGCTCTTTGTATCTTCCGCGTTTTTCAACTTCCTTAAACTGCACTAGTGTTTTTTCTGCTTCTTTTGATGCTTTTTTGTACTCTGAACTTACTTCTTTGAACAGAACTTCCCAGTGCTGAAAATGTTTGGCTTCTAGCGCTTGCTTTAAAAGATGTAAATCTACTGCCCGATCTTCATACTTTGGGCTATTAAATGATAAGCCGAAGTCAATGAAGTAAACTTTTTTATTTTTTAGAATCATATTACTTGTTGTTAGATCTCCGTGCACTATTCCGGAATCATGGAGTTTTCCAGTACTATTCCCTATCTTCTTACAAATCTCTTTTTGTTCTTTTAATGAAAAAGAATCAAGTGAGTCTGAAAGTTTTTTTCCTTTGATAAACTCTATTGTTAGCTTTTTTTCTTTTTCATCTGCTTTGAAAACTTTTGGAACTGAGATTACTTTCCCTGCTTTTTCTAAACTTTTTCCTTCTGCACGTGTTCTGAGCTTTCTTATCTGATCGTCTAGCTCGGGAATTCTATATGCTTTTTTTATTCTGTCTTTTATAACAAATCCCTTTTCTAGAAAAATTATTGCTTCTGCACCACGTCCTAGAATCTTTTTTGGAGTCATTTTATTAATTTTTTAACTTCTTTTAGATATCCTTTTTGATCTTTTATTTCTACTATGGGGAGATTATACTTTTTTGCTTCTTCTTTTATATATTTATTAAATTCTACTACCCAATCTACTTCTTTTTCTTTAACGCTATCGGGATATTTGTCTGCATCATCCCACAAACCTCGTGTAAAAATAGTTTTTCTTATTCGTTCTTTATTTTCATCAACTAAAAAGAGCACTTTAACTTCCTTATGACTTTTTAAATTTTTTATTAAATGAGGTAAAATTGCTATGCCTTCTATAATAAATGAGTCCCAAGGATAATCTGTTTCAATTAGTGCTTTAACTCCAGCCCATACTTCTTCACTTTCATCATTTTGGTGTTGAACTATCTCTTTTGGAGATTTCTTTGATAAGAATTCTATAGCCATGTTTGAATTTGCATTTTCATGTAAGAATAGTTTTGGATAGTCCTCTTTTCTTACAATCTTTCTCATCTGTCCCCGGATAGTATCTGTTGAAATCCAAGAAAGTTTTAATTCTTTGGCAATTTTATTTGCAGTATAACTCTTACCTACTGTTGGTGGCCCACCGATTAGAATAACTTTTTTCATTTCTAGAACCTCATCTTTTTTACTTTACCAAATTTCTTCGCAAGTTTCATCATCTGCTTTTGTGAGAGTGTTCCTGATTCATCCATTTCTAATCCTGAACTTTCTTTTATCATATCATTAAGTATTTTGTATTGCTTTAGTAGAGCTTTAATTTCTGAATTATTTACTCCTGCACCTGCCGCAACACGAGAAATTCTTGAGGGTGTTTTGTTAAAGACGTCGGGGTTTTCTCTTTCTTCTTTAGTCATTGACTTGATTATGTGCTCCCATTTTGCTATTTTTTCTTGCTGCCCTTCTAGTAGTTCATCAGAGATCTTTGCATTTCCTAAACCCGGAATCATTGATTTTATCTTTCCGAACCCACCAATTTTATTCATTGATTTTACTTGTTCAACAACATCTTCAAGGGTCAGTTTTCCCCCCTGTAACTTCTCTTGCATTTTTTTCTGCTGGCCCTCATCGGTTACTAACTTTATTTTCTCTAGAAGTGCGTCTAAATCTCCCATTCCAAGAAGGCGGGATAAGAAGGTTTGTGGATTGAATGTTTCCAAATCATTTATTTTTTCTCCAGTTGTTATAAAATAAACTCCTGCGTTTGTTTCTGCGCAAGCAGTCAGAGCTCCACCCCCCTTTGCTGTTGAATCCATTCTTGTGATAATGACTCCTGAAATTTTTAGTGCATCTTGAAATTCAGATGCTTGTTTTTTTGCTGCTTGTCCTATATCTGCCGGCATTACTAGAATAGTTTCTGTTGGTTTGATTTCTTTGCCAAGTGTTTTAATCTCCTTAACTAACTCTTCATCTAAGGTGTGTCTTCCCGCAGTATCAATTAGGATTAAATCGTAACCTTTAAGTTTTGGCTCAAAACTTTTCCAGGTTTTTAGTGCATTTGTTTCTTTTTCGTCAATAAAGTAGTTTAGTTTGTTTTTTTCTGCAAGTTGTTTTAACTGTTCTTTTGCTGCCGGTCTGTGGACATCTAGTCCGATTAGTGCTACTTTCTTTCCCCTCTTTGCAAAGTAATTACCTAACTTGGCTATTGTTGTTGTTTTTCCTGCTCCGTATAAACCAAGAAGCATTATTCTATTCTGACCTGTTTGTAACTCAAGGGGTTTGTACTTACCTAGAATTTTTACAAGTTCTTCATGTAGGAGTTTTATTAGATGTTCTTTCTTGTCTATGCCTTTTACTCTTTCATCTAGGGCTTCCTGACGTATTTTATCACTTAGTTTTTTTACTAATAGTATGTTTACATCTGCTTCAATTAGCGATCTTTGAAGATCTTTTACTATACCTTCAACTAGATCTTTATCTAGGAAAATTGCATTTGTGATCTTATCTGTTGCTTTTTTGAGAGACTGGCTTAGTTTTTCAAACATAGAAATCCAAGCCTAAAGAGGGTTAATAAATTTGTGGTTTTAAGAAAAGTTAATAAATAAGAGACCTTATCATTTCTTATGAGAAGAGGTAATGGTATCCCCGCAGTTAGAGAAGAAAGAGCTGGAAATGCTGCAGTAAGGTCTGCTTTGAGCGCCCTTGTGCGGAGGGATGAAAAATCTATTTCAGGGTATATTGCTGATGCTGGCACTCATTATTCCGCAGCATTGCACGAATCTAAAGGAGACCCGGACGCTAGATCTCAACTACGAACACATATAGATTACCAATTTGGAATCTTGGGAGATACCCTAAGAGAGTCTGGAGCAAAATGGGACTTAGTCCGAATGGCCCAGAACTACCGTATTTCCTTAGGGGGTCATAAGCCTTCTAGAAGATCCTCTCCTCTAATTGCCTTAACTATTATAGGTTTCGGAGGAGCAATTGGAAGTTTTTTGTATAATCAATCTATGACTGCTGCAGCAATTGGTGTTTCTAGTTCTTCGCCTATGCAATTTTTTGGTTTGCTCTTTTTCTTAGTTGGTTGTTTTGGTATTTTTATGTGGAGAAAAAGATAATCCTCTAAAAAGATTTAAAATCTAGTTTGTCCTTAATAAAATATGATTGTTGGTCTTGAGCATTTGAAAAGAGAAGAAAAAAAGAGATCTCCTGTTGAACTAGAAAAAAAGGGGCTTTTGAATCTTGCAGCAGATTCTTATCTGGAGACTGGAGATTTTTTAAATTCTTCCCGGATTTTTAACAAACTTGGTTTACATGACAAAGCAATAAATATCTTAGTTGAGGGAGGATATTATTCTGAAGCTTCTAAACTAGCTGAAAAGTCAGGTAGAGATTATATGGCTGCTAAACTTGCGGAGAGGGGAGAGGACTTTGACCGGGCTTTACACTTATTTACTAAGATTGGTTGTCATGTTGAGGTTAGAAGAGTTGAACAGGAAAAGAAAAAACATTCTAAAAGAACAACTCTCCAGGAAAAATTGGCAGGGTTTATTGGTCTAGTGAGCTTGGTTGGTGCGAGTGTTGTTTCTACTGGTGCTCTTACGGGAAACTCTATTGCTAGTGTTTCTTCATCACAACTTGGAATAATAGGTTTAGCTCTTTTTTTCTTGGGTTTAATGGGGATATATCTTTTTGCTAAGAAGAAGTTTTAAAATTAAAATATATAATTAGAGGCAAATCTGAGATTAAATAATTATTGCTTTTTAATATACACTATTTTTTGTTGAGCACTTTTTTAAAGAAAGTTCTGCTTTTTATTTTTTAATGGGTGAAACTAGATTTGGTAAGGTCGGGAGATTTGAGGCCCAACTATTTTCTGCTTTTGTTTCAAGTTGTGTTAGTGAAAGAGAAAGAATAACCTATGTTCAAAACTTTTTGATTGAATTTTCTAACTACTCGGATCTCCCAAGAAAAAAAGGTGCTCCGCGTAATGAAGGATGTGTTTTAGAGTTAAATGGTTTAGAAAATCTAGATCCTCTTTGCCCAGAACAGGTTGCAAGGCTAGTTAAAGAACGGCTTCATACAAAGTATTTAAAACCAAATGCTAAGCGAGAGAGATTGGCCTTTATTGCAGAGATAAATAGATATTTTAATCTATAACTTTCTGAGAATTTTGTCTAAAACCTCATTTGCTTCTTCAGGATTTGTCTTGTAATCTTTGAATTTTTTTCTATACCTGGGAAGGTCACTCACAAACTTTTCTAGTTGATCTTTTGTGGGTTCTTCAGAAAAATCTCCCATTCCTGACTGTTTAAGGTAGAGTGCATTAAGAACTTGTTCGAACTGGCCTCGTAGCGGAACAGCAAAATACGGTTTTTTTAGGTAAAGGGCTTCTGATATTAGAGTAAAGCCTGCTGTGGCTATGATCCCTTTGCATTCTGAAAGGTCCTTGAGAAATTCTCTCCCGGCTTTTTTATAATGAATGTTCCCATCAACTAAGTTTTTATTATACCCGTAAACAATAAACTTTTCTTTTATTTCTTTTAGAACCTTTAAGAATTCTAAATCTTTTTGTGTTTGATAGACTAAAATCCTTGTACCCTCTCTTTTTTTAAGATTTATTATTTCTTTTCTGAGAACAGGCGAGACAATAAAATCTTTTTTTGAATGAAGTTTACTCTTTGTGAAGGATAGGGTGATATAATTAGTTGCAATGGGTGGGCAGAGTGATACGTACCCCTTTGCGATAAAAAAATCTGTTTGGTACTTTGCAGGAACCTTTATTTTCATATGGGTTATTCTATGCTGATTATCTATACTTATTAAGGGTAAACCTAAGTAGTAAGATATATTTGCTGTTAGAGGCTCAAAATCAGTAATTGCAACTTTTGGAGAAAAACTTTTTACTTTCTTTATTATTTTGTCCCAGTTTTTTATGTTTTTAACTGCTGGTTCTATATTCTTTAATATCGTCTCTGAAACAGAAACTTTTCCTTTCTCAAAAGAGATATGAAACCCTTCTACCCTATAGATTTCAACTTTATTCTTGTACTCTTTTTTGTTAAAAAAATCTTTTAGTACCGGATATGCTTGTCCGTATGTTAAAATTAAAACTCTATGCCCTTCTTTTTGTAAATGTAGAATTATTTCCTGAGATCTTGAACTATGGCCGAAGCCTTCACCAGTTACTCCGTATAGAATATTCATTTTTATAATCCAAGTTTTTCAATGAATTTCTTTTTGTTAAATAATTCGAGATCTTTATACTCTTGGCCCATACCTAAGAATAAAATTGGTTTGCCTGTTACATACCCAACAGAAAGGGCTGTTCCGCCTTTTTCGTCTATGTCTGCTTTACTTAGAATAATCCCATCAATCCCGATTGATTCATTAAACGCCTTTACCTGTTCTACCGCGTCATTACCTGTAATAGATTCTCCTACGAATATCTTTACGTCAGGTTTACACACACTTGAAATCTTTTCTATTTCTTTTAGAAGATTTTTTGCAGTATGCATCCTTCCTGCAGTGTCTATTAAAACTACTTTTATGTTATTCTTCTTTGCGTACTGAATTGCATCAAAACCTACTGCGGCAGGATCTGATCCGTAGTCATGGGCTATTACTTTTGTATTTGTTCTTTCTCCGTGAAGTTTTAGCTGCTCTATTGAAGCTGCTCTGAAAGTATCCCCTGCAGCCATAACACAAGATATATCCTCTTTTTTTAGTAATGTTGCCAGTTTTGCTATTGTTGTTGTTTTGCCTGTCCCGTTAATCCCGCAAAATAGCATAACGTACGGATCTTTTTTCTCTTTTATTCTCTTAATGATATCAAACGGCTCAACTAGTATCGTTTCAATTGTTTCTTTTAATGAATTTTTAATTTCTTCTTCTAAATCTTTTCTTGAAAGCTCTTTATTTACAACTTTTTCTTTTAGTTCTGTAATTATCTTATCTGCTACTTCAAAAGCCACATTATTTTCTATTAGAATCATTAAAAGATCTTCAGAGTACTGTGTAAATTCTTCTTCAGATATTTTTGTTTTGGTGAATTTTTCTTTCAGTTTTGAAAAGAATCCCTTTTTCTCGGGTTCTTTCTCTTCTTTTTTATCAAAGTTGGGAAATTTTATTGAGTCTTCTACTGCGTCTTCTTTAATATCTTCCCAGATTTTTTCTCCTAACTCTCTTTCTTCTTTTTGTTCTGGCCTTTTTTGAGCTTCTTTAAATTTAGATGGTTCTTCTACAGGTTCTTCCTTGACTTCTTTTCTCTTTTTCTCCTTTTTTGGTTTCTTTTCCTTCTTCTTTTTCTCTTTTTTCTGGGGCTTTTCTTTTACTTCCTTTAGTTCAATTTCTTCTGTTTCTTCAACTTCTACTTCTTTTGCTTTGCTTTCAGAAATCTTTTTGGTCCAGCTGCTTATTTTTTCTTTTAGGAACTTGAACATATGCTTATTTATGTTCTAATATTTATAACCCTTCTGTTTTAAATCCAAGTTTATTACACAAATTCTTTTAAATGGTTTTTACCTAAAACTCAAAATGAAAGGTATCCTAGTTTTATTAGATGGGGTTTGTGACCGCCCGTGTCCAGAACTTCAGGGAAAAACCCCTTTAGATGTAGCAAATACCCCAAATTTAGACTTTTTTATCTCAAGTGGTGCAAAACTCGGTTTAATGTATCCGATAAAGCCAGGATTTATTCCTGAATCTGATCAGTCTTTAATGAGTATTTTTGGAAATGATTTTAATAAGAGTATTAGGGGGGAACTTGAAGCTATTGGTAGTGGGTTAGATTTGAAGAGGGGGGATATTTCCTTTAGAGTTAATTTTGCAAGTGTTGATAAAAAAACAGGTATTATTTTAGATAGAAGAGTCGGAAGGTCTTTGAAAACCTCTGAGGCAGATGCTCTTGCAAATGCGGTTAGTAAGATAAAGTTTTCTTACCCTTTTTTATTCAAACCAACAACCCAGCATAGGGCTGTTCTTGTTCTTAAAGGGGGTTTTTCTGAAAGTATTTCTACTAATGACTCTGGATATTTTCACGGAAAGATTAGTGATGTTGACAAAATAAGTTTTTGTAAGGCTCTTGATGATTCTGATAATTCTACTCATACCGCTAATGTTGTTAATGTTTTTCTTGAAAGAGCCTGTGCTATTTTAGAAGATCACCCGGTTAATCTGGAGAGAGTTAGAAAAGGACTTCTTCCTGCAAATTATTTTTTACTTAGGGGGGCCGGGACCGAGATGCCTAAAATGAAAGACTATCATCGTTGGATGGCTCTTGTTTATACTCCGCTAGAAAAAGGATTTGCTAAGACTTCTGGTATGAAAGTTTTTTCTTTTAATTATCCTAGACTAGACAATTTTGATGCATATGAAAATATCCAGGAGGGACTTAAGTCTGCTTGTGCTCTGCCTGAACTTGTTTTAGACGAAAATAAGGATTTATACCATTTTTGTTATATTCATATAAATGAGACAGACTTTCCAGGTCATGATAATCGTCCAATTGATCGGGTGAAGATGTTAGAATATCTAGATAAAACTCTTTTTTCTTACTTGAGACTTTTCTGTTTGGAGAATAATGTTTCTCTTTTAATTACAGCTAATCAGGCAACCCCGTGTGTTGTGAAAAATCATTCTGCTGATCCTGTCCCGGTTTTATTTTTTAACCCTTCTTCTGTTTCTATTGGTGGAGAGACTCATTTTTGTGAAGAGTCTTGCTTGAAGGGGGAACTTGGAGAGTTTAACGGTAGAAGCTTATTGAAAAAAGTTGGATTTGACAAGTAAAAATCACTTTTTCAGGTATAATAATAGTTAAAAATGTGGCTTTTGTTCTAATTTTATGATTACCTATAATGATATTTATGAGGCAGGTAGGAAAGAGAGGTATAGCGAACAATTACAAGGAATACCAAAGAATTTTGTGAAAGAGGTTGCAGAGTATTTAAGAGAGAAAAGAGAAATTGCTTCAAAGCAAGATGATATTTTTTCTGATGTTATTATCAAGACAAAGAAACAATTGGAAAATGCTCTGACTTTGTTTAAAGAGTTAATGATTAGAAGAAGAAAAAAAATTTTGAATCTGGTTCTTATTGCTGCTGAAACAGGTATTTCTAAACAAGATTTTGATAACATGCTCCAGTTTGAAAAAGAAATGTTTGAGGATTTGATGAAGTGTATTGATAGTTCGGATAAGAAGCTTAACGAACTTCTTAATGGAAAAAGAGAGGAAACTACTAAAAATGAAATGGTTGTTTTCTTAACAGATACTGAAGAATTCTTAGATCTTGATGGAAACAAAATGGGGCCGTATGAAAAGGGCCAGATTGCAAATATTCCTAAAGAGATCACAAAAATTCTTATTGATAGCGGAAGTGCTGAGAGCCTGGATCGGGTTAATTAACTATAAAGATACAATCCTGGCTCTTTTCTTTTTTTTCAAAGCCTCCAGAGGGATTTGAACCCCCGACCTACTGCTTACAAGGCAGCCGCTCTGCCACTGAGCTATGGAGGCGCAGTGGATATTTAACCTAGAAAAAAACGCTTTAAAAGATTTTGTTTTTGTCACTAATTAGAATTATTTGAACTTTTCTGCCTTGAATGTTTTGATTTCACAAACAGAGAGCGGGTAAACTTTTTTTAGCTTTATGCTTAATGTTTTTTGTAATGATCCGTGGAGCAATTCTTCTACAATTGCTTCTGCTGTTTTTGTTTTAACATATGCTGCTAATTCTTCTTTTGCTTTGTTTCGAAGGGCTTTTCTTACTTCTCTAGATACTTTTCTTCTTGTAACTAGGAAAGGTTTTATTCTTACTACTGAATCTTTTGCTTCTGTAGAGAATGAGTCTTCAACATAATTTGTTCCTTTCCTAACCATTCTTCTTATATATGAAGGAACTAACTCTAAACCAATAGCATTAGCTTCTGCTTTTCCTTCTTTTACTTTTACCTTTAGAGAAACTAGGGCATTTTTTCCTCTTAGGACTCTTGTTAGATCGTATGTAAACTGTCTTCCGGCTAGTTCTTCTACATCATATCCAAGAAGGAAGGTTGATTTGTTAATTACCGGGATGTCTACTTCAAAAAATCTTTTTTTTCTTTTTGCATCTGCCATTTTATTCTTGTACCTGTTTACCAGATCTTATTCCTTTGTACTGGTATTTTGATTTATTACAAACTTTACATGTATACATTATATTTGTTTTCTTTGTTGTTTTAGATTTTCTTTTAAACTTTGAAACAGCTGGTTTTGATCCCCATTTTCCTTTATTTCCGATTCCAATTCCTCTTCCCCTAAGTTTTGCTCTTGGGATACCTCCTCTTCTAAGTGATCCTCTTTGTGCACCGGTAGATACTAGCTTTACTTTTTGGTCTGTTTTCTTCTTACAGTATGGGCAGTATCTTTTTGTTGCTTTAGGATATTTCATGAATATTGATAAAAAATGAGGTTTTTAAAAGCTTTGCATAAGCTATTTCCTCTTTTTCTTAGAAGTTTTTTTGACTTTAACTTTTAGTTTTTTCTTCTCTCTTTTTATGTACAGAAATCCTGCTAAAACTCCGATGACAAGCAAAATTATTCCCAAATATGCTGTTGGCCTCATACTGTTTGCTGTTGCTGCGCCAGTTAGTACTTTTGATGATAGAATCAAACCACCCCCAACTCCCCCAACAACTCCGGCAGCCAAATCGTTTTGAATTTTTTTATCTAACTTATCTTCGTGTTGTTTTCTTAACATATTCTTGTAAGAAGTTTTTTGTTTTTATATTTATGGCCCTGCGAGGAGTTGAACCTCGGTCCTTTCCACGTCAAGGAAATGTCTTAGCCGTTGGACTACAAGGCCGTACTTTTTTGCGGTTAGAAATGTTTAAATATATTCTTCTTTTCTTTTATGTATGAGTTTCTTTAATCGTGGTCCGCCAGCGTATGGTGGGGGTTATGGTGGAATGCCTCCAAGAAGAAGTGGAAGTGGCAGAACTATTCTTTTAATCTTAGGAGTTATTTTCGGTTTATACTTTCTTAACCTTTCTTTTCAGTGGATTAAAATATCTGAAAGTGTCTCAACAGCGTTAGGACCTTACTTTAATGGGGTTGTTGGTGTTCTTTTAATTGTCCTAGGATTAATGGCTGGAATTAAGCCAAGAGTTTACTAATTTTTCTCTGATCTCAATAAAGTTTATATACATATTTTCAGTCTTTAATTGTAATGATAAAAAGAGTGTTTTTGTGTGTTGTTTCTAATGGAAAATCGAATCGTGGGCAGGTTACAATTTTTATTATAGTTGGAATTTTAATCATAGCCGCACTATCATTATTTTTTATTTTCAAAGATAAAATTACTGGTCCTATTTCTGGAGAAATTATTCCTACTGAGTTTGAACCCCTTCACAATGCTCTGCTTGATTGTATAAAACAAACAACTTCAAACGGGATTTCTGTATTAGAAACGCAGGGAGGTTATATTTACCCTCCAGAATTTGAACCCGGATCTAGGTACGACCCGTTCTCTTCTCAGATGGACTTTTTTGGCAATCCTGTTCCGTATTGGTATTATCGTTCTGCTTCAAATTTAGAAAAAGAACAAGTACCAACTAAAGAAGAAATGCAAAGACAACTTTCCCAATTTATTGAAGAGAATGTTCCGGGTTGTAACCTTGATTCTTACCGAGAGCAAGGTTTTGTTTTTTCTCTAGGCGCCCCTAATGTTACAACGAAAATATCTGACCCGGCTGTTGGAATCGTAGTTACTATGCCAATGAATATAACTTACAAAGAAAAAAGTGTTGTTATAAGAAAACACGAGGTGACTGTTAAATCTTATCTTGGTGCATTATACAATTCTGCTAAGAAAGTTTATGATTATGAACAAAAGAATATGTTCCTAGAGAATTACGCTGTCGATACTCTAAGACTTTACGCACCAGTAGATGGTGTTGACATTTCTTGTGCTCCAAAAATTTGGAACGCTCAAGAGGTTTTTAGTCATCTACAGGATGCAATAGAAGCAAATACTGCAGCTATAAAATTAAAATCAAATAATTACGATCTTAAGAATAAGGAAGAAAAATATTTTGTTCTTGATTTGAGTGTAGATCAGTCTGTGAGTTTCTTAAATTCTAAATCTTGGCCTTCTTCTTTCGAAGTGAATCCTTCGGAAGGAAGTTTACTTGTAGCTAAACCTATAGGGACTCAAACTGGATTAGGAATACTTGGTTTCTGTTATGTTCCGTATCATTACGTCTATAATGTTAGATACCCTGTGATGGTTCAAGTTATGGAAGGAGAGGAAGTTTTCCAGTTTCCTTTCGCAGTTGTTTTAGAAGGAAATAAACCACGAAAAGCCCAGGATGTAAGTGGTTCTGCTGTTGCACCACCAGAATTATGCGCTTATCAAAATACAGAGATGCAAGTTCATGTTTACGATTCTGAATTCAATCCAGTAGATGGTTTTGTTTCTTACTCTTGCTTAGGCCAGAAATGTGATATGGGTCAAACTTCTAGTGGGGCTCTTAATGGAAAGTTCCCTCAGTGCGCAAATGGATTTATTTTAGTTAATTCCCCTGGATTCTCTGATGCAAAATATATGGCTTCAACAGTAGATTCTGGAAGCGTGAATATTTTCTTGAATAAACTTTACAATCAAACAGTTTCTATTACTGTTGATGGAAGCTCTTTTTCTGGAAGTGCTCTTGTAAGCTTTGCTTCTGAAGAAAATTCAAATTCAATTAGTTACCCTTCGCAAAGAGAAATACAACTTAGTGAAGGTCAGTATGAGGTTCAGGTTCAAATTTTCAAGGAGGGTTCATTTACTATTCCCGGAACAAAAACAAATCAGTGTACAGATGTGCCGCAAGCAGGGGTGCTTGGAATGTTTGGATTTACTCGAGAAAAATGTTTTGATATAGAAATTCCAGACCAGACAGTTACAAGTGTTTTAGCTGGAGGCGGAAAGCAGAGTTATTATATCTTGGAATCTCAACTTAAAAATTCTAAGGAGATAAAGATAAATGTACACAGCCTCCCCGCTCCAGGCAGCATTGCGGACTTAGAAAGAAATTATAATTTATTTGAAAATAGTGGAGCAGATATAACTTTTGGATAAAATGAAAAGTAAAAAGCTAATTTTTGTAATTTTACTAGTTGGAATTTTATTCTTTAGCTTTAATGTACAATCTTATTTTTATTCTACTGGATCTCAGTACACTTCTCCCCGAACTACTTCGGCAGGGTATTTAGCTAATCAGGGAATCTCTTTATCTTCTGGTTTTGATGCAAATGTTTGTAATACAGGTCAGGATTTTATTTTACAAGTTAGTCCGCTGGGGTGTAGTCCAACTGTTGTTAGAAGTGATATACTTGAAGAACAAAATTATCCTGTCTTTTGTTCTATCTCTGCGACAAAAGTAAATCCGTTGATTGATGTTAATGCAATTAGTTCAATTACTTTCTCTGGAAAGTATCCTGATTCTGTAGCGGGAATCGGTTATCACCCCGCAAGAGCTGCTTTGAAAACAAATAGTGAGACTCTTCTTAATTCTCCTATCTTAGAAAATATTGGATATGTTGTTGTTGTACTAAAACAAAATAAAAATGAGAGTTCAATGCCTGATTTTGTCAGTGGAAATTTGACTGCTACACTAAATTATGATATACAAAATGCTTTTGGAATCGGCCAAGTTACTTATTATTTACCTGAGATTTCCGATGCTGACTGGGCAGCAAGATATGATGAATATGGCTTTTGGCAGGGAAGAGGATATCTAAGAGCTACAGGGATAGATAAGACTGGGGCTACTGTTAGTATTTATTCTGATGGGAATAGGAAAATAAACAGTGCGAATCTTGCTCCGGGAGAATCCTCAAAAGAAACTTTCCTTCCTAACTTTTATTGTGCTGCTTCTTTACAGACTCGTCTTGATGGGTTAGTAAATCCGGATTCAAGAGCAAGACTAAATATTAATGGAGAAATAAATGAAGTCGCTCAGGGAGAAACTTTCTTAGACGGTGCTTGTAGTTTAAGTAAAGTTGAGAAACAAGGTTTACTCCAGAGAGTAGATGGAACTTGTAAGGTTGACGAGGGTAGTGGTCAGTTCAGTCTTTTAATAAGTCCGACTCTTACTGTTTCTACTACTGGTGTTTCGAAGAGTTATATTGTTGGTGACAAGTTAGAAGGCGTTTCTATTGGTTCTGGTGCAAAATCTATTTATGTTGGTTATGTTGGTAAGGCCAGTAGAGGAACTCCTTATATTGTTCTAGTTGCAAGTCCTCTAGGAAGTTCTGATGAATTTAGAGCAAGATCTCCTATTTACTCAAGGCTTCCAAGTTATATGAGATATGCTGGAGATCCGGGTCACGGAAAGATTTCTAAGATTGCTGGAAGCTATCTACAATCTGGAGTAACTTCTACAATATTTTTAGCCCAGGGAGATTATATTGTTGGTGTAAAGTGCCTTGGAGGTAAGGCTTCTGATTGTGATGAAGAAAGTGAGAATTCTGGAATTCGTAGCTGGATTAAAGAAAAAGCAACAGTCGATCTTTTAGACACACTAAGCAAAATAACTTTTAAGGGATTTGCTCAACCGAGTGATACTTCTTTGAGTGTTTCTGGTGATCCAACTTATTATAGCAATGCAATAAATGATTACAGAAGAATTTTTACTCAGTTCCCTAATGAACAAGTTGAAGGAGATACACATGTTGCAGGTGAAAACGCTTTATACAAAGGAATAATTCTTTCTAATGAGCTAGCACAGTACAAACAGATGTTAGAGTTGTGTAATATGTTTGAGGGTGCTTATCCTACTTCAGACTATAAACCTGTTTTAGACAAACTTTGTAAAAATAATTATGGTATGTCTAATAGCCAAATTTCATCTAAAACTATTTTTGTTAATGGCCTTATCAAGAAACTTTCTTTAGAAGGAATTTATGAACCTAACCCGGACGAGTATAGTGTTGAGTTAACTGTTAGAAAAAAGGGTCAAATCCTTAGCGGTTCACCTTTTTCTCTTACAAAAAGCTCTACTACTTTAATTCAGCCAGACGAACAAGACACAATTTTTGAGTATAGCGTTGGAGGCTTTTCTAGAAAAATGTATTTCCAGTATGTTAATGGTGGATGGTATGGGTCTCAAGATTATTCTGGATTTTTAAGTGCAGGAAATCTCGGGGTCACTGGGGGATCTGCTCTTGCTGGGGCTATTCTCTTAGGGGGCCCGGCGGGTGTTGGTACAGCTATAGGGGTTAATGCTCTTGAACAGTATGTTACTCAAAATGGCTTGGGTCCCTTTGGAGACGGTCTTAAAAGTTTACGTACTGAATTAAGTGGTAAAAACTTCCAGCAGGGAAGAGATATACTTAAAACAAAAGGAGCAACGACACTCCCTCTTTCTCCTGTTGCTGTAAGTTTATCTAATATTCAGGATGAAGACAATGCAGTGATTAGTATTGGCGTTAGCTCACTTGATTCTGTAACTGGTGCAGAAACTTCTACTGCTTTACGAACTTTGAAAAGAGGGGAATCAGTTAACGCAGGTAATTATGAATTCACTATCGAGAACATTCACCTTCAGAGGGTTGCAAAAGTAAGTGTTATTCCTGCAATAAAGAAAACAGGAACAAGTGCTAACTTTACTTTCCACGTAGGAATTGAGAAGAGAGCTATTCAACTTTCTCCAACTCAAATCAAGAATAAAATTAGTCAATTAGATAGCAATATAAAACAGTGGGAAGGGCTTTCTAAAAATCTTGGTGCTGTTGTCGAAGGGTTTAAGGGTGCTTGCCTTGGAATAGGTGCTACAATCACTGTTAAAAATTTCTTTACTAACTTGGGTGGAGAGGGAATTGCAAGAGAGAAAGTTATGACTAGCGCTGGTGGGTGGAATGATCTTTGTAAGGATCAGGTGAAAAAAGGAAATTTCTCTTCAATGGATAGTTGTTTACTTGCCAATAACGACGCTATTGAAAAAGATATTTCTCTCTACAATGGAGTTATATCTTCACAAGCAGAAATAACTGAAAAGAATATTGCACAAACTCTTCCAACCCTATTTTCACAACTTCCTCCCCCTTACAATAGTGATCCTGTCCTAAGTGGAATTTTTACTTCAAAAACATACGAGAATTGTAGTTCGGTTAGTCTTTCTCAGGCAAGAGACCTTACTACCCTTACAGGTGTTCTTAATTCTGGGGCAAGTGAAGAACTCAAAAAAATATCTCAAACAAGTATGAAGGCTACTATTGATAGTATTAGAGCAACTTCTGAGGGGTGTGCTGCAAAACTTTCTTTTTCAAATGATTTGAAAATAGATCCTTCTCATGTTGGTCAACTTCCAACGGTTAGAGATAATGCCCTAGGTATTCCAACGATAATTAATGTTCAAGAACTTCCATACTACGGAGATTATTATCGAGATATTAGTGGATCTTTTAAAGCTGGAACAGAGATTGTTGCGCAAGCATGGGGGCCAGATACGCCTGTTGCATTTTATGAAGATTATCTAGGACATTTCTTAATTATTATTCTTAAACAGAATAGAATTGCTGGCTCTTACTCTGTTTTAGATGACGAGAAAGAAAGGAATTTGGTATATGTCTACGATCAGAATGGAACTAGAGAAAGAGACCAGAGAATTAATAATAATCTCAAGAGCGTTTCTTTCAAGAAAGCAGATAGAAGCCTTTTTGCTAATTCTATTGATAGCCCTGAAGCAAGTTATTTTGAAACAACTCCTTATAAGGGGCTGCCTGCGATTGTTCCATTTAGAGTTTCTGAAGGGTGGTATGCTGCAGTTAGACAAACTGTCCCCGCCGGGGGTCAGATCAGAGCGTATGATGAATCTGGTGCTGCTTCAAGTTTTTATATCTGTAATGTTGGAAAGAATCGAAGAATAGACTTTGGCTCTAGTTCGATGGATGATACCTGCGAGGGATTTAATACGGGTGTTGGTTTGAAATACAATTCTTTTTACGGATTAAGTCAGGGAGAAATAGATACCTTAGTTAAAGACGCAACCGGTGTTTTACAGCAAGCAGGTCAACAATATCCAGGTAAGAATAATAGGATTACTATTCGAACAAGTAAGGGTGCAGAAGAGATTGTTGTAGGAAAACCGGCTGTTGATAATCCTGAGATTCAGTGTCAGAATTTTATGTCTGCACAAGATTGCTGGATTTTATTTAATGCTTGTGATCCGGTTATCTGTCCTCCAAGCAGATGTAATCTTGGTGGAACTTATCCTGTAAGTAATGTTATTCAATCAGGACTTGTTGGAAGTACTCTTCTATGCTTACCAAATATAAAAGAAAAAATTGCTGTACCTGTTTGTTTAACTGGTGTTAAGGCAGGAATGGATGGAATAATTTCTTTATTCCAAAACTACCGTGATTGTTTACAAACTAATTTAGACTCTGGACAGACTATTGGTATTTGTGATGAGATACATAGTATTTATCTTTGTGAAATGATCTGGAGACAGACTATTCCATTTGCTCAAATGGGGCTTCCGACGATTCTAGAAGCAATTATGGGTCAGGGTGAACGGGGCGGTGGAGAGTACCTGAGTGTTCAGAACGCGTGGAATACTGCCGATAAGTCTCTTCAGTATATCGCTCAGTATTATGGGGCTGGTTCTTATACTGCGTTCAAAACTAAAGCTACAGAAGAAATTGGTAGTGCTATTTGTAAAAATTCTGTATCTGCAACTTACCCTTCGGGGGGAGATTTATTAGATACTCTTTTAGGAAGTGATTCTCCTAGTCAGTACTACGGGTGGTTCGATGAAATACCTATGACAACTGCTACTGTTCCTCCAACCTCTATGTATAAAGTATTTTATCACGTCTATGCTGGAAAAACTCAGGGAGTCTATTATAGTGTTTATCTGAAAAGTGGAGAGGGTAGTTCTTATTATCAGAATAATCCAGTCTTAGGTATACCTGAAGCTACAGGTTATATTGCTGCGGGCAAGTATGCTTCTGCAACTAGGGAGATTGTTGCTCCAACGGGTTACAAAGATTTGTGTATAAATGTTAACGGTCAGGAACAGTGTGGATTTAAGAAAACAACAACAGACTTTGGAGTTAATTACCTAGAGGAAATGTATGTTGCAAGTCAAGCAGATAATAGAGATATCACAACAGAATCTGGTTGTGTTTCTGGAACGTTTAGTTTATATCCTCTTGCTAACCCGAATGTTCAAGAGGGAGTAGATAACACAATTAATCCTGAAATTTATAATCAAGGATTAATTAGAATTTGTGCAACGGATAACCCTGGGAAAGGAACAGATTCTAATTGGAATAACCCTCAGACTCAGAGATGGAAGGAAGTAGGATATTGTGATAATCAACAAATTAAATGTTGGTTAGACTCTAATAGTGTTAGAGAAACTTTAAAATCAACTGATTTAATCAATCAATCCCTTGGAGACGTCACCAATAGCCAACTTAAGAAATTATTAGAAGAGGGAATAAAAACCGGGCAGTATATTGATTTAAATGATGATTATAAAGCTAAGTTGAATGCTCTTAGCGATGAACAAAAAATTGCAACAATCGACGAGAATTTAATTGATAAAGCTCTTTATAATTTTTGGAAAGCTTATTTAATCAAGGTAAGGGGAGACGCGTACTTTAATCTTTCAATAGCTACTTATCAAAAATATTTAGCTAGTCTTCCTCCTCCGGCAGGTTTTTCTTCTGGAGGTGGGATAGTCACACCACTTTCACCAACTGCAACAGGTACTTGTGTTAAGATGCAATCCGCAACTTCAGCTACAGTTATCCCCCAGATTACTACTGAAAGAAACCCTGAAATTCAGGCGCAGTTTTTCCCTGTTGCGCAAGATAGTATACAAAGATTAGGTTGGAATTTTGGGCAGAGAAGAAGTAATGGTAATAGATGCCATACTGGATTTGATATTATCACGAGGGGAGAAGGAAAAGTTATAGCAATGGATAAGGGTGTTGTTGTAAATAAATATCCTTTTTACAAGGGTTCTTACGCGCTTGTAATTGAGCATACAACTACTGATGGACAAAAGTATGTTGTTAATTATGGAGAGATGAACCCCGAGAGTATTTCTTCTTTAAATAAAGGTTCTACAGTTACTGCGGGGCAACAATTAGGAACAGCAACAATGATTGGAATGCTCCATCTTGAAATTTACAAATCTGGAACAACTCAAAACCAACCTTGGTATCCTCCTGCTGGGCAAGTTGTTGGAAGTGATCCTAATGACTGCTGGAATAAGGGATATACTCTTCCTTCAAATCTGTATAATCCTTCAAAGACTTTGGAAGTAGTATACAAAAAACAAGTTAATCCTTCTCCAACTTATACTGCTATTGGTAGTGATAATCAGGATGAAGGAATTAACCCCAATGATCAACCTGTGGCGGGTGGATCTACTTCTAGTTTTAAAGTTTGTATCGATGCTGGGCATAATAGCAATGAAAATCCTTTCGCTGGAACATCTGAAGCAGCAACTAATTTACAAATAGCTCAAGTATTACAGAATAAACTTTCTTCTAAATATTCTGTTATAATGTCTAGAATTGGGGATAGAAGAGTTACTAATCCTTCTGATAGTGATAAATGTGACTCGAGCCAGAGAGCTTATTTTGCTAATAGTAACGGATGTAGTATAGTTGTGAGTATTCATAGTGATGCAAGTGCTGGTGGAAAAGGGTCTGTTATAATTTGTGATGGTGCTCAACAGACTAGAAATGATTCTGCGGGTTGTCCAAGCTCTCCGGGTTTGCCTGCTGCGTATAAAACTGTGGGGCAATATATCATTTCTAATCCTACAGATAAGAGTAATCAACTAGCTCAGAAAGTTCTTTCTTCATTACAACCTGCTTGGAGTTCTTTAGGTGTGAATAATGGGGGAGTGATTACGGATAAGAGCTCCGGAGCTGTTAGCGAGGGGGCTGCAAGTTCGATTGGGGTTTTATGTAGATCTTCTATGCCTTCTATTTTGGTTGAAGTTGCAGACCATTCCGACTCTACTCAAGCAAATTTAATAAAAGACCCTGCTTTCCAAAATAATATTGCAGACGCTATCGCTAAAGGGGTTGATAACTATTATAGTTCTTTATCTGGGGGGTCGACAGGTTTGGCAATTTTAGATTTTGGAATTACTGGAAATGCTGTTTCTGGAACTCCTACAAGATGTGAAAATTGTAATGATGTTGAACCTTGTACTTCAGAACAATGTAGTGCGATTGCTAAACAGATAGGTCAAGATTGTAAGTTTACTGATTCCAGCAATAATGCCTATCAACTTTCTTCTGGGGGGATAACAACCCAAATAGATGCTGTAACTAATCAACCCCTTTCTGGAATACCCCAAACTGGAACTCCAAGCTTATCTGCACAAGATCAAGCTACAACACAACTGAGAAAAGATTTCGCAGGGTTTAATATGATTGTCTCTCCGGATGGAAAACAAATAGAACTTCTTTCAAGTCGTGGAGAACTTTCATTTCCAAAGAAAGTTATATTTGACTGGGATAACGGGAATAGGTGGTATGCTGTAAAAAATACCTTTTTTGGTGTTGATATTATAATGGGTGCTGTTTCTGCTTCGCGATTAGACCGTTTTTCTTCAGCTACTTCACAATCTCTTTTAGGAATTAATCAGATAGCTATCAATTTCGGAAAATTGTTAGGAACAAAGACTAATAAAGACTTTGCAAACGGCAATTTTCCCCAAGACCTTTCTGACTACAGATCGCAGGTTACTGTTAAAAATACTGCTGGAACTCAGTTATACTTTAAGTCTGCACAGTCGCAACTCTCTACTTGGGATAATCTTTATTTTGACTACATTCCTGAAACAGAAGGGCAACCTTGGGTTGTTAGTCTAGACGGTACAGGCGGTTCAACTTCATACTTACCTATTTCTAGGTTACTCGTTGTTTCTGGAAATACTTACACTCTTAGCAATGAAGTGACAGATTTTGCTAAGATATTAAAAACAAAAACTCCCGATCAGATGAAACTTTTAAGCGGAGCTGGTTCAACATTCTCCCCTATTTTTAAATTTCAGAACGGACGTGCAGGAACAAGTAACTTATTTTATAGATTTAATTTCCTGAAATCGTCTTGGGACTGGGCAGATAATTCAGAAGGCCCCTGGCTTACTTCTACAAATCCTACTTTTACTGCGAATCTTGACCAAAAGGATAAAGACTTTATGGCTAAAATTGGTAAAGTTACAACTTATGATGATGGGTTAAACTTACTTATTGATAGAACTTTAAATAAGGATCAGGGAGGAATTACTGATGCTGCTCTTTCTTCTGGAGGAATTACTCTCACTCATGAGGGAAATTTTCTAATGCCTTCCGATAAGATTACCCTCCAACTAGAAGATTCTGGGAAGGGTGTTGAATGGGTTGTTTATTATAGAGTTCCTAACCCTTACTCCAATTCTGGCGCATATACTACTAAATCAATTATTTTGAAAGATCTTATAAAAAATAATTTTAAGGTTAGTGATTATTTTACTTTTTCGGAGAAACAAAAAACTCTTTTAGCTAATGTAGACAAAGTGGATACTATCCCTTTATCCGCAAAGTTAATTTTTAATTATGGAAATAATTTTGATTCCGGAGTTGCAGCTTCTCAATCACAAGGTCTTACCCCACAGATTAATGCTGGAGCAACTGTTTACTTCTTTGGTGATTCTTTGACGCAAGGAATTTCAGATGCTATGAAACCTAAAATTCCAGGAGCTACTTTTGTTGAACCTCTTAGAATAGGTAATTCTCGAATTGATCAGTGGGCTAATCTGGAACAAAATTGCCAAGGTCAAGGAAATGTTTGTGATCTTACTCAAAAATATCCTACTGGCAAAGAAAATGTTACCGTGTTTGTTGTTCTTGGTACAAATGGGTGTAATGTTGCACAGGGTAAGGTAGAGATTCAAAAAATTTCTAATCAAGTTAAGAGTGCTGGGGCAAAGGCGTGTTATTGGATTGGTCCGATGTGGGTGAAAGGGAAGTATTGTAAAGAATCATCTGACTCAATTAAGCAATATTTATCTGGCCAGTTCTGTACATTTATTGATTCTACTGAATTTGCAAATGCTGGGACAAATATAAAGTGGGATGCTGAACAAATTCATCCTGACCCAGTTATTCCTAACTCTTACGCTCCTTGGGCAGATTTTATTTCTCAGAAATTAACTTCTTTGAGTGGTTCTGTACAGCAACAAGCTTCTACTGGCGGGGCGTCTGTTACTGGAGATTTTGTTAGGTCTTCTTGGGTTCAACCAGCAAAAACAGCTGCTTCTATTAAATCTTTAGAAGCTCAGAAGATGTATGCTGCGGAAGTGATTAGAATTGCTCGAGAGATTCAACAAAAAAGAGGAATCACCGACGAAAGTGTAAAGAAGGATACTGGCGTAGCTAATTTTTATCAATTGGTTTTGAACTTAGTTGATCAAGAAAGTGCTGGATTAAGGCATTGCAGGGGGGGAAAAGATCAAGATGCTGTTTATGGTGCGGCACCTGTAGCATATCAAAATATTTTCACTTGTGATGGTAATAATGAAAAAGTAATGCGAAGTTACGGAGGAGGATCTGAAGTTGGAATGTTCCAGATAACTTCTGTTCACGATAGTCGTTTGAAAAGTTTAGGTCTAGACAAATATAAGTTCAAGGATAATGCCGATTACGGGATAAATTTACTTATTGATAACTATAAGCCTTCTGGAAATTGGAATGAAGCTCTTAGAAGATATAATGGTGGCGGAGACGCTAATTATGTTACTCATGTTTTAGCTCATCAAACTGAAATTGCTAATATTGTTTCTAATCTTGCTTAATTTTTTAAAATGCGGGTAAAAGGGTTCGAACCTTCGTAGGCACTAAGCCAACAGATTTTGAGTCTGTCCCGTTTGACCACTCCGGCATACCCGCGCTCAATTTAGAGAGAAATAAACCTATAAAAAACTTTAGAATAATCTTTTTATACTTCTTTTGGCTGTTTTCCAAATGGAAAAGAGGGGGCAAGTTACTATTTTTATTATCTTAGGAATTTTAGTTATTGCAGGAGTTACTATCTTCTTTGTTGTTAGAAATATGCAAGGGGGAAACGAGATCAACAATCCTGAATTGTCTCCAGTTCAAGAACTTGTTGATTCTTGTTTAGCTTCCGAAACTCTTAGAGGCACAGAATTAATTAGTAATCAAGGGGGTTTCTATTCTGTTCCCGAACCTTCTTTTGACTATAATGGTTTTAAAATTCCAGTTTATTCAAAATTCCCAGAAAAAAGTGTTCTAGAAAAACAATTAAGTCTTTACTTAGAGAACAATCTACCCTTATGTTTAGAAAATAATACCCTTTCTGGGCAAGGATATGCTGTTAGTTTTTCTAAACCCTCTGTTACTTCTAAATTTTTAGATAATACTATTCTTATATCATCAAAAATTCCAACATCTATTACCTTTAAGGAGAACTCTTACACTTTTTCTTCTTACGAGTATACTGCACGATCCGATCTTAGTGAGAGATATTCTGCGGCTTCTTTGATTTATAACAAGCAAAATCAGGAAATAAACTTAATCCCCCTAGGATATTTAACAATCCTCTCTTATAAGAATAACTTTACTTACTCTCTTGATCTAAACCAACCCGGATTAATTTTGTATAAGCTTTCTTTTAAAAAAGGGTCGTACTTTTTTGCAGTTAAATCTAACAATTATTCTAACTTTGCTGAAACGGGCCCTTACTCTGGGGATATTCCAACCGCAGAGATAAAAATTGCTAAAGATGGAAAAATATATCTCTATGATCTAACTTCTTTTATTGAAGGCTCTTCTTTTTATGCTTATTCTCCATTTTTGAATGTGTCTGATGGGGGCCTTCTCAAATTTAATTCTTCTATTTTTTCAAGTCCTTCTAATATTTTCTTAGTAAAGACTATAAAAGAGGGAACTCCTGAATTTTTTTATCTTAAAATTACTGTGGATGAAAATAGTCTTAAACCAGTTCTTGAAAATATCCCTGACCAGTACGCTGAATCTGGAAAATTATTTTCATATACTATAAAAGCTTATGACCCATCTAATTCTTTCATAAAGTTTTCAGATAATACTAACCTTTTTTCAATTGAATCTAATTCTGGAAAAATCTCTTTTACCCCTAATTCGCCGGGAGAGTATGTTATTTCAATAACTGCGAGTAATAAATTTGGTGGAACAACTAAATTCTTAAAACTTTTAGTAAAATGAATAAAAAATATTTCTACTTGCTCGGAGTAGTTTTATTCTTATTTGTAATTTTCTTTGTTTCTTCTAGCTTAGAGGAAAATCCCCAACAGGCTTTTTCCGAAAATTCTTCTTCTGCTTGGGAAACTTTAAATCAAAATCCAGACCTGCTAGAAAACCCCTCTGTGTTAAATGCTACCTTTAATGATAACCCTTTTTTAGCTTCCCAACTTATTAATGAGAATCCTTCTCTTTTAGATAACGAAGCTGTAGCTAAAAGATTTAATGAGGAAGTTTCTAGGAATATTTCTTTACTAAACCTTAATCCTGATGCTAAAAAATTTTGGTTTAAACAGCGGGGGATTATTGACGAAGGTGTTGAGTTAGATGGCTATGATGGAACAACAATTCAAACGCGGGGTATTGATGCTACTTCCTTTAAGATTGATGATTTTCCCGGAGCAAGAGTTTTACCTTCTGGAAGGGTAATTCTCCCGAATGGGGCGGAAGTTTCTGGGGGTTCTTTGTCTAGAGAAGGAAATACTCATTTTGTTCAAGGAAATCTTGATTTGTCTAGGTTAACTTCTGGAAATTTTGAAGTTTCTGGGGGGCAGATCTCTTTAAGAGATCGAGCTTATGTTTCGGGTAGTGACTCTCCTGTTTCTTTTTCAATTGATTCACTAGGTCAAAGAAAAGTATCTGGAGAAGATGTAATTATTTTGGATCAGACTAATCAGGAAATTTTTGCTAGATTTAATGGAGGAATAACCGAAGTAAGTGCAGATCATATGCAATTTTCAGAAGGAACTACTTTCAAACAATATTATCATGGTTTGATCTCTTCTTCTTTTAATGTTGGGAGCAGTACTGATTACTTTTTAGCTTCTTCTCCCATCACGCCTGAAAAAGATACGTGCTTTGAAGGGGTTTGTTACTTTGATCAACCAACTTTTGATGAGAATAGTTTTGTAGACAGATGTGAAAATGCTCTTACCTCTTGTATCTCCTTTGACAGAGAAAGGGGATTTGCGTCGGTTAACTCTTTGGGCAATCAAATTGCTGTGGAAAACCTTGGGGGAATAGATACTTTTAATGTACACGAGGTGACTGGAGAAGGCTCTGTTACATTTTCTTCCCCTAGAGCAAGAGCAATTTTCTCTTCTGATCGGGATAATCCTATAAGCGTGCAAGGAGACCCTAGGCAGTTATCTTCTATTCTTTCTTATGATGTTTCTTTAGAAAATGAAAAGGGGGAAATTGAGAAACATAAAATTATTATTGACACCGGGGAGGTTAGTTTTTGTACTGAATGTAAACTTATGGGTGGTTCTTCTTCTGGGACTAGCGATAGGCCAGAAAAAGTAACCGGTGTTTATCAGTTAAGTGGTAATGATAAGGAATTAAGGGTTAGTAGGTATCTTCAAAAAAAGTTAAGTGGTACTGACTATTCTTTTCAGGAAGTAAAAAATGGGGAAGATTTATCTAACTTAGCTAAATCTAAAGCAAATATTTTAGCATTTACGGGACACCATTATACTGGTCAAGATGGAATCTTTAATCAAGCTGGAAGCACTATTCGGTTTCAGGATCTTCCTTCTAATAGTAATGTTCAAATGATGTATACCAGTTCTTGTCATTCTGTTATGAATCCGGAATATCTTCGCTCAGTAGCGTCTTCTCCTGAGCAGGCTGCTTCATTTATTCAAGATTATCCCTATCAAAAAGAATTTCAAACTGCTGAAGGATTTGTTAAACAAATGGAATCTAAATTTCCAAATCTTCGTCTTATTGTTGGGTGGGAAAGTAAGGCACCACTAGATGATACCTTTGCTCCAAAAGTTGTAGATCCTTCGTATTTAGAAGGAAACGGATTTAAGGCTGTTGGAGACAAGGCTTTGGATGTTGGTAAAACTAGTTTAGGTTCATTTAAGGAAAAAGATTCTAACGGGAACTGGAAATATAATCTAGCTAATGAGGGAGGAAAGTCTATGGCTTATTATTATAAAGATGACAAAGGTGTTTGGAAATTTTATTCAAATGAACATCCCGAAGGGATACCTTTAATTCCACCAAGTAGCAGAGGAAGGCATGAAGTAAAATTTGTTGGTTTTGGAAACTAATCATATAACTCTTTTGCTGCACCATACTTAACTATTGTTATAGGATCACCCTTATTCATAGAAGAGAATATTGTTTCAATATCTGGATTAGACAGTGCTGTGCATCCCCAAGTCCAATTTTGTCCCCCCTGATTTCCACGATATCCTGTTCCTTCACCATGAATCTCAACTAAACCCCCAGTTTTACCTTTTCTTCTGTCCTCTTCATTGGGGTAGTCTAGCAATAATGCTTTATGGTATGTACTATTACCTTTCCTCTCTCGGACATGGTACATTCCCTCGGGGGTTCTTTTATCCCCTTCTTTTTCTTTATCGTCAAAAGGGTTTTTCCCAAGTTCTATGCTAAACTCTCTAGCTAATCTTCCGTTTTGGATCAAGTATAAAGTATATGCCTGCTTATCAATTATAACTGCGGGCCTTCCTGTTTTTGCAGAATAATCCACTGTTTTTTTAACCCAATTTCTGTACTTTTCTAAGTCTTCTCTTGAAAATTTGTATCTTGGGTCTATCTTAGAAAGATCTTCTGGAGTAACTACTTGTTCTCCTGCTTCAATGATCTCTCTTGCTTCTGCTGTTGGTTCTATTTGTGCTGCTGGTTGAAATAGATTCGCTAGAATTTCTAGTGTTGGATCTATTAATCCCCAAAATCCCATTGTGCCTAATGCGATCTTTGCAGGTTTTGAACTTCCTAATTTACTCATTAATCCCATTTGTTTTCTAGAAATATGATATTTATAAACTTATTTTTTTGTACTTACTTTGTAGTTACAAAGAATTACTTCTTTTTTGACATTTCTTTTTCTTTCTGTTTGATTTTCTCTTCCAGTCCAAGCCTTTCAATTAGCTCTTTGTATCTGTTTCTTATTGTTACTTCAGTAATTCCCGCTATATCTGCAACTTCTCTTTGGGTTTTTTTCTCGTCATTCATCAATGCTGCTACATATAGCGCAGCAGCAGCAATTCCTGCTGGTCCTCTCCCAGAAGTTAACTCTACTTTTTCTGCGTCTTTTAGAACTTTAAGTGCTTCATTCTGTGTTTTTGGAGACAATTTTAAAACAGATGAAAACCTTGAGATATAGTCCTTTGGAGAGGATTGCTGGACCCTGATCCCTAGTTTTCTTATTACAAATCTGTAAGTACGGCCGATTTCTTTTCTTTCGACGTCCGAAGCTGTTGCCATCTCATCAAGTGTTCTTGGAATGTTGTATGACCTACAAGCGGTATAAAGGCAGGCTGCAATTACTGATTCCATCGATCTTCCTCTTACTAATCCTCTTTGTAAAACATAGTTGTAGATTCTTGCTGCTTCATCTCTTACTACATTTGGAAGGTTTAGATAGGATGCTATGACCCTTAGCTCTGCCATAGCAAGTCTTAGGTTTCTTTCGATTGAAGTCGAAACTCTTTCTTGCCATTTTTTAAGTCTTAAGAATTTTCTTGTTTGTTTAGAATCTAGTTTGTATATATCTGAAATTTCTCCGACATTTGTTGTAAGTCCCTTATCAAATTTTTGTATAGAAATTGGTGCTCCTCCCCTACCTTTTTTCTCGCCTTTATCAAACTTTCCTTGCATATCTATTCCAGTATCAACCATCTTTTCTTCGACGACAAGGCCACAATCATTACAAATTACTTCTCCAAGATGGGGATCATAGGTTAAGTTGATGCTTCCGCATTCGGGGCATTTTTTTACATATGTCATTTTAGAATCTCTTGGATTTAGGCTTATGGTTTATAAATGTTTCTAGCCGGTTTTCGTTTATAAAGCTTTCTATAAGTATTTTGTTTTAAAAGTAGTAAAAATAATTGGTTTTTTTAAGAAAAAAGTATGCTTATTCTGCTAAAATTCCGTTTAGAGTGCCTTCTTGAGTAGGTCTATTTGTTACTTTTACCTTACCTAACTCTGTTTCTAAGATTGTTCCCTTTGTAATTATGTTTTGTCTTGCTAAGAATCTGTCTGAAGGAGTTTCAAGAACGTTTTTTACTTGGGCCTTTTTTATCTTTTTATCTTTTAGAGTCACATTTATGAATTTTGCTTGAAGTAAAAACGTTTTTTTGTTCCCACCAGCTACTCTTTTTGTCTTTCTTCTTTCTTTATCTGTCTCAGACACCTTTACTATCTTCTTTTGCCCTGGGAGTTCATACTTCTTTTTCTTTCTATTTTTGATGTACTTTCCCCCCGTAATTTGCTTACCTTTATTCATGTTATGATTTGTTTTGAGAGATTTATAAAGCTTTCCGATGATAATTTGTTTTTGATTAGCGAAATGTTTAAAAATAATTGTAAATCACTTTTAACATGGTAAATGGGATTGAGAGACCTTTGGATTTGTTAAACAACTCTAAAGGTAAGGAAGTTTTAGTGCACTTGAAAGGTGACAAACAACTTGTTGGAACTTTGTTAGCTTTTGATATCCACATCAATTTGGTGTTGGATAATACAAAAGAGATGCAGAACAACGAGACTAAGAGAAATGTTGGTCTTTCATTTGTAAGAGGAGATACAATTATTTTTATCTCTCCTGCTTCAACTTCTTTGAAAAAAGAATAATTTTGAACTTGCGTTTAGCATATCTTAATTTCGCGGTATGCAGAATTCTAAAACGCTTATTCTAGCTTGGGCTTTACTTTCTTTTTTCTAGTAAATCAAGTCTTTTATCTATTTTGTCTAATCTTTTTTTCATATCTTCCCACATATCAAGAACAATTTCGTGTGGGGGTTTTGGCCTAAACTCTTCTGGGATTGGTTTTCTGTGTTTGATAAATTCAATAATTTTTTTATCTTTTAGTCTGTAATACTTTTTTCCTTCTCTCCACTCGCCTATAACTAATCCGATTTCAACTAGCATATTTATGTGGAAGTCGATTGTTTGGGGTTTCTTTTTAATTTCACTAGAAAGTTCACTTAGATATTTTTCTTTTTCGGCTAAGCTAAGGAGAATTTCTCTTCTTACATCATTAGAAAGAGCTCTATGCACAATTTCATCAAATAACGGAGGCATATAAGGATAATTCGATTATACTATAAAAATCTATTCTTCTATCTTTCTAGAAATACCGAAACATTTATATAGTTCAATGTTTCCATTATTCTATGAAAATGGAAATAATTAAACGATTGACTGAATACCTTTCAAAAAGGCAAGAAGAAGCGAGACAGTTAGAGAGAGACTATCAACGCGCCTACCAACGTTGCTTCGAAGGAACTCCGGAGCAGGTAGCTTTGAGGCTGGGAGCTTGGGACTATGTCCATAGAACAACTAGGCCTTCTATTGAAAGGAGGTGTTTTTAATATGGGTCACCCTCTTGCACCTGAACACGAACTTTTACATGAAAAGGAAAGAAGGATTCGTGAAGAACCGACACATTCCGATATTATGGAAAAGTTAGAGTTGATAGAATCTTTATTAAGAGAATTTGAAAAAAGATTTTAATCTTTTTTAGTATATTTTATAAAATCTTTTTTCTTCTTTATTTTATGACATCAAAGATAAATATTACTTTTCTTGGAACAGCAGACCAGATTCCAAGCGCAAATAGAAATCACACAGCAATTTTACTTAGTTATAACTCTGAGAACATTTTAATTGATTGTGGAGAAGGAACGCAGAGACAGTTTAGAAAAGCAGGGTTGAACCCCTGTAAAATTTCTAGAATTTTAATTACTCACTGGCACGGGGATCATGTTCTGGGGCTTCCAGGTTTATTTCAGACTTTGGCTGCTTCGGGTTATAATAAAACTCTCCATTTATATGGCCCCCGAGGAATAAAACTGCGAATTGAGAAGATGCTTGACCTTTTTGGGTTCAAAAAGGAATTGCTTTTAGAAGTTCATGAGATTGGGCCAGGCAAATTCTTAGATGAAGAAGAGTTTTATTTAGAAGCAGGAAAAGCTTTTCACGGAACTCCAACAAATATCTACTCTTTTGTTAAAAAAGGACTTCTTAGAATTGATAAGCAAAAATTGAAGAAAGCAAAACTTCCAGATGGACCTCTACTAGGTAAAATAAAAAATAAACAGGATATCACTTATGAGGGTAAGAAGTTTAAGTGGAAAGACTTAACTTATCAGGATGAGAGTGTTAAGATCTCTTTTATTGTAGATAGCCTTTATGATAAGAGTTTTATCCCCTTTGTTAAAGATTCTAGGCTTTTGGTTTGCGAGTCTGAGTTTTCTTCGGAAATTAAAGAGAAAGCACAAGAACATCTACATATGACTGCTGAGCAAGTTGGAGAGTTGGCTAAAAAATCTAAAGTTAAGCAGTTAATTCTTACTCATATAAGTCAGAGATATGAACATGATATGAAGAAGATCCTTGATGAAGCTAAGGTTATTTTCAGGAATGTGACTATTGCTAAGGATTTAGATAGTATAACTATTGATGGAGATTAAGATGGTAACTCTGCTAGACTTAGTAGACAAACTTGGAAAAATATTTCTAGAGAATAAGGAAAAACGGATCATTGTTGTAGGAACGACATGCACTGGGAAAACTTTTCTTACAGGTCATTTGAAGGGTAGCATTGATATGGATGAGTATATTTTTCCTTTATTAACAAAGAAAGAAAAGGATTCTGTTTGTACTTTTCCTTGGACACCCAAGATTGGCCAAAAGATGACCTCTTTAGTTAGAGAAAAATTGAAAGTTAAACCTGGACAACCAGTATTTGGCACGGTAGTCTTAGATGCAGACCTGATTATCTACCTAAAGATTAGGGATAAGCTCCTAAAAGAGCGTTCTCAACTAAGAAAAGTTAATTTTGAAGATGCGAAGAATATGCAGAAGCAAATCGAATCCGAGATTAAAAAGGTAAATGTTCCTGTGATAAAAATTATCTTATAATAGAAACATTTTAAATACAACTTTTTCTTTAAAATTTAAAGCCCCGGTAGCTCAGCCTGGATAGAGCACTGGCCTTCTAAGTCAGGGGTCGCAGGTTCAAATCCTGTCCGGGGCGCTTAAATAAAGATGGTGAAGAAAAGTCCTAAATTGAAATTTCCTCTGAAGGGGAGAAAAAAGTATGTTGTAATGCTTGCTCCAAGTTATATTGTAGACTTCTCTTACCCCGAGATAATTTTTGCTTTGAGAAAATTAGGTTTTGATAAAGTTGTTGAGTTAACTTTTGGGGCGAAAATGGTTAATCGAGAGTATCATTCTATCCTGGAACATAACTTAAGTGCTCATGGTTTCTGGATTTCTAGTGTTTGTCCTGGCATTGTTGACCTTGTTTCGACTAGATTTCCACAATATAGAAAAAATCTGATCCCAGTTGATAGCCCTATGATCGCTATGGCAAAGATTGTTAGAAAAACTTACTCTAAACACGGAATTGTTTTTATCTCTCCATGTAATTTTAAAAAGATTGAGGCTAAAGATAGTGGAGTTGTAGACTATGCTATTGATTATTCTGAGCTTATGGAAATTTTTAGAAAGAAAAAAATCTCTTTAGAAAGTTTTTCTGATCATGAAAAAGCTCATTTTGATAAATTTTATAATGATTATACAAAAGTTTACCCTCTTGCGGGAGGTTTATCTAAAACTGCGCGGTTAAAGGGACTTTTGAAAAGAAGAGAAATAAAAAAAATAGATGGTGCTGAGAAGGTAATTGAATTCTTGGAAAATCCTTCTATTAAGACTAAGTTTCTAGATGCTAATTTCTGTGAAGGTGCTTGTATAGGCGGTCCGTGTATATACTCTAAAAAACTAAGCTTGAGAAAAAGAAGAAGAAAAGTTCTGAAGTATCTTAATCAGTCCAAACGAGAAGAGATCCCCAAAACAGATAAGGGTTTAGTTAAGTGCGCAGAGGGTATAAACTTTAGAAGGTACGATTTGTAGGATAAAAGATTTTAAATACGAACATTCTGTCTGGTTTTTGTGCACCGGTGGCACAATGGTACTGCGCCTCCCTGCAGAGGAGGTTTTCGGGAGTTCGATTCTCCCCCGGTGCTTTCAGAATTCCTATATAATCTAGACTCAAAAAGTATTTGAAGTAAGATAACTTCTTTATAAAATGAAAGAATTACTTAGGCTTTCTCGCCAGACACTTGAAAGTTATTTTCAAGGAAAAGATCCCGAGGTCCCCCAAGAGTTAGTTAAAAATTTCTCTAAACGCCAGGCTTGTTTTGTTTCTTTAACTAAAAATGGAAAGTTGAGGGGTTGCATCGGTAGTTTGGAACCTAAACAAGTTTTATACAAGGACTTAATCGAAAATATTATCAACGCAGCATTTCACGACCCACGATTTCCTCCTCTAAAAAAAGAAGAGTTACCTGCCATAAAAATAGAGGTTTCCCTTCTTAGTGTGGCTAAGCCTCTTGTTTTTGCAGATAGTTTTGAATTGTTAAGATCTATTCATGCGGGAGTAGACGGCGTAATTATTCAGAAAGGATATGCTTCTGCAACGTACTTGCCCCAAGTTTGGGAAGATATGCCTAACAAAGAAGAATTTTTAGGTAGCTTATGTATCAAAGCAGGTTTAGATCAAGACGCTTGGAGAAAGCCCGGAATGAAGGTTTCTGTGTACAGGGTGAAGAATATTAAAGAAGAGTAAATCATTTAAATCTAGTTTTCTCAGTTAGAAGATGGCTGAAAAGAAAAAAGAAGAAAAAATTTCAATTGATGAACTTGCTAACTTTTGTAAGTCTAAGGGGTTTGTATTTAGAAGTTCTGATATCTACGGGGGGTTTTCGGGTTTCTGGGATTTTGGTCCTTTAGGGATAGAATTGTTCAATAATATCAAAAAAAGTTGGTGGGAACATTTTGTTCATAATCAAGATAATATCGTTGGTATGGAAGGATCTGTTATCTCTCATCCTAGAACTTGGAAGGCTTCCGGACACTTAACTAGCTTCTCAGATGTTGCTGTTGTTTGTAAAAAATGTAAAAAGTCAACTAAGATCGATAAGTCTGAGGTTGGAAAAGTTAAGTGCGACTGCGGTGGAGAGTATGAGAATCTTGGTGAGTTTAGTCTAATGTTTAAAACAACTGTTGGTGCTTTGAATCCCACCGAAGCATATCTTAGGGGAGAAACTGCCCAGGGAATGTTTCTGGATTTTAAACTGATACAACAGACTTCGAGAATGCAGCTTCCTTTTGGTATAGCGCAGATTGGAAGATGTTTCAGGAACGAAATCGCCCCTAGAGACTTTTTGTTTAGATGTAGAGAGTTTCATATCGGAGAATTTGAATTTTTTATAAATCCTGAAGATCTTAAATGCCCTTTACTTTCTAAGGCACATCTCGATGTTGAAGTAAAATTTTTAGATTCTGAGACGCAAGAGAAAGGTAAAGAGACGCTGAGAGATATTACTATTGGCAAACTTTTGAAGGAGAAGAGATTAGAAGAGTGGCATGCTTACTGGCTTGCTGAACAGGTTCTCTGGTTTAACTCTCTTGGTCTTTTTGAAATTAAAATAAGAGAACATATGAAATCTGAACTAAGCCATTATAGCTCAGCAACTTTTGATTTGGATTATGAATATCCTTTTGGGAGCAAGGAGGTGGCGGGAATTGCTAATCGTGGCCAGTATGATCTAACCCAACATCAAAAAGAAAGTAAAGAAGGTATGGAAATTTTCGATGAAAAATATGGAAAGAAGATTATTCCGAAGGTAATTGAACCTACTTTTGGTATGGAGCGTGTTTTTTTAGGTATATTAACTAAAGCTTATCACGATGATAAAGAAAGAGGAAATGTTGTTTTAAAAATTCCTGCTAATCTTGCTCCAATTAAGGCAGCGATCTTCCCTTTAGTTAAGAATGAGGAGAAACTTTTGAAACTTTCTAAGGACATTTACTCTGATCTAAAGAAACTTTTCTATGTTTCTTTTGATGCTTCTGGGAGTATTGGAAGAAGATACGCTAGAAACGATGAAATAGGTACTCCTTACTGCATAACTGTCGACGGAGATTCTGTTAAGAACAAAGATGTTACAATTAGGGATAGAGATACAACAAAACAGATAAGAGTTCCAGTTAAAGATCTAAAAAATATCTTAAATCAGTTAATTTTTGGTGAAATTAGTTTTGAAAAAGCAGGTAAATTGGTTAAGTAACGCTAATTTTACTTTTGTCGACGGGAAAAATTTCAAACCAATTTGCTAAAAAAATTTCAAACCTGAAAAATTCCGAAGAGTTTTTAAATAACTAATTCTTAGTATAATCAACTAAAAAGGGGTATTCAAAATGGCAGCAAAGAAAAAGAAGGCAGCAAAGAAAAAGAAGAAATAAGAACTCTTCCTAATTAGTTTTTAACTTTTATTTTTTTATACTTTTTATCTTTTATTCTACTTCTGATTTTATTTTTTTTATTGTTATTCCCGACGGTGTTTTTTGTTTTATTAGCTTGTAGTCTGATTCTATCATTTTTTTCTTACTTTTTTCTACGTTTTGCTTGGAAATTTTCTGTTTTTCCTTCGCAGATACTAGAATTAAGAAAAAACTATGGACTAGCTTGTTCTTTTTGTAAATATTTTCCAGAGAAACTGATTCTATTCTCTCAAATTTAACTTTTATGTTATGTTTTTCCAGCATTATTCGTTCTGTTGCATCTGAAATGTCTTCTCCAAAAAGAATTCTCCCTCCGGGCAGAGATAATTTACCTTTATAGGGTCTTTTTTCCCTAGAATGTAAGAAAACTTCTTTTTCATTACCTATCTTTACTAAGATTACCGGAAGAATAGATTTTTTCTCGGATATATACGGGATTAAGTGTTCTGCTGTTTCTGTTAGTCTGTAGTGCTCTTTAACTTTTTCTAAAATTCCCTCTTTAATCAATTTTTTTAGGTGATAGTCTAACTTGTTTGACCTTACTCCTAATAACTTCTCTACCTCGTTGAATTTTAGTTTGTTATTAAATAGAAATAGGCTGAGTATCTGCTTTTCCATTAGTCAACTTTTTTGAGGAACTATTTAAATATAATTGTGATTGAGCTTTTTTATGAAGAGTTACGACAAAAACCTTATTCATTACGTTGTTGTTACTGGGATTCTTGTTAAGGATGGAAAATTTCTGATTGTTAAACGAGCTGACTGGGAAAAAGCTTTTCCTGGAAGGTGGACTGTGCCGGGGGGAAAGTTAGAAGTTTTAGATTACTCTCTTAAGCAGAAGGATACGCCTCATCATTGGTATAATGTTTTTGAAAACCTCCTTCGAAAGGAAGTTGAGGAGGAAATTGGGGCTAAGATCAAGAATATAGGATATGTTACGAGTATGATCTACGTGAGACCGGATAATGTTCCGTGTATTATTGTTAGTCTTTGGGCAGAACCCTTAGATGAAAAGATTTGTCTTTGTAATGCTCTTTCAGATTTTGCTTGGGTTACTCTTGAGGAATCTAAGAAATACGATCTAATCGAAGGCATGTATGAAGAATTATTTATTTTAGATAAAAAGCTTAAGGGTGAAGGTAGTTTTGAGTGGAAGAAAGAGTGAGTGTCTCTGGGGAGAATTTAACTCCCGACCCCTGCCTCATGAGAGCAGTGCTCTAACGCTGAGCTACAGAGACAAAAAAGCATAGAAGATTGATTTAAAATACTTTTGCTCTTAAGAAATATCCCTGCGCCCTAAAACATTCTTCTTCTAGGTCGCTCTTCCATTACAGGTTCCTTTTTCTTTCTTGGAGGAGTTTTTTGTTGCTGTCTTATTCTAGATAAGTACCCTGCAACTTGGTTTCTTATTTTTTTACTAGGCATAGTTGTACCTAATACCTTTTTGTTATTTTCAAAATTATCCTCAAAAGCAACACCTTCACCAATTAGCTCTCGTGCTGTTCTTTTGATCATCTTAGATTTTATTTTACCCATATTTAGATAATTCAGAATTGGTTTTTAAAGGTTTCTTAGTATATTTTTTCAATATCTTTCATATTCTGGAGGGCTTCTATAAGATCAGATATCTTCTTTGGAAGTTCTCCTAAAGAGAGGATAGAATACTTTAATTTGAATTCTGATGCTTTTTTTGCTGCTTTTATTACTTCTTTGTCTGAAATCTTTTTCTTATTGTATGCTATTAATATCTGTTCTTCTCCCTTTACTCTTACTTTTAGAGTTAGTTCTTCTTTTCCGAAGCCCTCTACACTTAATATTTCCACAGAGTCTTTAGAAAGAAATTCTTTTACCCTTTCTAAAAATTTTTCTTCTTTCTTTTTGTTTGCAGGAGAACTTTTTGCAGATGTTTTTGCTGGTTTTTTTATTTGTCTCTTTGGTTTTTCTACTTTTTCGGTTATTACTACGCTTTTTATTGGTACTTCTTCTTTTGGTATCTCCTTTATTTCTACTTTTTTCTCTTCTTCAATTTCTTTCTCTGGTTCTATAAAGTACCTCCAGTATTTTTCGCTGCCTTTTTGAAAAGGGATTGCAAAATCTTTTATTGCGTTTAGTGCTACTCTTATTGCAGGTTCTTGTTCTGAATCTTTAAGAAACCTCATTTCTCTTAGATGTAAATAAGCTTCTTTCTCTTTGCTTTTTAGGTACTGTGCATAATTTTCTAATTGTGCTTCTTGCCCTTTGATAAAATAAACAGGAGAAGTTCCTACACGCATGTTCGTCATTTTTACTTTTTTCTCCCCTAGGAGTTCTGAAACAAATGCTGCTGCAAAAATTCCGTCTAACTGGGCCGCCTTTGCTATCTGAACTGGAAGACTTGGGCCGTTCTGAGAAATGAAATTTACTATTTTCTCTTTTATTAGCTCTGCATTCTGGGGCATTTGAAATTAAAGAATTCTTGAATTATAAGGTTTTAGGGTTTTCAATCTTTGCTTTTCCCGTATTTACTACTAAGACCCGGGCATTCTTAGGTATTTTTTCTTTTAACTGAAGAAGAAGGGCAAGTCCTGCAATTCCCGAAGGTTCAAATTCTATTTTATTTCTGTTTGCTAAACTTATTGCTTCATTCAAAAATCTTTCTTTTATTAAGATCACATTGGATTCCGGGCCACAATAACCCGCATAACGGTATAATCTTATCCATTGCTCGTCGTAATGGGAGAAAGGTAGATGGGGAGAATATAACTTTATTGCTGCCTTTGACTTGGGGTTATTTGTTGTGGCTCCCATAAAATTGCATTTTTTTAATATCTTAATATCTCCTTTAAATCTTGGATCGTGATTTTCTGAGGAAACTTCTTTTTTATTTACATTCAAAATGTTTTCGTAAAGGTTTCCCGTTCCAAAAGGAACAAAGCAATATTCTGGAGATTCGTTAATTATCTCATAGCTTAACCAGTCATAAAATCTTGTTGTGGGATCTAGGGCTTCTGACGAAGTAATATCAAATCCCTTTTTATTTTTTGTAAGTCGAAGAATGTCTTTCCACTCCAAACTCTCCTTGTTTAATTTTGTTTTATATATTTTACAACCAATTTCTTTTAATTTCTTTAGCACTTCTTTGTTAATATTCACGTCGACAAGCACCCTTAGCGCAGGGAGGTTATACTTCTTTAACATAGACTGTATTGCTATTGCTGCTGATCCTGAAGAGATAATTGACATTTCTGGTAGTTTTTCTTTTACAACCCCCCTTAGTTTTGATTCTAAGAATTGTTTATATGTCACAACTATTTCCCAAGCAAGCCTATCTTTGTGGGTTCCTGTTGGATTGTAACTTTCATCTTTTAACCATACGTTTGTAAATCCTGGAACTTCTATCTTAACTGTTGGTGTTGCAGGAAACTTTGGTGCTTCTGGGGGGAATTCTGGATTATTCGGGTCATTTTCGGAACCTATCTTTATAGAATTGTAAATCTTTTCTTCTTCTTTTGTTAGAGTCATTTTAGGGTTTTAGCCAATCTACCTCGTAGTATGTAACATCGGATTCTTCATCTACGATTGCTAGAAGTAGTTTCTTTTTTGTTGAGTGTGCAACTCGGTTCTTAGAAGAAAAATCGTGCCAAGTTGTTTTGTTTGATTCGTGATCAGTAAATACTATCCATTTTGAATGATTCTTCCCTGGTTTTTGACCTTTATCGTAGACTCTAAACTCCGCACCAAACTTTAGGGCTGTTTTTACTACATATCCTTTCTCTCGTAGATCTCTGAAAACAGGATATTTTATGTTTATTTTTTTGTCTAAAGTTTGAATTTTTCTCATTAAAACTTTTTTCTCAATAACTTTCCCGTTTGAAGATAGTACTTCCATTTTGTTTTTTTCAACTAGGAAAAGTGCTTCTGTGAACGAGTACTGAATTTTGTCTTTCTGGCCTTCAACTAGTTCTCCAAAATAACTTGCTTTTAGTAGGGTAAATGCTTCTGAATCATTTGAAAAGATTACGTGCCCGCTTAGATATGCTCGGATTTTTTTCATATTACTTTATACTGGATTATCTATATAAAGTTTAGTAAAAAGGAAGATTTATTAATTTGTTTTTATTAACCTGTCTATGGGTAAAAGAGAAGAGGCTTTTAAAAATTCTGCAATTAATGAAGGAATTGGACAGTTTGTTCAGGCACATTCAAGATATATATCTAATCCCGGTTCTCTTTATCACAATATAGACCGTCGTAAAGTAGACGCTTTATTTACTAAAGCTATGACTCCTTTCGGGGCAACCCCCATATATGGCTTGAGCCAGGCAGATAGAGATGCGATCTTTGAAGATCTTGTTTCTGAAATTTCTGCAGGTAATACTTTTAATGCATCTTACGCCAAAAGAGTTTTACCTGGAGGTAAAAAGGGAAAACTTGAGAAAGTGTTAGCTTTCGTAAGGGGAGAAAAAAGTGACGCTGCAGCAAATAAATATCTTGATGAAAAGGCAAAAATAGTTTACGGGATGCTTCCTGTTCTGGCCCAAGAAGGTGCTCCTAAAGAGGCTTCTAATGTTATTGAAGCTGCGGGGCGATTTACTCGGGAAGCTTATAGAAGTGCTCTAGCAGACGAAGCTGTTTCTTACGGATTAGTGAAAGAAAGAGATTACCTTGCGGCTAAACGAGATATTCACGGAAAGGCTAAAAAAAGTTACACTGAATTTGAAACTGGAATTCAGAAATTTGTAACTGGCGAGAAGGTTGCTGCTTCTATTTTAGGTGTTGCGGGCGTTGGAATTTTATTTTTATCTGGAAGACAACTTACTGGAAATGCTGTTGGGAACATTGGTATTTATCCAGGTCTTGGATTCTTTGTTGGGCTTGGTCTTGCTTTTGCTAGTTTCCTTCTCTTCGCAAGAATAAGTAGAGATAAGAAAAAAGCTATTTATATGCGAAGGTAGTTTCTAAGGATAATCTTTAAAAGTTCCTAACTAATTAGTTTAATATGGTTGATTACGATTTTAAGAAGATAGAAGCCAAGTGGCAGAAAAAGTGGGAAAAAGATAAGACTTTTCATGTAACTGAGAACGTTAAGAAGAAAAAATATTATGTTCTTGAGATGTACCCCTATCCTTCTGCAAGTTTTTTACATATGGGGCATGTTAGAAACTATACTATTGGTGATGTTTATGCTAGATTTAAACGAATGAGCGGTTTTAATGTTCTTTACCCTATGGGTTTTGACAGTTTTGGTTTGCCTGCTGAAACTGCTGCCAAGAAAGAAGGAATTCACCCAAAAACTTATGCGGAGGGTTCTATAAAAAAGATTACAGAATATCTTAAGGCTCTTGGAAACAGTTACGATTGGGAGAGAACTCTTGCAAGTCACGAACCGGATTATTATAAGTGGAACCAGTTTTTTTTCATAAAAATGTTTGAGAAAGGACTTGCTTATAGAAAAAAGGCACCTGTTAATTGGTGCGAGAAGTGCCAGTCTGTTCTTGCTAATGAAGAAGCTGAGGGGGGTAAGTGTTGGAGGTGCGGAGAAGAAGTTGTTAAGAAAGATCTAGAGCAATGGTTTCTTAAGATTACCGCTTATGCTGATAAATTAATTGAAGATCTGAATAAAGTTGAGTGGCCAGAGAAGATTAAGACAATGCAAGTTAATTGGATTGGTAAAAGTGATGGAACAGAAATAGATTTTGAAATTAACAATGAAAGGTGGAAAGTATTTACTACTCGCCCAGATACTATTTATGGAGTAACCTTCTTAGTAATCTCTGCACAACACCCAAGACTAATGGATCTTGTTACAAAAGAAAAGAAAAAAGAGGTTGAAGGATTTCTTAAAAAATTAAAATCTGCTTCTGAAAAAGAATTTGCAGATATGGAGAAGGAAGGAGTTTTTACTGGGAGTTACGCTATCAATCCTGTAACGAAAGAAAAGCTTCCTGTTTGGGCAGGAAACTTTGTTGTTGCTGATTATGGTGCAGGAATGGTTATGGCTGTACCGGCTCATGATCAAAGAGATTTCGAGTTTGCAAAAAAGTATAATATTCCGATTAAAACAGTTATTATTCCTAATAAAGAAGCGATTAAACCAGACGAAACTATAAGTAAAATGCTTTTGGAGATAAAAAGAGTAAATGAATTGATGCAAAAAAATAAGATAAAAGTTTGGTTTAATGGAACCTTTGGAGTAATCGGGCATTATAATAAAATATTTATCAAACCTAGGGATGTTGATTTTGGCGTTCTGGAAAAAGATTATGAAAAAGCAAAAAAGCTTCTTCTTGGCTTGGGTTATTCAAAAATAGAAGAGAAAGAAAATGAGAAATTCAAGCATACCTCTTACAAATATGGTGATCTAATTCTCGAAGTAGGAACTTTTGACCATGACTTGGGTAATGAAGTGGCAAATATTAAAGGAATTAGTTACCCTATCCCAAATGCAAAGTGGTTGGCTGAATGTTACGAGATTACTAAAACTAAAGAGCGCCGACAGGGAAGAGGAGACGATGTTTTAGCTTCATTGTTAAATATAATCTCTGGAAATATTAGCGAAGCAGTGACTGAATACGGAATACTCGTTAATTCTGGAGATTTTAATGATTTGACTTCTGATGAGGCAAAAGAACATATTACAAATTTTTTAGAACTTAAAAAATTAGGAAAGAAAGTCACTCAGTATAAGATTCGTGACTGGTTGATTTCCCGTCAGAGATACTGGGGAACACCAATACCTATGATTTTTTGTGATAAATGTGGAGTACAACCTGTTAAAGAAAAAGATTTGCCTGTTTTACTTCCGGAAAAGGTTGATTTTAGTGTTAGTGGAAACCCTTTAAATTCAAATAAAAAATTTGTTGAAACAAAATGCCCTAAATGTAATGGAAAAGCACGAAGAGAGACAGATACTATGGGGGGTTTTATGGATTCTTCTTGGTATTTCCTAAGATATTGTGATAATAAAAACAAAACTAAACCCTTTGATAATAAGAAAGTAAATTACTGGATGCCTGTTAATCAGTATATTGGCGGAGCAGAGCATGCAGTTATGCATCTTCTTTATGCTAGATTTTTTATAAAAGTTCTAAAAAATTTAAATTACGTTAATTTTGATGAGCCTTTTACGAAATTATTCAATCAGGGAATTGTTTACAAAGATGGTGCTAAAATGTCAAAGTCTAAGGGAAATGTTGTTTATCAGACTGATATCTCGGATAAGTATGGAATTGACACTGCAAGATTATTTTTAATGTCTGTGTCTTCCCCAGAAAAACAGATGGAGTGGAGTGACGAGGGGGTTCAAGGGAGTTTTAAATTTTTAAATAAACTTCACACCTTTGTTTCTGGGATTAAGAAGTTTGGAAAAGTTTCAGACAAACTTGATAGCAAGGTGAATAAAGCCATAAAAGAGGTTACAGGAGACTTAGAGCAATTTTCATACAATCTTGCTGTAATTAAGATAAGGGCTCTTCTTGAGAGTTTGGAAAAGGAAGATTCTTTTGATAAGAAGAGTATTGAAGCTCTTTTGAAACTTGTTCATCCTTTCGCACCCCATATAAGTGAGGAGCTTTGGGAAAAATTAGGAAACAAACCTTTCATAAGCCTTGAAAAGTGGCCAGTTTACGATGAGAAGAAAATAAATTCTAAGTTTGATGAGGAAGAAAAAGTTGTAGAAAAGCTTTCTTCAGATATCAATAACATTATCGCTATTATTAAAGAAAGGCAAAATAAGTCTCCAACAAAAGTATTTGTTTATACCCTGCCTCAAGAAAAGAATTTATACTCTGATAACTTACGAGAATTAGAGAAAAAAACTAATTTAACTGTAAAGGTTTACGCTGTTAATGACAAAGACAAACATGATCCGGAAAATAAGGCCCAAAAAACTAAACCCGGAAAACCTGCCATTTATTTAGAATGAATTTAAAAGAAAGAGAACAATTTTTAGTTGAGCTTGATGAATCTTATTCTGATTTAAGGAAGAAGTATGAAATAAAAACTACTCTTAACGAACTTGATAAATTTTTTCAAATTAAGGACTCTTTTTTGAAGTTGAATTTTATTCCTGGAAATTTAAGTTTTTTTGTTAGAAGCAGAATTCAGGAATTTTACTCTTCTTGGATTGGTTATTTACAAAATCTTCTTTTTCCTAGTACAAGTTCTCTAATTTCTATGAGTGAAGGAAAATTATTTAGTGAAGAAGAGAAAAAAGAGATTGGTAAGCTTGTTGGGAAGATGATGGCTATGATAAGTAAGAACAGCATCCTTACTCTTGAACCAAATATCAAAGAAGAAGGAGAATTCATTGACTCTTCTGTTAAATTGTGGAAATCTGACCTTAATCCTAAGATTCTTGTTCTGATGAAAAAGGTTAATGAAAACTGGAAGAAAGATTAGTCTTAAATACCCTTTTCTCTTGGTTATTTTAACAAATCTTTGATTTGTTTTTAATTAAATAAAGAGGTGAAAAAGAGATGAGTGGTGAATTTATGGCTTCATGGACTGAAACTCCTGGAGAGGCCTTTGCTCTTGGTGCTCTTAGTGCAGCTGCAATAATCTTATTATTGATTTTGTTAGCTGTTGTTTATGTATACTGTGCGTATACTTTGATGACTATTGCTAAGAAGACTAAGACTAAAAGACCTTGGCTTGCTTGGATACCTGTCGCTAACTTTTATCTTGTAGTTAAGACTGCTAAGTTGAATGGTTGGTGGACTTTGATTCTTCTTGCGACTATTATTCCTAAGATAGGATTCTTAGTTGTTTGGGGTTTCTCAATATGGTTCTTCTGGTTAATTGCTGAGAAGAGAAAGTATCCTGGAGCACTTAGTTTGTTAATGCTTATTCCTGGTTTAGGCCATCTAATTGTATTAGGTATTCTAGCTTGGGGTAAGAAATAAATTTATTTAATTTTTATTATTTTTTTCTATTTCTTTTTTTTATTTTTTTGTAGCAGTATAAATAACAAAGAATTTAGGCGTTGGAACTATTTTAACTTCTGAGAATCCTTTTGATTCTAATTTCTTTTTTATTGAAAATGGCGATAGATGATACTCTCTCGGATGTTTTATTTTAAATTTTTTTAATTCTTTAATAGACTCTCTTTCTGTTTTTATGAAGCTTTTTGAATAATTTTTCCAAAAAGTTGGCTTTTCTCTTTTTAGACGTTTCTTCAATTTTTTATATTCTAAATCTTCTTTATCTGATTGGTCAATTACTAATAATTTTCCATTCTCTTTTAAGATTCTAAATATTTCACTAAACAACTGGTCTTTATTCTTAACGTGGTGGATTGCGGTACTGCTTACGACGTAGTTTATTGTTTTAGCTTTAAAGGGTAACTTCTCTTCCATACTTGTTTTAATGAACTCCCCTTTGTTGAAATTGTTTTTCGCTTGTTTTAGCATTCCTTCTGAAAAATCAATCCCTATAAATTTATTTTTTGGGTTGACCTTTGCGATCGCTTTTAACAATTTGGCGTCACCTGTCCCTAAGTCTAGAATTTTAAAATTCTCTCCTTTAATCTCTTTTATCAGTTCTCTAAAAAGATAGTTCAAGAAATAGGGACCTACAAAGGTTACTCCGCTATAGCTTTTTGACCATTCATCAAAATGCTTCTCATCTTTTTTCATTTTTGTTGAAGTACGGCTTTAATCCTTCTTATACCCGAACTAGATGCTTCTTCTTTTGTAATCTTGAACTTTCCTAGCTGGCAGGTATTTCCTACATGAGGGCCCGCACAAATTTCTTTACTAAAGTATCCTACTTTTTCTTTAGGATTTTTTACAGTATAAACCGAAACTTTTTCTCCGTATTTATTCTCAAATACTCCAACTGCCCCCGATGTTTTTGCTTTTTCAAGAGGCATTTCTTCTCTGATAACTTCACAATTGCATTGAATCTGTGAGTTAACTAACTCTTCTATTTTTTTTAATTCTTCATCTGTTAGTTTTCGTGGAAAATTGAAATCTAGTCTAAGTCTCTCGGGGGTTATGTTCGAACCTCTTTGCATTATGTTCTGATCTTTTAGAACAATTCTTAAGGCAGCCATTAGCAAGTGTGCTGTTGTATGAAGCTGGGTTGTTGCTTCTGAATTATCCGCAAGTCCGGATTTGAACTGTCCGGCAGATGCTGTTCTAGAAAGTTCTTGATGGACTTGGCATTCTTTTTCAAAATCTTTAATTGAGAATTTTATTTTCCTTTTTTTACACTCTTCTTCAATTAGTTCAACAGGAAATCCGTAACTTTGGTATAGCAAGAAAGCTTCTTTACAATCCATTTCTTTTTTGTCTTTAGTGAGCTTGTTGAATACATTTAAGCCCTTCTCAATTGTCTGGTTAAACCTCTCTTCTTCTTTCTTTAATTCTTCAATTATTTTTTGTCTATTCTTTATTAACTCGGGATACTCTTTGTAAATACTAAATACTGGTTCTGCTACTTTTTCTACGAAACTTTTCATATTCAGTTCTCTTCCATAGTTTACTGCTCTTCTGATTAATCTTCTTAAAATGTATCCTTGTTCTTTATTACTCGGTGTAACTCCATCTCCAATAATAAAAACAGAAGCCTTTATGTGATCTGCAACTATTCTCATTGCTCTTTCATTTCCTTTATAAGATTTTTTAGCAACTTTTTCAATTTCTTTTATTACTGGTTCCCAGACAGAAGAAAGATAGTTATCTTCTAGGCTGTTTAATACCGTAAGTGTTCTTTCTACACCCATTCCTGTGTCAATATTTTTTTGTTTTGCTTCTGTATACTTCTCTTTCTCGTCTTTTACATACTGCATTAGAACGTCGTTCCAGATTTCTACCCAGTTGTTGTCTTCTGGATCAAATTTCTTTGGCGCTTTTTTATTATTTGGTTTCCAGTAGAACATTTCTGTGTCTGGACCACATGGGCCTGTTTTCCCTGCTGGACCCCACCAGTTGTTTTCTTTTGGTAGGTAAGCTACCCTCTCTTTGGATATGCCTAGTGATTCCCAGATTTTAGCTGATTCTTCATCTCGTGGAGCATCTTTATCTCCTTCAAATACACTTACAGCAAATCTTTCTAAAGGAATTTTTAAAACTTTGGTTATAAATTCAAAAGAGTATTCTATTGCTTCTCTTTTGAAGTAATCTCCTATAGACCAATTCCCTAACATTTCAAAGAAAGTGTGGTGATAAGAATCTCCTACTTCATCTATGTCTTGCGTTCTTATACATTTTTGTACAGAACATAATTTTTTTCCAAGAGGGTGCTGTGAGAGGCCCATTAAATAAGGAACTAGCGGATGCATCCCGGCTGTTGTGAATAAAACTGTCGGATCATTTTCCGGAATTAGTGAAGCAGATGGAAGAATCTTATGTCCCTTTGACTTAAAAAAGTCTAGGTACTTCTTAACTAACTCTTCGCGGGTTATTTGTTTCATAATCTTCTATAAGAAACAGGATTTTAAAAATTATCTTCTCTGGAGACCTCTCAGCTTTTCTTGAATTTCTTTAAGTTGAGACTCTAAATCTTGAGATCTTGGGCTCTCGGAGAGTATCTTTAGGGGTTTATTATCAAAAGTTTCTTCTACTAAATATCTAGGTATTCTTATTTGAGGAAGAATCTTTTCAAGATGGGCTATTTCTGATTCTACTTCTTTTACTGCTTTTTGTATCTTTAATTTTAGTCTTAATTCTTGTATTCTTAGGTCTTGGTACTTCTTTATTGCTTGTCTTATCTGGATCAAGTTTGCTTCTGTAGAAAGTAAATCTCTTTTTGACTCTACCGCTTCCATATATTCAATTCTTATATGTAACGGGTTTTGAGTTATCTGCTTCTTTTTAGGTATTACTTTTTTACTAACCTTTTTTGTTTTCATTGTACTTTAGAAAAAATGTCTCTATCTATCTTTTCAATTTGTTCCTTAATCTTTTGAATTTCCATTTCCCAGTATTCTAGCTCTTTTTCTTCTTGTTCTTTAATGTGTTTTGTCTGGTCTAACATTCTTTCTATTTCAGTTATCTTCTCTTTTGTTTTTTTGAATGTATGTAAACTTTCTTCAAATTTGTCTAGTCTAACAAAGACTGGTTCAACATTTCTAACTCTATGCTCTGCTGCTTCAAACTCTTTTGGTACAGAGGCAACATCTCGTGTAAGACTTTTTCCAACAAAAGGTAACTCTTGTGTGAAAGATCTTTTCTGAGGTTTAGGCATCATCCAATTTTCCTCGGATTCATCTGCATCAAAACCCCGATCAACCTCTTCTTTCCCAGAAACAGCTTGCTTTATAGCACTCTGAGAAATTTTTTCTCCGAAAGAATTATTTGGAAATGAAGGTAATTGTGGTAGATCTGTTGCAGAGTATTCTCTATCAGAATAAATTGGAGGAAGTTCTGGAAGCTTTGGTGGATTCGCTGGAGGCCGACTCCCCTCTTTCTTATTAAATAACCCCATTTTGATATATATAAAATACAATACAGGTTTAAAAACCTTTATATTTTTGCCGTCGTTGGCCTTTTTTTAACCATCCGAAAACTATTTAACTGAACAAATTTTTTATCAGTAATGCTTAAAGATTCTTTAAAGGAAGTCGTGGGTTCTATCGTCGGTAAACAAGCTGAAGGAATAGTAGATTTGTTAGACGGTAACAATTATATTAATGAATTCATTATAGCTAAGAAGTTGGATATAACAATAAATCAAGCGAGAAATATTCTTTACAAACTTTCTGATTATGGTTTAGTTAGTTCAACGAGAAAAAAAGATAAGAAGAAAGGATGGTACACTTACTTTTGGAAGTTAGAGGTTTTGAAATCTTTGGAGTTTTTGAAAGGAATCTTTGAGAGGAATATACAAAATTTACAAAACCAGATAAGCAGCAGAGAGACAAAGCAATTCTTTTCGTGTCAGAGATGTAATGTTGAGTTTAATGAAGAGAGTGCGCTGCAACATAATTTTACTTGCCAGGAGTGTGGAGATGTCTTTCAACTAAAAGATAATTCTAAACTTGTAAAAGACTTGAAACGAAACTTAGACAAATTGAATTCTGAACTAAAACTGGTCTTAGATGAAATTGAAAAAGAAAGAGAGAAAGTTGGAAAGAAAAGAGCTTCTGAGATGAAGAGAGAAGATAAGAAGAAGGCTAAGGATCGGGCGACAAAAAGGGCTGTCGCTAAAAAACTACGGGATGCTAACAAACCTAAGAAGGTTTCTAAAAAGATTATTAAGAAGGCTAAAAAGAAGGTTGTTAAGAAAGTTGTAAAAAAGAAAACTTCTAAGAAAATAAAGAAGTCAAAAAAGAAATAAAATGCATCCTTACTCTATTTCTGGAAAGAAAGGTAGCTGGTTTTCTAATCTTAGTATTACTACTCTGTTGATAATAATCAATGTTGTTATCTCTATTCTAATCTGGGTCCTTATCGGGCTTAATCTCGTCCCTCTTGATTTTATTTTAAAATACTTTGCGATTACTCCTGATTTAATCTTATCTGGGAAATGTTTGTGGACTCTTTTTACAAGTATGTTTGTTCACATAGAACCGTTTCATATATTTGCGAATATGTTCTCTTTATTTTTTGTTGGAAAATTTCTAGAGAAGATAATTGGTAGAAAAAGATTTTTCTGGATTTATATTGCTTCTGGAATTATTGGGGGTCTGTTTTTTGTAGCTGGGCAAATCTTGCTTGGAAATATTATTACTCCGGGAGTTGGTGCTTCTGGAGCGATATTTGGCTTAGTGGGTGTTCTTGCTGTACTTGTGCCTTTCTCTAGAATATACCTTATTGTCGGCCCTCTTCTTTTAATTATCGCGGAAGTTATATTGAGTAGTGTCCTCCATAAAAACATCTTTGGGTTTGTGGGCCCCCTTATTACTGTGTTATTCATTCTTATGTTGTTCTCTATGATTTCTTTTAATAGAAGACTGAGGCGTATTTCTATCCCTCTCGAACTTCCTATGTGGTTACTTCCGATTATAGCGATTGTACCTCTGGTTATAGTTGGACTTTTTGTTGAACTCCCAATTGCAAACAGCGCACACTTTGGGGGATTGGTAATTGGACTAATCTATGGTTTCTATCTAAGAAAGAAGTTTCCTAATAAAACTAAAAGAATCAGCCAGATGTTTAGATAATGGCAGAAGTCAAAGTTTTAGTTGAAGGGGTTCATAAATTTACAAGTGAAGACGCCCTGGACATCGGATGTACGACTACTTTAATAAAAAGTGATATTAATATTATTGTAGATCCTGGTTCTTTTGTGAATAAAGAAAAATTAATTAGTGCTTTAAAAGAGGAAGGGTTGGGCCCTGAAGATATCGGGGCAGTTATTTTAACTCACCTTCATCTAGACCATACCGCAAATGTCCCTTTGTTCAAAGACTCCACAATTTTTTTAAGATTTAGGGGAGGCTCGAAATATCCCGGGATGTTTCAAAAAATAAACGAGGGAACCCTTCAGAGATTTGACCTCTTAAATAAATCTATTGCAAAAGATGTTAAAATAATTGAAACTCTCGGGCATTCAATTGACGGGATTTCAGTAATAGTTGATACAGATAAAGGGAAGGTAGTAATTGCAGGGGATGCAATCTCTTCTGAAGCCTGGACAGACCTAAATAAAGAACCTGAATCTATGTTTGTATACGACACTGAAAAATTTAAAGAGAGCAGAAAAAGGATTTTGGATATTGCTGATTATATTATACCGGGTCATGGTAAAATGTTTAAAGTAAAAAAATGAAAAAAGCAAAAAAGAGTGTGAGAAAGAATTTTATCGCAGAGCAGTATAGAAAGAGTTGGAATTTTATCAAAGAATCAAAGAAGTATATCTGGGCTTCTGTTTTTATCTTTTTTTTATTTGTCCTTATTGGATTTTTTATTCCTATTCCGGATACTTTGAAGAATTCTCTTTTTGATATGCTTAAAAATATTTTGGGGCAAGTTAAAGATCTTTCCTGGTTTGGTATGATTAAATTTATTTTTCTAAATAACCTTCAAAGTAGTTTTCTTGGAATGATCTTAGGTGTATTTTTTGGGGTTTTCCCTGTTGTAATAGCTGTAATTAATGGGTATGTCTTGGGTTTTGTTGCTTCGATTGCAGTAGGCTCTGGAGGAATAGGGAGCTTATGGAGAATTTTTCCTCACGGGATTTTTGAACTGCCTGCTGTTTTTATCTCTCTGGGTTTAGGCATTAAACTTAGTACTTTTATTCTTAAGAAAAAGAAGTTTGATAGTCTGAAAGAATTTTTCTGGGAAGGATTAAGGGTCTTTTTATTTGTAATTATACCTCTTTTGATTATCGCTGCAATTATTGAGGGTTCACTTATTTTTCTTCTTAAGTAAAATGTTTATATAGTATTTTACTTTTGAGCTTATGGGGGTGTAAAGATGACTAAAAATGCTTTAGACTGGGTTGCTTTAATCTTATTGATTATTGGTGGTCTGAACTGGGGTTTAGTCGGTTTGTTAAAACTGGACTTAATTAACTTGATCTTTGGTTCAGTAGCTTGGTTAGCAACTGTCATTTACGTATTAGTTGGTCTAGCTGGTTTATACACTATTTACTTCTTATTCAAGGAGTAAACTTTCAGTTAGTTTTTTCTTTTTCTCTTTTATTTTTTAGAATTCTTATCCTTTTATGTCGCTGATTCCTAGAAGGATTAAAAGTAGTCCGATTATTATTACAAACCAGATAACTCCACCTTTAAGAACTTCCCATGCTGCTGTTCCGAAATTCCAGAAACTTCCCCATCCTAGTGAGTAGAACCAAACTAGAATCGCAGCAACAACTAGGATCAGACCTAACAAAAGTTCTAACCATTTGTTCATTGTAATTATTTGAGAGTCTCTTGATTTAAAAAGATTTCCTGTTTTGAAAGGGTTTTTAAAACAGAATTTATTACTCTCTTTAAGTAAAATGAAGCCAGTAAACCCAATTAAAATAAAGAAAGGAATGAAGGTTTCTGAGTTAGTTGAAGGTATGTCTAAGATGGGTTTTGGGGCTGGAAAGATAGCTAAAGCTTCTGATATAATGACTAAGATGTTTGAAGACAAGGAGTGTAAGGTTTTCTTGGGTGTTGCTGGAGCAATGGTTCCTGCCGGGATGAAGCAGATTATTCTAGATATGTTGGATAATGTTGATGTTTTTGTTACAACAGGCGCAAATTTGACTCACGATCTGATGGAGTCTATTGGTGAGAAGCATTATCTTGGGGATGAGGGCGCTGATGATAAGAAACTGAACAAAGAAGGAATAGATCGAATTTATAATATTTATTTGAAAAATACGGTTTATGAAAAATTAGAGGATTTTTTTGAGAAGAATTTTAAAGAGTTTCAGAAGTGTGTAAGCATCAAGGAATTTTTATGGAAGATTGGTGAGCTGGCTCCGAGTGAGTGTATTTTGAAAAAGTGTTGGAAAAAGAAAGTTCCTATTTTCTGCCCAGGGATTGCTGATTCTGGAATCGGTTTGATGATCTGGGGAAGAATCGCTGCTGGAAAAGGAAAAACCCAAGTAGATGTGTTTTCTGATATGAATGAAATAATTGATGTTGCGTGGACTGCTAAGAAATCGGGGATAATCTACGTTGGGGGAGGACTTCCTAAGAATTTTATTCAACAGTCTTTACAGTTTTCAAAAGGAGCAACGTACGGTATTCAGATTACAACCGATACGCCTCAACCGGGTGGAAGTTCGGGTGCTCCGCTTAAAGAGGGAATTTCGTGGGGAAAGATGAATCCTAATGCAGAATTTGTAGATGTTTTTTGTGATGCAACTATCGCTCTGCCTTTAATCTATGGCGCTGTAAAAAAATGAGGGTGTACACTTCAAAGTCTGGAGTTAACTGTGGCCCGTGTAGTTTTATCAATCTTGTTGGAATCAAGGGGTCAAAGAAATTAGAGCTAACTTTATCTAATATGGGAAGATTAAAGCCCTTTCATGCTTCAACTTATTCTGCTTTTTTGGTTTGGGCAGACAAGCATAATAAAGATATTCTAGCTTTTACTTCTTCTCGAAAACTAAACAAGAAGATGTTTGAGCTTATGATTGATTATGAAAAAATACCTCGAAGTAAGCAGAGAGAGTTTAAGGATAAAGCAAACAGCCTTCTTAAGTTGAGAAATAAACGATTCAAGAATAAAATAAACATTTTGAAGAATCCTTTTCTTAAGTTGGATGAACTTCTTGAAAAAAAATATTTAGTTGCTTTTCTCACTTCAGACTTTTATCTTAGTAGGTTAAGAAAGCCTGTCCCTCATTGGATCGTGGTTTATAAAAGAAAGGGGAGATTTTATTCTTGTATGGATTCTGCTCAGACCGACGGAATTACTATTCTGACTAGGGCTCAACTTGAAAAGGGAATTAAATTAAATAAATCTCAAGGTTTTATGCCTCAGCTTGTTGCATATAAAAGATGAGGCTTTTAGTTGTTGGAGACTTTCACGGGAAACTTCCTTTAAACTTAAAAGCTATTGTCAAGAAGGAAAAGATTGGTCTTATTATATCTCTTGGAGATTATTTTCCTTTTTCTTATAGAAAAATCTGGTTTAAACATTGTTACGGAAAGGATCTTGAATTATGGGAAGTTTTAGGAAAAAAGGTCGTTAAAACTTATATGCTTAAGGATCTAAAAGTTGGGGAAAATATACTAAAAAAACTTAATGACCTGGGAGTTCCTGTGCTGACTGTTGTTGGGAATACGGATCTTTCTAGACTTAATGATCAGTACCGGCCCGGCCGATCATTTAATTATAAGTGGAAGTGGGAGTCTCAAGAATTTTTTACTCCGATGATTAAGAAATACAAGAACATCCATAGAATTGATTACTCTTCATTTAAATTTGGAAATATTATTTTTATTGGCGCCTTTGGCCATTCTTCTCCGGGGCATGTAAAATCTAGAGCCTATAAAAAATATAAAAATAAATTAGAAAATTTGTTTAAAAAGTTTAGAAAAGAGAATAAAGAAGGAAAAGTTATTTTTACTACACATAATGTTCCATTTAACACTAAGTTAGATAAGATTACTGCTAAGCATGCGCATCATCGGGCTAGAGGAAAACATTATGGTTCTAAGATGTTTAGGAGAATCATAGAAAAGTATCAACCTTCTTTGTCTATTGGGGGGCATATTCATGAGGGTTTTGGAAAAGACAAGATAAAAAGTACACTTCTGGTTAATCCGGGTGCTGCTCTGGAAAAAAGGTACGCAATTATTGAAATTCCCGAGAAAAAAGGTAAAATTGATGTAAAACTTTTGAAAAAGAAATAATTTTTACTACTTTCTTTAGTCCTTTTATAATTACTAATTCTCACAAAAATATTTATATACAAGGATTCTTCTCTTTGTAAACGCTTTGCGCTAATTTTAAAAGGAGAAAAATGGAAGAACCAGAAAAAGAGATGAGTGAACTTGTAATACCTTCAGATCTATATGTGAAACCTTCTGCGCCAAAGGTTCATGACGCTAATACTTCTATAGATGAGGCGGGATTTACGCATGCGTTAAAGATTTTTGCTCCAGGGACAGCAATTAGAACTGCTCTTGATGATTTGTTAAGAGCAAACATGGGCGCATTGATTGTTGTAGATAAAGAGGGACTTTTGAAGATTGTTGATGGGGGATTCAGGGTAAATTGTAAATTTAGTGCTCAGAGGCTTGTTGAACTTGCTAAGATGGATGGAGCCTTAATCCTCTCTGAAGACTTAAAGAAGATTCTTTACGCAAATACCCTCTTAGTTCCGAGTGCTAAGATAAAAACTCGTGAAACTGGAACCAGACACAAAGCTGGAGAAAGAACTTCAAAACAGTTTAAGACAATTGTTATTGCTATTTCTGAAAGAAAAAGAAAAATAACTCTTTATTACGGTGATGAGAGATATGTTTTGTAATCTAGCTCGGAAATTCTTCGAAGATCAACAGAAACTCTTCAGATGTTGGAAAAGCAAAAAGAAATTTTTAGTGATCTTTTATCTCATCTTAATGTTTTGGAGATGAATAACCTTGTTATGACTAGTGATATTTGTAATGTTCTTCAGAGAATGGAGATAATTAAGAGAATTTCTGATGTTGTAAAGAGGTATCTTATCGAACTTGGAAAAGAAGGCACAATTATCAGCATGCGTCTTAAAGAGCTTACTAAGAACTTTTCAAAGGATAGAGACATGATTCTAAGAGACTACTTTGGTGCGAAGTTTTATAGAATTGACTCTGCCTTGAGTGAGATGAGTTTTGATTTCTTACTTGAGAATTCAAATCTCTCTAGAACTCTTTTTGAAGAACTTCATGATCGGCCAATCTCTCCAAGAGGGTTAAGAGTTATGGGTAAGACTAGTTTGTTAGAGAAAGACGTCAAGGTTCTTCTTAATCATTTTAACACTCTTGATAAGATATTTGACTCTTCAAAAGATGATTTACTTAAGGTATTCAAAAATGAAGATCTTGTGGATTCTTTAATTGGAGATTTACAGAGCTTAAGAGAAAAGATCCTTTCGGGCAAGAGGATTTAATTCACAAACCTTAAAATCAGTAATTTCTTCTATTTTTTATGTTATCTTCACAACAAATTAAGGAAATTAGGGAGCATCTAGATAAGGCTCAGAATCCGGTTTTTTTCTTTGATAATGATCAGGACGGACTTTGTAGTTTTTTGCTTCTACAACGGGCTTCTGGAAAGGGTAAGGGTGTTCCTATTCGGAGTTTCCCCTCTTTAGACAAGGATTATTTCCGAAAGGTTAGGGAGCTAAAAGCCGACTATATTTTTATCCTTGATAAGCCACTTGTTTCTAAAGGTTTTTTTGAGGAAGTTGAGAAAGAAAATATCCCCGTTGTGTGGATAGATCATCATCAGATGGCTGAAACAGTTGTCCCGGATTTTGTTAATTACTATAACCCTGCAGTTCAGACTGGAGATGGAAAGAAGAGTTACGAACCTGTTACCTATCTTTCTTATTCTGTAACTCAGAAGAAAGAGGATCTTTGGATTGCACTTATTGGTTGTATTTCAGATAAGTTTATGCCCGAGTTTGTTGATGATGTTAAAAAAGAGTTTCCTGAACTCATGAATAATTCTAAGGATGCTTTTGGGATTTTTTATGGTTCTCAGATAGGGAGAGTTGCGAGAATTCTTGGTTTTGGTTTGAAGGATAAAACAACTAACGTTATTTTAATGCTTAAATTTTTAATGAAAGTTAGAAGCCCACACGATATTTTGGAAGAAAGTAGCAAAAACAAACAGATGCACGAGAGATTTGATCAGATTTACGGAAAGTATCAGAAGTTTTTACAAAAGGCTTTGAGTTTGGAACCTTCGGAAGAAGAGAAGGTGTTATTTTTCCAGTATGGCGGAGATATGAGCCTTAGTTCTGATCTTTCAAACGAGCTAAGTTATCTTTATCCTGAGAAGATAATTGTTGTTATCTACATTTCAGGTGTAAAAGCGAATATTTCTATTAGAGGAAAGAAAATTAAGAATATTCTTTTAGAGTCTGTAAAGAATATAGAGAATGCAACTGCTGGCGGGCATGAGGATGCTCTTGGGGCAACAGTTAGAATAGAGGATTTAGAATTATTCAAAAAGAATTTTGAAAATCTGGTTTCTGAAAAGTACAAGTAGATAAATATAAAAATAGGTTCTTCTTATAATACATAATGAAAAGTTTAGGACTTCATTGGTATAGAAACGGCATTAAGTGCTCAAATATAGTCCTAACTAAAAATAAATTTACTTCGATTTAATTCACCGGAAAACCTGGCTGAATCTCGAAGAAATTTAATAAAGACTTCTAAAAGATTTTTACTGGTTTTTCTGAATTAATGAAAAAGTTACTATGAATACAAAAAAAGGAGATAAAATGGTTGAAGAAAGAATGTTTCTAGAAAGAGAACTTTCTCAAATAATGGAAGTTACTCTTAGACTAGAAGATGAATTGAACTTAGTTGTTGCTGATCGGGCTTAGTAACTTTTTCCTAGGTAAACAACAACTTTTGCAGATTTTCCACAAATCGCACAACCGCCTGTTGGTTTTTCTGACTTGCTTCCTAGAGTTCCACGAACTTCTGCACCAAAATCTTTTTCTATTTTCTCTGCGCAGGAAATCCCTTCTTTTTCAGTAGAACAGAAATTTACTCTTGCTATTTTTTTATCTTCAAGAGCTTGTTTAATATCTGCTTTGTCAAAGCAATCGACTATTTTTCCTTTCATGAATTTGTCTGCTTTTGCCAGGAGTCTTTTATCGTACTCTTCTCCAAGTTTTGCTAGCTGGGTTACTTTAGCTAGAGAGATATTTGTTTTTTCTCGCGTATCTCTTACGAAAAGAGTTAACTTTTTTTGTTTTAGTTCTTTTTCTCCAATTTCTAATCTAAATGGAACTCCTTTTAGTTCCCATTCGTAATATTTTTCACCGGGTCTTTTTTCTTCTCTATCATCTAATTCTACTGAGAGGTTTTCTTTCTCTAGTTTTTCTTTTATCTTTTCACATTCTTTTACTAGTTTTGTTTTATTCTCTTTTGTGAAGATTGGAACAATTACTATTTGTGCTGGAGCTATACAGAAAGGCATAACTAACCCGTTATTATCTCCGTGCATTGATATTACTGAGGCTAAGATTCTTGATAGGGCTGGGCCGTAACATGTTTGCCAGACATACTCTTCTTTACCTTTTTCATCTTTAAACTTAACATTGAATACTTTTGAGAAGTGTTGTCCGAGTAAGTGTGTTGAGGGTTGTTGAATTAATTTTCCGTCTGGCATCATCACATCACTCCCAATTGTGTATTCTGCTCCCCCAAACTTATCCCATTGCGGGCGTTTCATTGGAAGGAAAGGCACCCCGAATTTCTGATGCATAACTTCTTCTGTTGTTTTTATATCCTCTAAAACTTGTTCTTCTGCTTCTGCTTTGGTTGCAAATGCGGCGTGAGCTTCTAGCCAGTAAAATTCTCTTGCCCTTATTAGCGGACGCGTAGCTTTTGTTTCAAGCCTGTAAACATTTGCTCTCTGGTATATTTTTAGAGGTAAATCTCGGTGGCTTCTAATCCACAAAGAGTACATTTGGTACATTGCAGTTTCTGAAGTTGGTCTTAGTGCGAGTTTCCCTTCTCCTTGTAGTTGTTCTAACCAGAATACCTGCGGACTGAAGTTCTCTATGTGGCTTGCTTCTTTTTTGAAATTCTCTTCTGGAATTACTATAGGAAAGAATGATGGTTTATGCCCTCTTTTTTGTAAGGCTGCCTCGTAGAGTTTATACATTTTTTCTAGAGCCATTGCTCCCCACGGGCGTATTACTACAAATCCCTTGACTCCGTAACGCATGTCTGTTACTTCGGCTTTATCTAGAACTTGATTGTACCATTCAGAAAAGTTTTCTTCTTTTTTTACACTTAATCCGTCTTGTGGCATTTTCTATTTAGCCTAAGAAGATATTTAAAATTACCTAATCTTGCTTTTATGGCTAGGACCCATAGTTCAACGGATAGAACAACAGGCTTCGGACCTGTAGATGAAGGTTCAATTCCTTCTGGGTTCGTCAATAGTTTTTTATACACTTTTTCTTTAGATTGTTTATGGTTAAGGTTGACCCTAAAGTTGGAGACTATGTTGAGGTCCTTTTTGGAAAAAATTCTTACAAAGGAACTCTCTTGGAATCTCCTGAAGATGAAAAAGGAACAGTTTTATTGAAGTTAGATTCTGGATATAATGTTGGCTTTGTTAAGAAAGAAACTTTGGGGGTTATTCTTCTGAAATCTGGTGAGGGTAAAAAAGAAGAGCCTTCTAAAATAAAGAAAGATGTGAATAAACCAAATATCGCAATGATTATTACTGGGGGAACAATTGCTGCTAGACTTAACCCTAAGAAGGGTGGTGTTGATTGGTTGACTTCCACTGAGGATTTATTTAAATTCTATCCTGAACTTTTTGAAATTGTTAATGTTTCTAGAGTTGAAGTTCCGTTTATGAAAGCTTCTGAAGATATGGATTTTAAAGACTGGCAAAAAATTGCTAAACTATGTGAAGAAATTTTGAATGATGGAAATATCAGCGGAGTAATTATTACTCACGGTACAGACACACTTTATTACACCTCTTCTGCACTTAGTTTTTTCCTTAAAAATTTGAATAAACCAGTTGTTTTGACTTATAGTCAGAGAAGTATTGATAGAGCAAGTTCTGATGCAAGTTTAAATCTTCGTTGTGCTGCTCTTGCTGCTGTTTCAGATATTGCAGAAGTTATGCTTGTTGGGCATGCAAATTCTGATGATACCTTTTGCTATGCTATGCCTGGAACTAAAGTTAGAAAACTTCATTCGTCTAGAAGAGACGCGTTTAAGGTTGTTAATTCTAAACCCCTAGCTAAGATCTTTTCAGATAAAATTGAAATTCTTTCAAGCGACTTCAAAAGTAGGGAGCATACGAAAGGAAAAGTAGAGCTAGACTCCAAGTTTGAAGAAAAAGTTGCTCTTGTTAAATTTCACCCCGGGCAAGATCCTGATATTCTTGATTATTATTTAAAGAAAAAATGTAAAGGAATTGTTTTAGAGATGGTCGGTCTTGGCCATGTTGCAACAAACAGAGCAAGATTGGGATGGACAAAAAAACTTAAGGATGTTCAGGCTAAAGGGTTGATTGTCTGTGCTGCTGCTCAAACTATTTTTGGAAGATTGGATCCTTTAGTTTATTCTAACGGAAGAGAACTATTAGCCACAGGAGTTATCTACCTTGAAGATATACTAGCTGAAACTGCTTTTGTTAAACTTGGCTGGGTTCTTGGGCATAAAGAATGGGCTAATAGTAAAGAGATTGTTAAGAAAAAAATGTTAGAAAACTTTGCACATGAGTTAAATCCTCGACTGGAAGAGTAATTACTTTAATCTTTTCTCAATTCTTTCTAGTTGTTTTTGAATTTCTTCAATTTCTCTTTCTGCTTTTTTGTTAACTTCGTAGTCATATTCTCCCCTAATTCTATCTCTTTGTGCTTCTCTATTCTGAGACATTAAAATTATGGGTGCTTGAATTGCAGCAATACTTGAGAGAACTAGGTTCAGAAGAATGAATGGGTATGGATCCCACGGATCACCTATTTCATATCTAATAAAAAAGTAAGCATTTACTCCCATCCAGAGGATTAAAACAATAACAAGAGTGATAATGAATGTCCAGCTTCCTACCCATTTTGTTAGGCCATCTGCAGCCCTTTGCCCAAATGTTCTTTTTGCTCTGAATATTGGGTGTGTCGCTGCTTTATGAATTATATCATCCCCTTTTGCCATTTTCATTTTATGGTTTTAGAGGTTATAAATTTTTCATGCTTTCTTTTGAAGTTTTGTTGTAACTTAGTAGGGGGTACAGTAGAGAAAGGTTTAAAAAAGCGTAGAATTTAGGGGTTGGATGACTCTTCCAGAACTACAATCAGGCAGACTTACTGCTATAGAATTTTATAAAGAAGGAAAGATTTTGTCAGTAAGCGGTCTGTTTAAAGGGCTTTACTCTTCTCTCGATCCCCTTATTGCTTTTAATTCTTCTATACATAATATTTATGCAGATCCTAATGCTTCTGAAAGGGATGCTGAAAGGGCCTCTCTTTGTTCAGATGTTCAAGCTCGATTAGCGGAGCCTTCGGGTGTTTCGGCAATTGCTTATTTTGATACAGGTAAAAGAGAACTTTTTGAGGTTCGTAGGAGAACTAACTTTCTGAGATCTGTTTCTAAATATCCTAATGTTTTTCTTTTAGCATCTCAACACGGGATACAATTTGCAGTCCGTGAAGCAAGAACTTATGATAAAGAATATATCTCCCCCAAACAAATGAGGGGGGCCTTTCCGTGCTCTAGACCGGATTTGTATCCAGCAGTTTTTCCCAAGGATGGACAGAAACCGTTAGGAGATAAGGAATTAGCTTTTATTCCGGAACCTAAGCTAGTTCTTGGGTTGGAGAGCTTTGCTATGGATAATGCAAATATTCCTCGAGTAATCCCAGATTTTAATCTGATTCATGCATCTACGGATTCTATAACTTATCTTAGAGAGTTTCTTCCTTCTGGAAGAGATTTCCCCCTCTCTTTAGAGGCAATCGGGAAATATTTTGGAACTCTTCACGGTTTGGGTTTAACTGATGAGGTTGATTTTCAAGAGGTACACTATTGTTTGGGAAGAGATAATTCTGTTGTGAATATTGATCCGGATTTTGTTGGATTTACGCCTTTTGAGAATGTTCTTCATAACTCTTGGGGAAGAGCAAAAAGAAAATTCACTCTTGCTAACCTTGCTGGGGGGTTGGCTCAATCTTCTCGGAATGCTACTTTTAGAAGTATGAGAGAAAAATTCGGAAATCGTGCTTTTTTAAAATATATTCCCGAAGGAATACTGGACAGTCAAGTTTTACGCTTAACTGCTCTAGAAAGTTTTCAGTCAGATTAATAAATCCTTTTTCTTTATTTTCTATATGGAAATCGATTATGCAAAAATTGGTTTTAAATCGGGTTTAGAGATTCATCAACAGTTAGATACCCATAAACTCTTTTGTAATTGTCCATCTGTTTTAAGAAGTGATAATCCTGATTTTACTATTAAGAGAAAGCTTAATGTTTCTGCGGGAGAGTCTGGAAAAGTTGATACTGCTGCAGCATATCAAGCGTCTTTGAATAAGACTTTTGTTTATCAGGGTTATGATTCTACTTGTCTTGTTGAACTAGATGAGGAACCGCCACACCAGATTAATCCGGATGCTTTGAGGATTGCATTGCAAATTTCGGAATTATTACATTGTAAAGTTTTTCACACAACACAAATTATGAGGAAAACTGTTGTTAATGGATCAAATACTTCTGGATTTCAGAGAACTGTCTTGATTGCCCACGATGGATGGGTTGAAACTTCTTCTGGAAAAGTTGGAATTCAAACTATTTGTTTAGAAGAGGATGCAGCTAGAGAGGTTGGTAAGGAAGGAAATACTGTTATTTACAGACTTGATAGACTCGGAATTCCTCTTGTTGAGATTGCAACTGAACCAGATATAAAAAGCGCAGAACAGGTTAAGGAAGTTGCGCTCTATCTCGGAAAAGTTTTGAGATCTTGCAAAGTTAAGAGGGGTTTAGGAACAATAAGGCAGGATGTTAATGTTTCAATTAAAAACGGAGCGCGAATTGAAATAAAGGGTTTTCAAGATCCACGAATGATGACTGAAACTGTTGATAAGGAAATTTTAAGACAGAAAAAATTAATCGAAATTCATGGTCTGGTTAAAGGGGTGAAAGATTACGGACTTTCTCCAATTGATTTGACAAGTATTTTTAGAAATACAGAATGTAATCTTGTTAAGAATTCTTTAGTAAAAGGGGGGAAAGTTTTTGGTGCAAAACTTCCGGGGTTTTTTGGTTTACTAGGCTTAGAGTTTTATGAAGGAAAAAGATTTGGAACGGAACTTTCAAATTATGGAAAAGCTCATGCAGGAGTTGGGGGATTAATTCATAGTGATGAGCAACTGAAAGAGAAGTACAAATTTTCTGATAAGGAAATTTCTGAAATAAGAAATTCTTTGAAAGTAAAAGACAAAGACGCTTTTGTTTTGGTTGTTGATGAAGAAAAAAAGGCAAGGAAAGCCGTTGATGTTGTAATCAGCCGGGCTAATACTCAGATAAATATCGCTGTTCCTTCTGAGGTTAGAAATGCTTTACCTGACGGAAGCACAGAATTTTTAAGACCAATGCCTGGAGCAGATAGAATGTATCCAGAAACAGACTTACCTTTACTTAAAATTTCTCAGGATTTAGTTAATGATGTTAAAAGAACTCTTCCTAAGCTACACGATGAAGTTGAAGCAGACCTAAAAAATCGTGGCTTAACTCCCGAAATGGTTAAACTTGTTCTAAGCGAGGATATGCTTGAAGAGTTTGAATCTCTTTTGAGAATTTATGATAATCCTAATTTTGTTGTTAAGGCTTTGATTCTTTGGCCAAAGGAGATTTCCTCAAAAGAAAAACTTTCTGATAAGCAGAGAAGTGAAAGGTTAAGTGTTGATATAATTGAAAGTATTTTACAAAAAGTTGCAGAGAAAAAGATTTCCGAATCTGGGGTTAAAGAAGTTCTAGAAAAATTAGCTAAGGGATCAAGTTTGGACGAGTCTTTAAGTGTTAAGAAAGAAGGAGGAGATATAAGAAAATTAGAAGAGAGAGTTTTGAAATTGATTAAGGAAAAGCCTGGATTAAATGCAAATGCTTACATGGGTTTGGTTATGGCTGAATTTAAGGGGCAGTTTGATGGAAAAGTTATTATGGAGACAATTAGGAAATTTGTAAAGTAGTTATTCTTGATATTTCTCTTCCATTTCTTTTAGAAAGTCTTTGAACTTGTTTTCTTTTATCTTTTTTCTTGCAGTTTCTATCATCTTTTGGAGAAAGTAAATATTATGATACGTTGCAAGTTTCTTTCCGACTGCCTCATCATTTAGTAGTTGATATCGAATGAATGCCCTTGAGTAATTTTTACAAACAAAACAATCGCAATTTTTATCTAATGGCTCTTCTGAGAATTTGTGCTCCTCTTTCATTAGTCTTAGTTTTCCTTCTGAGGTAAAAAGCATTCCTCTTCGTGCATTTTGTGTAGGCATTCGTGAATCAAAGATATCAACCCCTAAAGAAATTGCTTTTAGAATTTCAACGGGATCTCCAATCCCCATTAGGTAAATAGGTTTATCTTGAGGAACTATCTTTTTTAACTGTTCAACGATTTTGAACTCTTCTTCACGCGTCTCTCCTAAGCCAAATCCTCCGATAGAGTATCCGTCAAAATTTAGTGAGATTAAATCCTTAGCTGATTTTTCTCTTAAGTCTTCGTAGATTCCTCCCTGAATTATTCCAAAGAGCATTTGCTTTTCTTGATTTTCTTTTTGAAGTTCATCATGATGCTTTTTACATATTTCTGCCCAGAGTGATGTTTTTCTTACTGCTTCTGCAATCTCTTCTTTTGAATGGCTGTACATTGGCATGGTGTCTAGACACATTGCAACATCTGAATTAATATCCAACTGGATTTCCATATCTTTTTCCGGGGTTATAAACAACTTCTCTCCTGAAATTGGGTTCTTGAAAAAGACTCCTTTATCATTTGAACTTATATAGATTCGCGGTGAATACATTTGAAAGCCCCCGGAATCTGTAAAGTTTATTCCTTTGTGATTCATGAACTTTCTTATTCCTCCGAATTTTTTTACAATCTCAGCACCGTTTCTTAAGTAGAGGATTAGCGCATTCGAGATTACAACCTTTATTCCTATTTCTTGTAGATCTTCTGCAGAAAGTGATTTAACAACCCCTCGTGTGGCCACGGGCATAAAGAAGGGTGTTTCAACTTCTCCAGACTTTGTTTTTAGAATTCCAACTCTTGCTAAAGTCTCGAAATCTTGGTGAGTTGGAGTGAATGGCATGAAATGGGTTTGAAGTGGCTGTTTATATAATTTTACCTACCAAAATCCTTTTAATCTTTGATTTTCTTTCTAGGGCATGTTAAGAAGTCATACTTTAGGTGAGGTTGATGAGAAGCTTGTAGGAAAAAAAGTTAAGCTTTGTGGATGGGTAGACTCCGTTAGAGTTTTGAAATCTGTTATTTTTATAATTTTAAGAGACAGATACGGAAAGATTCAATCAATTATTGATGCCAAGAGCGAATCTTTTGAACAAGCAAAGAAGTTGACTCCCGAAAGTTCTGTTTTAATTGAAGGAACTGTGAATGCAAGGCCAAAAGGTCAAGAAAATCCAGAGTTTGGAAATTCACAAAAAGTAGAACTTCAAGTAGAGAGAATAGAAATATTCAATCTGTGTCCTACTCTTCCATTTGATAGTAAGAATCCAAATACTGAAGAGGATGTTAGATTAAAGTACAGATTTTTAGATTTAAGAAGAAATGAAGTACAGAAGAATATTTTAGCAAGAACAAAAGTCATTAACTCAATAAAGGAGTACATGACTTCCAAGAATTTTAGTGAGATTGAAACACCTATGCTTGTTAAGTATACCCCGGGCGGAGCAAGAAACTATCTTGTTCCTTCTAGACTTGAACCTGGAAAGTTTTGGGCTCTTCCAGAATCTCCACAATTATTCAAACAATTACTAATGGTTGCAGGTTATGATAAGTACTTCCAGATTGCAAGATGTTTAAGAGATGAAGACCTGAGAAAGGATAGACAGCCAGAGTTCACTCAACTAGATATTGAAATGTCTTTTTTAACTCAGGAAGATATTTTGGAATTAATTGAGGGATTACTTAAGAAAATCTGGAAAGAAGTTTTGAATGTTGATGTAAAAATACCTTTTCCCCGAATGACTTATGCTGATGCAATGAAGAATTACAAATCAGATAGACCTGATCTGAGAAAGGATAAGAATAATCCTAAAGAGTATGCTTTCTTATGGGTTGTTGACTTCCCTTTATTTGAGTATTCTGAAGAACAAAAAAAATATGTTGCTAGTCATCACCCCTTTACTTCTCCAAACATGGAAGATTTCAAAAAGAATCCTGAGAAGGCAAGAAGCCAGGCATATGATATTGTTTTGAATGGTGTTGAAATTGGTGGAGGGAGTATTAGAATCCACGATCAGGATGTTCAGAAGAAGGTTTTTGAAATTTTAAAAATTTCTAAACAAGAGCAGGAAACAAGATTCAAATTTTTACTTGACGCTTTGAAATACGGAGCTCCACCTCACGGGGGGCTGGCTATAGGGATTGATCGACTTATGCAATTAATTCTTAATACAGAGTCAATTAGAGATGTAATCGCCTTCCCTAAAAATTCTTACGGGAGAGAAGCCATGCTTGATGCTCCTTCTGATGTTACAGACGAACAACTTAAAGATCTATACCTGAAAGTTGAGAGAAAAGGAATTGATAAAGTAAAACCTAAAGAGTGTAAGAGAAAATGACTAAGTTTATTTCTATTAAAGAAGCAATGAAAAAGAAAGAGGGTAAGGTAGCTGTGCGTGGGTGGATTTATAGAGAAAGGGGAAGCAACAAGCTAAAATTTATTGTTTTAAGAGATTCTTCAGATATAATCCAGTGTGTTCTCGAGAGAGAAAAGTTTGAAAAGCAGTGGGCAGATATTGATAAACTAAAAGTAGAAAGTTCTGTTGAGATTGAAGGAACAATTAAGGAAGATAAAAGAGCTCCAACTGGTTTTGAAATTTCTGCTGAGAAGATTACTATTATCCAAATTTCTGAAGAGTTTCCAATTCAAAAAGACCTAAACGAAGAACTTTTGGGGGATAGAAGACATTTATGGTTGAGAAGTAGAAAGATGACTTCAATTTTAAAGATTAGAAGTACAGTGGTTGGAGCTATTCATGAATTTTTTAGAAGCAGAGGGTATGTAGAATTTGATCCCCCAATATTTCAACCAACCCAATCTGAGGGAGGATCCACTATTTTTGAAGTTAAATATTTTGATTCAAAAGTTTACCTTTCACAGAGTTGGCAGCTTTATGCAGAGTCTGCTGTTTTTGCACTGGAAAAAATATACGATATGTCTCCTACATTCAGGGCAGAGAAGTCTAAAACTTCGAGACACCTTTCAGAATTTTGGATGGCAGAAATGGAAGCTGCTTGGATGAAACTTGATGAGGTTACGGAAGTTGCAAAAGATGAGATTCGATTTATTATCCAAGAGGTTTTGAAAAAGAATAAGGAAGAACTTGAGATTTTAGGAAGAGATATTAAACTTTTGGAGCATTACGCTAAAGCAAAATATCCTACAATTAAGTATGATGAAGCAGTCAAGCTTTTGAATGAGAAGTATAAAATGAACTTTGCTTGGGGTGAAGACTTGAGGACTATTGAAGAGGAGAAAATTGCAAATCATTTCAAAGTTCCTGTTGTGGTTACTCACTATCCTACCCAAATAATGGGTTTCTATAAGCCAGCTAGTCCAGAAAATCCTAAGGAGGCGTTATGTTTTGATATGTTAGCTCCAGAAGGTTATTGCGAGATAGTTGGTGGCTCAGAGAGAAGTCTAGATGTAAAAGATATGGAGAAACGACTTAAGGCAGATAATGAAAATCCTAAAAACTATAGTTGGTATTTTGATTTAAGAAAATATGGTTCTGTTCCTCATTCAGGTTATGGTGTCGGTGTTGAGAGAGTAGTTTCTTGGATTTGTGGATTGGATAGTATAAAAGATGCAATAGCTTTCCCGAGAACTATGACTAGAGTTACACCTTAAATCTTATAAATTTTGAATTTCTTTATTTTACATGGAAAATTATGATAAAAAACTCAAAGAAATTGATGAACAACTAGTAGGACTTGTAGAACAAAAGTTTGAGTTAATGAGAAGAGAAGGAAAGATGGAGAATCCTAAATTTTTTGATTCCCTTTCTAAAGAGGCTCAAGAAAAATTCTCTAAAAAAGTAGTTAGTGGAATTCTTGATTCCTTATTTGTTGAATTTAAATCTAGAGTTAATAAGTACGGAGTGAAAAATATTGTTGCTTCTGGTCCGGTTATAATTGAAGATGGAAAGCTTCTTGTAAACAAAGATAGTAAGGATGATTTTTATAAACTTCCTGGTGGAAGTGTTGAAGAGTTTGAAGAAAGTTTAGAAGAAGCGTGTCATAGAGAGACACGAGAAGAAAATAATGCTCACATAGAGATCATTAAACCTCTACACCCTCTTTTAATCTGGAAAAATCCGCAGACTGGCGAGAAAATGGCTATCTTGTTAATTCATTATCTTGCAAGAGTTTTAAACAAGGACGAAATAAGGCCTATATTGCCTGTTAAAGAAGTTAGGTGGTTAGATATTAGTGAAATAAAAGCAGGAAAGCATAATGTTGCTCCGAATATTAAGTTTCTTATAGAAAAAGGGGATATTAATTAATCAAAATCCCACTCAAAATCATCGTCCTTTGTTTCAACTTCTTTTTTTGGTTCTGGTTGAGCAGATTTTATCACAGGTTTCTTACCTGTTTTGATATCAAAGTAACACGGAGAGCAGACTGCTCTTAAGGCTCTTGAATTTGCTCCTGATTTTGGATCTGGTCCCTCAATCTCTTCGAAGTGACAGATTCCAGCACTTAGTGTTTTTTGACAGACATAACATCTGTTCCTTTGAGCATCAACAATCCCTCTTTTTTGAGGCATTACTATCTTTACATCTTTCATTTTAGAATTTCTTAGCGCCCCAAGATAATTGCTTGCCTCGTTTTTGTCTACCATGATGTGTATCTGACAAAGAATTCTTTTATAAATTTATCTCTACAAAAAGTGTTATTTTCAAGTAGATGTTTTTTAGTTAAAAATATAAAGCGTTGCTTATAGGAGAAGATATGGGTGGCCTTCAAATATGGAACTTCTTATAGGGAATGAAAAAGTCTTTCTGGATTTTTTAGATTCAATTACAAAAAAAGATCGAGTTGCTATTCTTAGCCATACGGATTGTGACGGAGTTTCTTCAGCGGTTATTCTTGAACAAATCTTGAATGCTAAAAAAATAAAACCCGTACTTATAGAACTCTTAAACTATGATAAGTATATGCTAGAAAAAATGGCTCCTAAGCTAAGAAGTTTAAATATAAGCAAGGTTTTCGTTTGCGATCTTGCTTTAGATAATGACAACCTTGATCTTTTTGAAACATTTAGAAAAGAGTTTAATACTCTTTTAATTGATCATCATCCACCACATCCAGATTTGAAAAATAAACAAAATATCCTCAAAGCTATTTCTCTCTCCGAAACGGGAGATTGCACAACAATGATTGTTTATGAGCTAGGCAAAAAGCTCTTTAATTATAAAAAATGGACTTGGTTGGTTTGTGCAGCTACTATAGCAGATTTTTATTTTAAAAACCCTAAGACTTTAAAATTCATCAAAAAGATTTATCCCGGAACAGATGCAGATAAAATTTTTGAATCTAAACCCGGGAAATTTGCGTCGGCCATAGATTTTTCTCTTATTTACTATAAAGAGAAAGGTAAATCTCTCCTAGGAGTTTTTAATCTCGTTAAGAAAAAAGATATTAAGTCTCTGGAACTATGTAGAAAGACTATTCAGAAGAAGATTGACGCTGGAATTAAAGATTATTTAGCTAATGCAGAGTTTTATCCTGAAAAAAATTTGTATTTTTATTATAATAGCTCTGTTGGAGCAGAAAGCTCTGCAATTATAGCTTCAATAATATCTAATAAGTACCATCCAGATAAAACAATTATTCTTTTGAAAGCTAGTTCTAATCCGGGTTTTATAAGAATTAACCTAAGGAATCAGAAAGGAGATGTTGATACAAATTTGCTTGTTAAAAAAGGAATTATTGGATTGGAACATGCTAGCGGTGGAGGGCATTCTAAAGCTTCTGGGGGGCAAATACTTCAGAAGGATGTTGATAAATTTAGAGCAAATATACTCGCCGCTTAAATGTCACTTCTCGTAGTGCTAAACCTTTAAAAATAGTTTGAAGTTTTGTTTAATATGCAGATAGATAATGTAGAACTCAAATGGCTTGGGCATTCGGGTTTTCTTATTAAGAACTCTAAGATCATTTATGTAGATCCGTATAATATTAGGGATGGCCTGCCTAAGGCAGATATAATCTTAGTTACACACGATCATTACGATCATTGTAGTATTCAGGATCTGGGAAAAATTGTTCAAGAAGGAACAAGAATAGTTATGCCTGCGGATTGCCACAGCAAGGTTAATAAGTTTGATGTTAAGGTCAAGACCGAGATTGTTGAAAGAGGAAGTGAGCTAACTCTTGGGGATATTAAACTCTCTGTTCTACCCGCGTATAATATTAACAAAACTTTTCACCCTAAAGAAGAGTTGGGTGTTGGTTACTTAATTAAGATAAATGATCTTCTTATTTATCATGCAGGAGATACTGATATAATTCCAGAGATGAAGAATTTGACGGGTCATAACCAACCAAATAAAAAGTTCATTGCTTTGCTTCCTATCGGGGGGAGATTTACTATGTCTGCAGAGGAAGCTGTTGAGGCTGCTAAGATAATAAAACCTTTTTTGGCTATTCCTATGCATTATGGTTCTGTTGTTGGGAATGAGAGTGATGCTAAAGATTTTGTTGAACTTTGTAAAGAAGCAGGAATCGACGCTAAGATTTTGGAGAGAGAATGAAAAAACAATTCTATATTGTAAAGGGCCTTGTTGAATGCAATGGAAAATATCTTGTTCTTAAGAGAAAGTTTGGTCTTGAGTTTGATGCTGGAAAGTGGGAATGTTCTGGGGGCAAAATAAGAGAAAACGAAAAGCCAGAACAAACCTTTATTCGAGAATTATTTGAGGAAACTGGTTTGAACACAAAAAAAGTTAGAGAAATTTCTGTTTTAGAAGGAGAAACAGATCTTGTTAAAAGCAAGTGCCACGTATTCTTTACTAAGGTTGATTCTAGAAAAGTTAAACTTGGTGAAGATCATATAGCTTACAAATGGATAAAACCTGAGAATTTTAAAAATTTGGAACTGGCGACCTTCGCAGACCTGCTAACCGAATATTTTAATAATCCTAAAAAGTATCTAACTATATGAGTTTTCAACAGGCAAAGAAGGATACTCTTGCAAGGCCGGATAAATCTTATATTGGAGGTGTTGATATTAAGATCAAACCTCTTTGTGACAAATTAAACTCTCTAGAAAATTATTATACAACTTCTTCTTGCTCTGGGAGAGTTCTTATTATGATCCAAAAAAAGCAAAAAGATCGAGAACTTTTTTTGTGGATTTCACATTCGGAAATTTCTTTGAATGAACTAAAAGAAGAAATATATAAGATTACTAAAAAAAGAAAACATAAAAAATTAATTGTTAAGTTTAAACTTGATCCGTGTATTATTCATGTTGCATGTAAAACTTTGGAAGATGCTGATAAACTTTTGAAAAAAGCACAATTAGCGGGATGGAAAAAGAACGGAATCATCACTTTAGGAAAAAAGATTATTGTAGAGTTAAACAGCACAGAGAGATTAGAGTTTCCTTTGATTCATAATCATAAACTTTTGGTTGGAGAAGACTTGTTGAAGCTAATTGTTGAAGAATCAAACCGTAAATTGAATGATTCTTGGCTGAAGATCGGGAAATTGACTAAGTCTTTGAGGTAAATAGGGGCTCCCTAATCAAAAAAAGAAGAAAGCCACTTAAATAAAAACCAATAATCTTTATATAGTCCTTAACCCTTTAACTTCCGAAGAGGGTGATGAAAAAATGAAATTAAACCTAGACCAAAAAGCTCTTCGCGAATATTTAGAGATAAAAAAAGTCATAGATGAAGTGCGTAAACTACAAAGTTTGGACACACACTCTAAGCTTATATTAAATCTAGATCAAATGAAAAGAAACATTCGAAGAAGCATTGTTGCAGTAGAACAAGATGGGCAATTTTTCTCAAGAAATTTGTACTAAATATTTTTCTAGCCTTAAGGGCAAGATTACTAATTTGGAAAAAAGGGTTGGGGGAAAAGTTATTTTCTTTGATGGGGAGCTAAATTCTTCTTCAGCATTTCACTTTCATAAAGTACTGAGAAAACTAACTGGTAAAAAATTATTTCTTGTTTTAGAATCTCCTGGAGGGCATATAGATTCAGCAGCTAAAATAATTCATATGTGCAAGCAATATTTTAAGGAGTTTAATGTAGTTGTTCCTTCCTATGCTAAAAGTGCGGCCACACTAATATGTGTCTCTGCGGATAACCTTTTTTTAGGTTCTGGTGGGGAAATGGGCCCCGTTGATCCCCAAGTATTGCACCCCCTTGAACAAAAAACTTATATCCCTGCTTTATCTATTAAAGATGCTTTAGAATTTATAGAATCTTCTAATGACCCTTATGTTAAAATTGGCTTAACTGAAAAAATCGACCCTTATCTAATGGGGGCTTATCGTAGAGTTATAAAGTTAGCTGAGCAATATTTACATGACGCTCATTTAGTCAAAACTTCAAAAAGTCCTAAAGAGGTGATTGATGCGTTAACTCATAAGTATATTTCTCATGGATATCCCATAGATATTCAAGAATGTGAGAAGTTAGGGATCCCTCTAAAAAAGTTTAAAGACGAAAAAATTATGGATGAGGTTTATGATTTATTTGAAGAATATATAGATTTCACAATTACTCATTCGGAAAGATTGAAAATTGGCCTTTTAATTCTTTCTTCAAATCTATGCATGCAAAAAATAAAAATAATTGCAGATCCTTTGCCTGCTACAATATCTAACCTAAAAAAGGAAGACTCCTGCAATAATTCTCTCGTCCAAGGTAATCTTCTACCTTAAAATTATATCCTCTTTTGTACAGAAGAATATTTAAATTAGTTTTCTTTATCGGGATTAAGTCTGGAAGGTTTTCCGCAAAGTGAAAATTCTCCGACGGACAGAGTTGCAAAGGAGGAAAAAGAAAACAAAAAATGGTATTAGATTTTGCAAAAGAGGCAATCCAGAACACAGCTTCTCACAGTATTAACTTTGATGAATTGAAGGCTGGTAAGGCTAACATTAAGGTTATGGGGTGTGGTGGTTGTGGTTGTAACATGACAACATGGTTATACAACAAAGGAATTTCTGGTGCTGGTGTTTACGCATGTAATACTGATGCTCTTCATCTTAGCGTAACTAAGGCTGACGACAAGATTCTTATTGGTAAGGAATTAACAAGAGGACTTGGAGCAGGTGGAAGACCTCAAGTAGGTAGAGAAGCTGCTAAAGAGGCTTTGGTTGACTTGAAAAAGGCTGTTGGTGGAGCTGACATGGTATTCGTTCTTGCAGGTCTTGGTGGAGGAACTGGAACTGGTTCTGCACCTGTTGTTGCTCAGATTGCTAAAGAATCTGGCGCAGTAGTTATTGGTGTAGTTACTATGCCATTCGAAGCTGAGAAGGCTAGAATTGACAAGGCTGAATTTGGACTTCAAGAATTAAGAGAAGTAACAGATACTTGTATTGTTCTTGATAACAATAGACTTGTAGACATTGCTGGACAATTGCCAATCGAACAGGCTTTCGCTGTTGCTAATGAACTTGTCTCTACTATGATTAAGGGTATTGTTGAAACAATTACTTTACCTTCATTGATCAACCTTGATTATGCTGATGTTTCAGCTATAATGAAGAACGGTGGAGTTGCAGTTATTGGTATTGGTGAATCAGATGCAACTGATAGAGTTATGGAAGCAGTTAAGCAGGCCTTGACACATCCTCTACTTGACGTGGATTATCAGGGAGCTACTGGTGCTTTAATTCATATCACTTGTGGTCCTGACTTAAAGCTTGAAGAGTTCGACATAATTGGTAGAACTGTTTCAGACAATTTAAGTAACGAAGCACAGGTTATTATTGGAGCCAGAATTAGCAAAGACTTTGTTGGTAAGGTAAGAGTTATCACTATTATGACTGGTGTTAAGTCTCCTTACGTTCTAGGTAAGAACTACGATGATGACAACTTCCATGGTAAAAATGGACCTCAGAAATCAATGTCAGACCTAGGAATTGAAGTTTGGAGATAAACTTCACATGTCTTAACTGAATTTTATTTTTATTTTCATGAAGCCGCCTTCGGGCGGTCTTCTTTTATATTTTTTTGAAAGATTTTTAAACCCCTTTTTCATTATATATATTAGAAAATATAGGTGATAAAGTGGATAATTCAACTCAGGAAATAGCTATTGTTCATAAGATTGGTGTAGGTAGTTCTGGTGTTATGTGGGGTTTAATCAATTTTTTCTCTGGTTTGGTTATGGCTATAATTCTTTTCATAGTTTTTCTCATTTCGGGTTCTTTTCTATCAAACTACACAGAATTTGTTAATCTGAACATGATTTACCTCTTCCTTATTCTCATGCCCTTTATTATGGGAATAGTGGGATTCATTTCAGGTCTTCTTTTCGCACTTTTCTATAACTTATCAGCTAAGATTGGAAAAGGTTTGAAACTTTACTCTTACTAAAAAAATTTTTTAATTTTTTTTAAGTTAAAACTTTCTTTGGAGGACGCATTTTTTGCTCTCCCCACTTATTAAAGAATAGAACGTTTTCTAGATCAATCTTCTTTTTCTTTACTTTTTTATGTTCTTGCGCTTTTGATTCGTACCCTATTGGTAGGATTGCTTCTATTTGAACTGTTGGTGGGATTACTTTGATTTCTCTTTTTACTTGTTCTTCAACAAAATACCCTACCCAGCATGTTGCTAAACCTTTTTCGGTTATTGAAAGAAGCATATTTTGTATTGCAGCCCCTGCTTGCTGTCTTACAAACATGTCTGCTTTTTCTCCAAATTGATTTGTTGCTCTTTTTGTGTCCGAACAAACAACAATTAGATATTGGGCTTCTCCAACAAATGGTTGTTGACAAGCATCTGCGATTTTTTCAATCACTTTTGGATCAAAGACAGTAACGAATTTTAGTATGAAATCATTTCCAGCCATTGGGGCATGTCTTGCAGTGTCAATAACCTCAAGTATGTCTCTCCAATCTGGTTTCTTATCTGAGAATCTGTGTACACTTTTTCTTTCATTTATCGCATCTTGTAATTCCATAACTTTCCTAGGAAAAGACAATTAATAAATCTTATTGGGGAGAATAACAACCTTTAAATAAGAAAAATTTCTGTTTTGAATATTCTACTGTCCCGGTAGCTCAGTCGGTAGAGCGCATGGCTGTTAACCATGATGTCGTAGGTTCAAGTCCTGCCCGGGACGCTTTTCTTTTTAGAGACCTTCTTTTCTGTTGGTTCTTTTATTCATAGATGCTCAATCTTAGGAATTTGGTGATGCTCTAGAAAGGCATAAACATTTGCTTGTTTTGAACCCTTGATCAAAGAGATTATTGCTTGCTGAGCATTTTCTACCCAGTCTGCGGGCCCAAGTACTCCAACAAAATTATCTTTTACTTGGAAGAAGCAGTGCGTTAAATGTTCGAGCGTTGCGAGTGTCTTTCTCTCTGTACCTATTATCCTTGCCCTTATTGTTTCTAAATCTCTTCTTTTGGTATGTTCTTTTATGTTGATTATTTCAAGAATAAATTCTTCTTCCTTTAGCAGAATTGCTGTTTTCATTTCAAATCCTAGATTTAGGGCATCAATTACTTTTTCAGCAACAAATTCGTTTACAGGCTCTCCAGAGATTTCGATATCTTTTCCTTTAACTTGAATTTTTACATTGAGAACTTTTTCTAGTTCCCATTTAGCTTTTATTATTCTTGGAGCTTTATCAGAGAATATTTGTTTCATCTTAGAATTCTGATTTTTCTGATTTCAGGTATCCGTTTTTTCTTAACCATGCAACTTGATTTGGTTTGTATTTGAAGAGAACGTCTCCTCTGGTGTTATCTAACTCCCACGGTTCAATTATTACTACATCGTTTGGTCTTAACCAGAGTGCTCTCTTCAATCTTCCTGGAACTCTGCAATTTCTAGACTTTCCATCTGTGCAGTTAACCATCATTTTGTTTCCACCTAATCTTTGTTCTATTACCCCAATAACTTCATTCTTTCTTGGAAGTCTTACCCTGATTGGTCCGTTAGAACCTTCAGACTCTTCTTCATCACTGAATTCGTCTGAGTCTTCTGACTCTTTCTCTGTTTCTACTACTTCGGGTTCTGGATTCTCTTCAAACGGGTCGTATACCATTTAAATTCAATAGAAAATTCGTTTATAAATTTGTGGGAAACTATTTATCTAACTTTTGTAGTAGTTTCTTCCGAGGATCAACTTTATCTTTAAATGCTAAATGTGCTTTGCTTATTTTTAGGAATTCTTTTACATCTTTTCTCTCTGATTCTGCAACTCTTTTCAAAAGTTTTTCTTGTTGGGGGTTGTCCATCATACCAAAACTTTCCAAGAACATTGAAAGTGTTTCTTCAAGTTCAAGCTTCATATAACTTTGAGTTGTTTTTCCTACTTCTTCTAAGCCCTCATAGAGTTGCTTAAATGCTTCCTGTACTGCTTTTATGGAGAAAACTTTTTCTAAATCCTTTCTAACACTTTTGATATCTGAACTAATTTTTTCTTTTTCAACTAGATTGCTTAGGACGTTTGCTATAGCATTCCATTCTATTGAGTACTCAACCCTCTTACCTTTACGCTGCTTTTTTAAGACATTGAAGGTTACTAGGTCTTCTAATTGTCTAAATGTCACAGGGATTGACTTGCCTGTTTCTTCTGCTATTTTTGAGACATAATTAGCTCCAGTAGAGATCTTAAGAAGTATGAAGTTTAGTGTTTCATTCGGAATTTTCTGAATTTTCATTACCTTTACCATAACAGTAAAGTTTATAAAGTATATTATTTACCTTTAGGGTAAAGATAAAATGGTACTAAAACAAAAAGCAAATGACGTGTATCAGGGAATTATCCAAGATATATTTGGGAATCTAGACAGGTTTTCTCTTTCAGGATATGTTTCCAGAGCTGTTGAAGAAAAAACTCCGTGGTATGCTGGGAGATTCTTTAAGCCTGAAAAGAAATATCTTGCTTCTTGTGCTTCGGAGTTGGACCCGTATGTTTCTGAACTTCTTAGCCAGGCCAGAGATACACTTTCAGACCCAGAAAGAGCTAGAAATACAACCCTCGATAGTTTAATTAGATTCCCGGATCCAGTTAAACAAGAGGAGTTTTGTAAGACTCTTCATAGAACTGTTGAAGATGTATCTTATGCTGCAGAAATTGCTGCAACTAAGGGATATGAACTTTGGGAAGAATATTCTGAGAAACCTATCATAGGTTATTTTATGAGAAGAGCTTTAAAGAAAAAAATTGGAATGACTGAGCTCCCCGATTTTGGTATCGTAAAAGGGTTAATTGCTAGTGAATCAAATGAGGCTAGAGAACTTTTAAAACAGTATGATCCCGGGTTTTCTTCTAATGAAGAATCCCACGAAGAAGTACAAAAAAGATATCACCACAGAATGGGAAGAATTTCAGACTCAAGAAGACTACTTGCTTATGATTATGAACATCCAGAATTTAAACCCCCTTTAAAATCCGGAAATTCTTCTGACCTTGAAAATAGATGTAGGAATTCAGAAAGACCGGGCATTTTTGGGAATGGTTGTTTAATGACTTTCTTAGGTTTTACAACTTGGATTGGCATTATGCTTGGGGTTGGTTTCGCTTTGCTCTAATTACTTACTGCAACTTCCGCTTCTGTAAGAATTAACAACTGTTGCATGTTCATAGGCAGAACCACTATAAGAGTACCCTGTTCCAGAGTAGGCTGTTTCTTTCAGACCAACACTAAGACCTGAACTTTTCGTTTCGTTTTTGTCTAGCTCGGTTATTGCGAAGACTCCTAAAACTAGAGTTATTAAGAGTGCAATAGTCACAATAATTATTGCTGTTTTTCTCATTAAACTCTTGCACAGAACGGGTTTATTAACTTTACTATACAAATTCTTTTTAAGCTCCTCTTTTTAGTCTTTTTATGTCTGATATAAACTGGAAGAATGGTTGTTGGGTTGCGACAGTCTTTCTTGTTAATGATCAATTAGAAGTTCTTTTAACTTGGAATAAGGTTTTGCAAAAGTGGATCCCTGTTGGGGGGCATATGAATCCTGGTGAAACTCCTGAAGAGTCCGTTATTCGTGAAGTAATTGAAGAAACCGGCTTTGATTTTGACTTTGTACCTGGTTCTAAGATTGAAAATGACGGACAAGTAAAGGTGCTAAGTCCTCTGAGAGTTCAAATAGAAAAAGTTCCGCATCACGGATTTCATATTAACCATGTTTTTGTTGGTAAGTGTACTAGATATTACAACAAACTTGCTACAGATGAAGATGAAAAACTGAGGTGGTTTAATAGACATTATATCTTGAATCACCAAGAAGAATTTTTAGACAGTGTTTGGAAAAATGCTCTTCACGCAATTGAACTCGTTTCTAAAACTTTAGAGCAGAACTAGGGTAAATGGAACCCCCTGAATCTTTCCGAAGCTTTCTGTTTCTATTATTCCGGCTTTGATCGCAAGATTGACTGCTTTTTCCCCAACAATATTGAATGTTGCATCTTCTTTTTTCATATCTCTAATAAGATTTAGCGCGTCTTCCTCAGAATATTCTTTTTCTCCCTTGTAAAAGTTTTCTTTAACATCTAACTGAAACCTTCCCTCTTCAAACTTCTTTCCAATCAACTCAGAATCTGCGATTGCAACTACAGTTCTATAAGAATTTATAATCTTTATACATATCATATTAATAAAAAAAATAAAAATTTATTTTTGTTTTTATTTCTTGCTTCCAATTCTACAAACAGTTGTTCCACATTTTGGGCATTTCCCTTTGAACATAGGTGTTCCTTTTGAAGTCTTGCTTTCTTGTGGGTCTTTCATTTCAACTGTTTCTTTGCATTTAACGCAATATCCTTGAACCATCTTTTACCTCCGTGATTTTAATTCTCTTTCTTAGCGAAAGAATATGATTTTTTATATTTTGCTTCTTATTGAATGTTTTGCACCACAGGCTAAACATCGTAAGAATGCAACTCTATCTTCTTTTACTATCTCTGTATCTGGCTTTCCACACTGTTTACATAAAACAAATTCTTTTGTGTATTCTTCTATTTTTTGATTAATTTTTGAACTTGGAATTTTATTATTTAATATCATTCTATCTCCTTCTTTTTGTCCTTGTGTTGCTAGCTCTCTCAATAAAAATTTCTGGAAATGTTCTGGGTCTCTTCTTAAGTATGATGCTATCTGAAAGAAGTTAGTTAGGATTGTTTTCTTTCCTTCTATGTGCCCTTCAACTTTAGGTATCTCAAATCTCTCTCCAGTTCCTTCGGGCTTCTTTATTTTTTTGTAAGCTTCATCAAGCATTTGTTCATAAGATTCCATCTAAACTGTAATTTTGGGTGATTTATAAGGGTTTTGAAACAGAATTTCAGCCAAGATATCTAACTTTTCCTGGGCGCGGCTCAAATACAATGCCTTCTTCAATGAACTTTTTAATCTCTTGGTTGATTATTTCTGGAGAGATATCATTAAGTTTCATAATTAATTGTTCTATACTTACCCCCCCAATATCTTCGGAATTTTTTATATTTTCTAAGATTCTATCCTTTACTGCGATGATTTGTTCTTTACTTACTTTTACTGGGTCTGTATTCTGTGCTTTTTCTTTTTCTAGTTCTAACTTTCTTATCAAAAGGTATCTTGGATCTTGTTCTTTTACTATTTCTGGTGCAATGTAGATCTCATTATTGAAATACCTTAATGTTCCAATAACTACTACTGTTTCTCCTTGCATTAGCTCTGCAAATTTTGCACAGTCATCTCCGAATGTTTTCAATTTTATCTGACCCGAACCATCATCAAGGGTTATGAAAAGGAACTTTCTTTCTCCATTACTTTCGTATTTGTCTGTTATGTTTCCTATAACATTTACCCTTACGATTTTTCTATTCCCAAGTTCTAAAAAGGTGAATTTTTCATTCTCTAGGTAAGGTTTTCCTCCTAGAATTTCTCCTACTCTCAGCTTGAATGCAATATTTCTTTTGAATTGTTCTTCTGGCATTGTTTAAAAAATTGAATGTAGTTTAAAAGGTTAATCAGGATTAACTATCTGATTTCTGAATGAACCCCCTTCTTGGTTCAAAAATTTCTCCATTCTGTTTTAGTTTTTGAATTAAATCTTCTAGTTCTGCTTTTGTTACTTTTTCTGCAACTTCTTTTTCAATCTCTTCTATAGGAATCATTTTCCCAAGCTTTGTCTCAAGTGCAGTAATGGCGTCTTTTACTAACAATATCTTACTTCTTTGCGAGAATGAGAATTTTCCTGAAACTTTATCTATGTCAAATGTTTTTGATTCGTAATCATAACCGACTTGCATAAGGTAGTATTTCATTATTTCGATGGCTCTTCTTGCATCTTCAAGGGATACTGTTTTACTTAACCTAACTTTTGCTGATGCTTCGGCCATTCTTACTAAAGCTTGTAACTGTCTGGCTGAAATTGGGATTGGGCGCATTGCTGCTTCTGAAGATACTGGTTTGTTCCTTAAATCAACATAGAACTTTTTTATTTCTGTAATTGCTTCATCAGATAATTCTGGTTTTACTCTTTGTTTTGTGTAGGCTACGTACTTTCTGAAAAGTTCTCGTGAAACTAACATTTCGCTTCCAGTTGTTCTGTGCTCTTCTAGTACATGTGTTGCAATCATATCGTCTCTTTCTCTGCTAGGGATATCTCGTAGTGTGAATATAATATCAAATCTGTTAATTAGTGTTGGAGGAAGATCTATCTGTTGTGCAATTGACTGGTACGGATCAAAACGTCCGAATTTTGGATTCGCTGCAGCTAGGACAGATGTTTCAGCTTTTAGTTGAGCCTGAACATTTGCTTTTGAAACTGTTACTGTTTGCTGCTCCATTGCTTCGTGCATGGCACTTCTATCTTGTGGATCCATTTTTTCTAATTCATCAATACAGACTAGACCTTTATGTGCTAGAACCATTGCTCCTGCTTCTAGAGACCAGCCCTTAAGATACTCGTCTCTTACTACTGTTGCAGTAAGTCCTGCACCTGAAGCGCTTTTACCAACAACATAACGGCCTTTTGGAGAGATGTTTGCCATGAATCCAAGAGTTACTGATTTTGCAACTCCGGGATCACCAATAAGTAAAATATGAATATCTCCTCTTTGTTTTCCTCCGTTTGGTTTATTTTTTTGTACTCCTCCAAACAATTGTAATACGAGTGAACGTTTGATTTCTTCGTAACCCCAAACACTTGGAGTAATACTGCTTGCAAGTTTATCAAATACGTGTGGATCTGCTGAAAGTTCTAGGATCTGACGTTCATCTTCATCTGAAATATCTAATTCTTCAAATGTTTCTTCCATTGGAATAACATTATTTGCTTCAACTGCTAACTCAAAACGTGTTGACATGCCGCCAGTTGATAGGGGAACAGGAACTTCTTTTAGAACACCAATCGCTTTTACTCTTGCTCCGGGTGTTGTTTTTTCTTCCATTCGGGGTTCAACTAGATCTTCTTTGACAAACACATTCATTCTTTTTGGTTGTTCTCCTCCGAGGAGTGCTTCAGGAGACTCTTCAATTACAAGTCTTTGTGTATCAACCATCTCTTTACTTATTAATCTAAATCCACCTCTTCTCCCGCAGGAACATCTTGTTGGTTCTCTGAATTTTTTTTCTAATTGTAAAACAGAAATAATTGTTCCACAACTTGGGCATTCAAACTTTGCATTAACTACTTGCGGACGGACATCAGAAGCTTGTCTAATAATCCCTTCAATTGTGATTAGTTCGTTTAGATGTTTTGAACGGATTTCTCTAATTTTTATTTCCTGGCTTGGTGGTGTGTTATAAAGTCTGACTCTTACATTTTTTACTAGCCCAGATTCTTCAATAGCCATTTCTATTAATCTTAGGACTTCTTCTGGGTTTGCTAGAAGTTCGTCTGAAAGAACGTTTGAAAACTCGGTTAGGGTCATGAAGTTGATGTAAATGACATTGTTCCCTTTCCTAAGGGATTCTCCTAGCTCTTTCTTGTGAAAGTCAAAGAAATTCTTAGCTTCAATTACTAGTTCCTCATTTTTTGATGAGTCGCCTTGTGGTTTTGTTGACTCTGTTGAGAATGATTCCTCTTCCATAATAAACCTCTATTTTTATCAGTTAGGGGTGTTTTTATAGATTTATGCAGACTTTTAAGTAGTTTTAGAAAGATTACTTCTGGTAGTTCTTTAGAGCAGTCTTAACATTCTTTAGAAGCATAGCCATGCTTTGTTCAAGCTGGTCTTTGTTTTTTGTACCTGTACAGACAAGTTTTCCGTTTGAGAATAAAAGGAATGTTGCATTTGGTTCTATTAATTTGTAAACTAAGCCTGGAAACTGCTCTGGTTCGTATTCTGTATTCTGCATCTCTAGAGCTAGGAAGTTTAGATTGAGTTTTAGATCAATTGTTCCGGATGCTACAATATTTTGAACTGTTATCTTTGGAACTATTGTAATATTGACGCTTATTTTTCTTAGTTGTTTTATTACTTCCTGAATTACTTCTTTGACTTGTGCTATTGACTTTGTACCTGTACAGACAAGATTTCCCGATGAGAAGACAAGAACAGCTGATTTTGGCTCTTTAATTCTTAGAACAAGACCCGGGAAAGTCTTTGGATTGTATTCTGTATTAGGATTTGTTTTGGCCAGTTTTGTTAAAGGAACTGGTTTTCCTAAAGAAGCTGTTGCAACAATATTTTGGATCTTATAGTTGCTGTCTGACTTGGCCATTCTATTTATAAAGGGCTTCGCGGGTTTATAAAGGTTTTTAGGTGGGCGGCTTTGCACAAAGTAACCTATTTCTAAAAACCTGCACAATCTACTAAAGGGTTAATCTGAACAAAGACTTACTTTTTACACAGAATTAATTTAGGTAAAATATTAATTGTAATATAAATCCAGTTAAGATTAAAAGAAAGCCGAATATGTCTAATTTGTATTTTGGTGGAATCCATCCAAAAACAAGAGGTTTATGATTCCATTTCCAGGTTAATTTCTTTGTTTCAGTATTTCTATAAAATGGCCTCCACCCGTTCCAATAATACCTTTTTTTCCAAAAAGGGAAATTATATTTCCCATGCCAAGAACTTACGGCTGTTGAAAAGGCTAAGATAAAAACACCAATTATATCTAAAATTAACCCCCATATAATTAGATTCATCTTATCCTGTTTCTTTACCTTTTCTTTTTAATTCCCTTCTTTTGATGTACCAAGTTATAAGCGCACCGTAAACAACCCCCCCTATAAGGCAAAAAATAAATGGGATGTACTCTCCTATAATCCAACTTAAAAAATAAAAAATTATCGAAAAAAAGACTGTCTGTTTAATAAACATGAGCCTTTTATCTACTTTCTTTTTATTCTTCATTTCCCAAAAACCTCTTTCTCAATTTCTTGTAAAGTGTTTATCTCTGAAACCGGTTTATCTGGACGTAAAGTAGTAACTCTCGGGAATCTTAAGGCGAATCCCGAAGAATAGGTTGGTGATTTTTGAATTTCTTGGTAGGTTATTGCAACAACAATTTTTGGTTTAACAATAATGTCTTTTCCAGATTCTTTTATTATTAGTGGCTTTAGTAATTCTGTTAATTCCTCAAAGGTTGTTCTTTCTGTACCTTCTGTACTTTCTGCTTTTTCTGAAATACCTGTGCCTACTTTTCCTATTTCTAGGAATTTTCCTGTTTCTTCATCTCTACAAGAAAGAGTAAAACTTGTTAACCAACCAGATCTTTTTCCTTTGCCGTATTCTGCACCAGTTATTACTAAATCAAAATCCTTTTGCGAAGGTTTTACTTTTAACATGAATCCAACTCTGCTACCGGGTTGGTATTTTGAATCAAGGCTTTTCATCATAACTCCTTCTTGATTGTCTTCGAGTGCTTTTTTGTAGAATTTTTCTGCTTTTTCTAGAGAGTCTGTTATTATCTGTTTTGCCGGAACTATTTTATAAGGGGTTTCTTTTATTATCTTTCTTACCTGCGCGGTTCTTTTTTGGAAAGGTTCTCCAATAAATGATTTTCCGTTGTAGTAGAGAATATCAAAAACATTTATTTCTATCGGAAGTTCTTGCTGAACTTTTTCAATATCGTATTTTCTTTTTATTCTTTGAGATATATGCTGAAATTGAGTATATCTCTTTGTTTTTTTGTCGAATCCTATTGCTTCTGAATCAAGAATAAACGACTTTCCTGTAACATACTTTTGTACGTACTCAACTGCTTCTGGGAATTGTTTTGTTACATTCTCTAACCTTCTTGTATAAAGAGTTATTTTTCCTTCTGGGCTTTTGTGGATTAGGAGTCGGAAACCATCATATTTGTATTCTATTGCTGCAGGTTTTCCTACTTTTTCAAATCCGTCTTCAATGTTTAGTGCTTTTTGAGCAAGCATTACTTTTATTGCTTTTCCTACTTCGAGAGATACATCTTCTAAATCTTTTATTTTCCTTCTTTTTGCAATTTCGAAAATAAGAGCAACATCATTTGACCTGTCTAAAGCTTCCTGAATTTTTACAGAAGCTTCTTTTTGTATTTCTGGAAAGAATGCTTTTGCAAGAGACTCTCTAATTGTTGATTCTTGGATTCCAATTCTTAAATCACCAATTAAAGTCCTTACAATATATTTTGCTTCAATCGAACTTGCTGAAGTCAGAAGTTCTGTTATTATTGTAATCTTTTTTTCAACTGTTCCTTCCCCTTCTAAAAGAGGAAGTTTTCTTAGACTTTCTAATACTTTTCCTGCTGTAAGTATTTTTAATCCGAATAGATTCGATTGTTTTTTATTCTGAGTTAAATTTTGTGCTACTTGGCCCAGGTCTCCAACTTTTTTCCACTCATGAATAATTCTCTCTTTATTCTCTCCGGTTGTTTTTGAAATAGCCTTTATTACAAGTTGTTCTGAGATTCCAATCTTGGATTCGTCATAATCTGCGTAAATGCTTCCAAGAAGAAGATACATTACTTCTTTGTCTTTCTCTGAAAGATCTTCTAAGAATTTTGAAATAGTATCTATTTTTTCTAGACGTTTTGTTGTTGAACTTATCTTGTCATAAAGTTCTGCTATTCTTTTGTAAAGCATCTTTATAAAAAGAAACTAAACTATTTAAGTTTTGAGAATTACTTACTTTTCCATAAACCGTGTAAATTACAATAAGCTCTTGCACCAATGTTCTTTGTTTTTAAAGCAAATTTAACTTCAGGTTTATCTCCCGGCTTCAAAAACTTCTTTGAAGTTCCATTATCAGTATAGATTTCAATCCATTCTATGTAATGTTCTGGGATCATTGGATGAGGCACACTTCCTACTTTAATTGAAACTCCTTCTTCATTGAACTCAATTACTGGGATGTGTTTTTCTAGAGAAGCATCAACAGAATTTTCTTTTTGTAAAACCATAGGTTTACCACAACAAACTAAAGTTCCAGCACCTTCATGAACAACCTCAACGATATTGCCGCAAACTTCACATTTGTAAATCTCTCTTAGTTTTGTCATATTTAACTTAGAAGGAATGGATTTTTATATTTTATGAAACTTACTTACCTCTGTGCATACCTGATCTTACTGAAGGTCTGTTCTTATTCATTGGAGATCTACTTCTTAGGCCTCTTGACTTTTTCCCTGCAGAAGTTTTGCCTCGGAAAACTCTTCCTCTGTTTTCTGGTTTGCATATCCAATTAATTGTAGAGTCATTAGATATTTCAGGTCTTTCGGGATCAACCATTATTACTTCAAAGAAATAATGCACCCCATCTTTCCCAATATTGTAAGAATTTAGCACTTCAAGATTTGTATACTTGCTTGCTGCTCTTTGTTCTGCAATCCATTTGTAATTTATCTTCAGATTTTTATGTGTGTGCATTCTTTTACTCCTTCTTCCTTTGTTCGGTCTTGTTCTTGCATGCCCGCCTCGAACTAATCTTACTCTTGCAACAACGAATCCTTTTTTGTCTTTGTATCCTAGCGCTCTTGCTCTATCTAATCTTATTGGTTTGTCTACTTTTGTTATTGCTTCAGAAGCTCTCCACGCAGTCATTCTCTCTCTAAGTGTTTTTGCATCTGGCTTTTTCCACGCCTTTTGAATATAGTGATACATACCTTTTACCATGAGAAATTAGGGGAAAATTGGTTTTTAAACCTTATTAGAAATAGTTTTGTATGAGACTGCACGGATTTGAACCGTGGACCCCCGCCTTATCAGAGCGGTGCTCTAACCAGGCTGAGCTACAGCCTCATATAGAAAATCGACAAATAAAATGTTTATAAAAGTTACCTAATCCTTTATTTTCCAAATCTTCTTTCTCTTTTATAGAATTCCAAGATTACTCTTTTAAGGTCTTCTTTATTGAACTCTGGCCACATTTTTTTTAAGAAAAACCATTCAGAGTAAACAGACTGCCAGGGTAAGAAGTTTGAAGTTCTTTTTTCTCCACCTGTTCTTATTATTAAATCTGGAGAAGAATTTAAGCTAAGATTTTTTTCAAGATTTTTTTCAGTAATATCTTGCTTATTTTTAATCATCAACTTCACTGCTTTGATGATCTCTTGCCTTCCCCCATAAGCCATTGCTATATTTATCTTATAGCGGTTATTTTTCTCTGTTTTCTTTTCAAGAACGCCCATTGTTTTTTGTAGCTTTTTATTCAAAAGCTCTCTCTTACCAATAAATTTTATTCTTATTTTGTTATCTTCAAGTCTTGAATCATTCTCTAATTTTTCAAACTCTTCTTCAAATAGGTTCATTAAAAAATTTAGCTCCTTTTTTGGGCGATTTAAGTTTTCTACAGAAAGTGCGTAAAGAGTTATTTCTTTTATGTTCAAATCTTTGCACCACGAAAATACTTCCTCAACTTTTTTTGCACCGTATTTGTGACCTTGCCAGGGTTCACGCATAAGTCTTTTTGCAAATCTCCTATTTCCATCAAGGATAATTCCGACATGTAGACTTTTTTTCATTTTAATCCTTTGTGCCAAGTTCTAGAATCAACTTCCCTTCTTCTAATTCGTATCCTGCTATTGGGAGCCCTACATTAATTACCTTAAAATACGACTTTGTTTTCCCGACTGCTTTTATTTCTATACTATTTTCTAATTTTGTTATTGCAACATCTTGAACTGATTTTACTTCAGGTAGATCAATCTCGTATATTACCCTATTTGAGAACCTTCTTACTGATGAGGTCTGGGGTTCTATTCTTGGAAGTTCTGAAAACTTTTTCATTTGATCTTTATTAAATGCAGTTACTAACTGTTCTTTTTGCTTTTTTGACTCCTTGCTTTCTTGCGCTTGAGCTTGTTCTTGAACTTGTGTTACTTTTATCTTAGAGGGGTCAATTTTTTTCCCATTAATATACAGTTCAAAGTTTGTTTTTCCGGCAGGCATATTCTGTGCTTCTTTCATATCTCTTTGTAGCTCTTTTTCAAGCATTTTCATTGTGTTGTTTAGCATCTTATTTAGCATTCCTCCACCAAGCATTCCCCCGAAAAAAGGATCTGCAAGGGGATTTTGCTCCTGCATGTCATTTTTTCCAAGCATTCCAAAGTCCTCTTTAGCCTTTCCATTTATTGGGCTCCCACAATGTGGGCAGAAATCATACTTCTCATTAACTCTACTTTTGCAGTTGTGACATTTATTTTTCTTAAACATTTTATTAGCTTTTGGAGTTTTGTTTTATTTAAAAGGCTTGTGTAACTTAGGTCTATTTAATACCCATGGAAGCTAACTTTCACGTCAGACATTCTTTGATAGAATTCGTACTCTGGATGAACTTCTTTTACTCTATATACTAGTTTTTCTCCACCAATCCAGAAGAGAAACCATCCTGCAGGCTCTGTTATAACAAGAACTATATTTCTTAGTATTTCACTTGAAAAAATTATACTCGAATAAGCTAAGTACGAAATAAACATAAAGATCATCCCTAGAATTATTAGTATTACTCCGGCTCTTTGAGTTTTCCTTAAGTCTGTTCTTTTTTCACTGAAATGTTTTACGAAATGATCTTTTAGTCTTCTTTTTATTAGAGACTCTTCTAGAGAATTTCTTTTATTTTTTGGAACGAGAATTCTCAGTTCTGTACCGGCTTCTTTCGAATTTTTGTCTCTTACTGCTCTTCTACATTCGTCTAAGAAATCTTCAGATAAACCCCTTTCGGTTGTTGGTCTTGGGTCAAAATCTGAGAAGAGGTCATTGTAGGAATTAAGGATTATGCTAACATTTCCCTGGCGGATTATCTTCTCTTCTTCACCCCTTTGATCCATCTTCTTTATAGTGCAATATAGTTTATAAATTTCCTGTTCTATGCATTTTTATGCGCTGGTAGTTTAGTGGTAGAATAAAAGCTTCCCAAGCTTTGGATCCGGGTCCGATTCCCGGCCGGCGCATAGTTTTTTATACTTAACCCCTATTCTTTTTGTATGGCAAACATAAGTATCACAGAAAATAGAATGTTTTACTTAGCTATGCTTATGTGATTCTGCAATTAAATTTTTATACCTTCTTTAATTGAATCGAATATGACAAAGAAATTTTTTATAACAACAGCAATTGATTATGTGAATGGAAGGCCTCATGTAGGTCACGCCTTTGAAAAAATCTTAGCAGATGCTCTAGCTAGGTGGAAAAAGATAGAGGGCAAAGAAGTCTTTCTTTTAACTGGAACAGACGAAAATGCTCAAAAAAATGCTCAAGTAGCTAAAGAGAAAGGAGTTCCAATCCAGAAGTTTGTTGATCAAAATTCTAAAATTTTTATTGAATTATGTAAAATACTAGATGTTAACTTTGATAGATTTATTAGAACAACTGAAGCAGAGCATAAGAAACTGTGCCAGGATATTTTTAAAAAAGTCTATGATAAAGGAGAAATTTACAAAGGAAAGTATGAGGGATATTACTGTACTGGGTGTGAGGCGTTTATTACTGAAAAAGATTTAGTTGAGGGGAAGTGCCCGGAACATAATAAAGAACCTGAATGGATTTCGGAAGATTCTTACTTTTTTGATTTAAGTAAATATAAACGAGAGTTAATCGATTTTATTGAAAAAGGATATATTGTTCCAGAGACTAGACGTAACGAAATTCTTTCTAGACTGAAGAATGAAGAACTGAAGGACTTATGTGTTTCTAGATCTAATCTTGATTGGGGAATTGATAATCCTATTGACCCCAAGTTTAAAATTTATGTCTGGTTTGACGCTCTTCTTAATTATGTTTCAGGTGCAAATGGAAACTGGCCTGCAGATGTTCATATTGTGGGAAAGGGAATTAACTGGTTTCATTCTGTAATTTGGCCGGCGATTTTAATCTCTGCAGGATATAAGCTACCTAAGACTCTTCTTGTACACGGGTATCTTAATCTTGGCGGGAAAAAAATAGGGAAAAGTTTAGGAAATACAATCGATCCAATAGACTTAGCTAAAAAATACGGGGCGGATCCGGTTAGGTACTCTCTTTTGAAATGTTCTGTCTTTGAGGATTCTGATTATTCTGAAGATATTTTGATTGAAAGAAATAATAATGAACTTGCAAATAAATTAGGAAATTTAGTTTCTAGAATAGCAAGTTTAATTGAGAAATATGGTTTAGAAAAGACAGAAAATTCTCTTTTGAAAAAATTAAAATTAAAGAGCATTGAAAAGCATATGCAAAATTTTGAAGTAGACAAAGCATTAAATGAGATCTTTGCTTTTGTTGATATTTGTAATGAGTATGTTCAGAATAAAAAGCCTTGGGAAACACATGACAAAAAAGTACTTTATGAAATTGCTGATTCAATAAGAATTATAGCTATTCTCTTATGGCCATTTATTCCTTCTACTTCTGAAAAGATCGGAAAGCAGTTTGGTTTTAAAAAATTCTTACTTTCTGAGATTGAAAAACCTTTGAGCCCTTCAAATATTAAGAAAGGTGAGCTTCTTTTTAAGAAAATAGAACTTTAGAGTAGTAACACTTTAGAAAGATTTAAAAGGGGAGAATTCTAGGATAAAATATGATCTGGAACCCATTTAAAGTAATTTCGAACTGGTACAATGACCTTAGATTTTCTAGCCGTAGGCCTGCAGAATCTCCCTTGGAATGTAGACGTAGATGTACTGGAAAAATGTACGAAAATGACTCTTACAAAGTGCAATACGAGAATCAAGAATGGAAAAAAAGAAATATTTCTAAAATGACTCGGGAGGAATATTTTGCATTTAAATTAGCAAGAGCCGAAGAACTTAAACCTAAGATGATATCAGAACAAGCAAAGAAAGAGCAAATTTTACAAAAATATCATGCAAATCTTGAAATACAAAGGAAGAAATTAGACTCCTTGAGGTCTCCTTTTGATATAGAACAGGAAAGACTTAGAAGGGAAAATCCCTGGCTTAGAGCAAGAGTTCTTGGAGCTTTTGAATCTGGGACTGACCCCTATATAGATTGTATGGAGTCTTTTGTTAGGGATCTTGTATCTCGCCCCTATTTTGAAGAGGCTTCTCCTTCTGTTAAACCCCTAGAGGATATTGGGGAGATTGATGTGTTTGGACTTCCCGAAAAAGCATAATCACAAATTTAATAAATCTTGAAATTTTGTATAAACTATGGCGGAAAATATTGCAAACATTGTTAATTTTAGCGACTGGGAAAAAATTGATTTAAGGGTTGCAAAAGTAAAAAATGCAGAAGATATTTTAGGAGCAGACAAACTTTACAAATTGACTCTTGATGTTGGTCAGTTTGGAGAGCGATTTGTTTGTGCTGGTTTAAAACAGTTTTATAGTAAAGAAGAACTTGTTGGGAAGAGCTTAATTCTTGTTTCTAATCTTGCTCCAAGGATGATGAAAGGAATTAAGAGCGAAGGAATGATTCTAGCTGCATTTACAGATGATTTTAAAAAAGTTATACTAGTATGTCCGGATAAAGAAGCTGAACCTGGGATGAGGGTTAGTTAAATTTTATCTTTGTATTTCCTTAACTCAAGAATTTCTACTTTTTTGAACTTAAACAAATGTTCCATTTCAGGTAAATTGATTGATTCTTTTATTTCGGGGTAGTGTATGTATTCTCTCTTGAAATGATCAAAAGAAGTTATTGGTACCTGTTTTGATACGTGAAGCTTATCTCCCCAAGCAGTTTTTACAAATTCCCCTTCTTTATACTTCCCGTGTTCTGTTGAAATTACTAGAAGATGAAATCTACCTTGAGCAGCTAATGTTTGTTTTACTTTGTCAATTTCTTTTTCAGGAATATATATCACTCTCATGTTTCTTTATTCTAGAAGAAGTAGTTTATAAAAATTTGGCTGATTTATGCTAACCCAAGTTTCTTTAACCAAGTTTTGAACACATTCTTTTTATCTTTGTGTGCTTCGTACGGAACATTGAGGATTTGAGAAGCAATCTCTTTGTAGGCTCGTGATGCGTGACTTGTCGGGTGTGTATGAATAACCGGATTTTTTAGATTAAGTGACTTTTGAATTGATCTGTCTTCAGGGATCATACCTAAAACTGGAGTCTCTAGCATTTCTTTAACTAGTTCTGGGCTCATCTCAATTTTATCTCCCCTAACTCTTGTTACAATAATTCCCAACACTGGTTTGTGTGCTTTTTCTGCAAGTTTTATTGTTTTTAGAGCGTCTGTTACTGCTGGAAGCTCGGGGTTTGTTACAATAATTAGCTCATCTGCTAAATCCATTGCTGATCTTGCCTCATTTCCAAGTCCTGCTGCACTGTCTACTATTACATATTCTGCTATGTCTGTCAAATCTTTTTTTAAATCCTTTATGTTGTTGGGTTTTATTTTATCTAATTCTTTAAGAGAGAGTGAGGCTGGAAGTATTTTCATGCCTGATTCATGTTCGTAAACTGCTTCGAAAACTTCTGCTTTTCCATTTAAAACGTGATTGAGGCTTACGGGTACTTCTGGAGAACCAAGAAAAATACCTACATTAGGTGTTGTTAGATTTCCGTCCACTACTAAAACATTTTTCCCAAAGTGGTTTATTGCTGCACCAAGGTTAACTGCAGTTGTTGTTTTACCAACTCCCCCCTTCCCGGAGGTAATGACTATTATTCTTTTCATATTTGCTCTTTTTATTTATGATAGAAGAAATTGTTTTGTAGTAGTTATAAATTTTTCCAGTTTATCGGCATAAATCTTTAACTGCTCTAAGTTTACATTTATTTCTTGCCCTCTATAAAATATTTTTAGGTTAACGTTCTTTCTAAATTCACCAATTCTTTCCTTCCGTAATTCCTCAAGCTTTTTTAGCATGATGTAGAAGTCAATAATCTCCATGAAGTTCTTATCTTTCTTGAATAACTTTTGAATTGCTTCTATTCTTCCTAGAGGATTAGCGGGAATGGATGAAATTTTTTTCTTTTTCTTAGCATGTTTTAGAAGTTCTTCTATTGCGGTGTCTATCATTTTTCTCCATCTAATAAGTAAGTTGATGATTACATCGCAGGTTTTTGTGTACTTTAGACTTACGTATAAAAGATGATCTGCGCTGATTTTTTCTTGAATTATTTCTTCCATTTATATAATATTAATTCTCGAAACTTAATTCGATATCCCTAGAGGATAAGTTTGCCTCTTTCCAGTATCCAGTATATAGTTTGAGTATTTTTATACCTTTTCCTTTTACTCTTCTTTAGGAGTTCTTGTAATCAGATTCTTTTTAACGGTCTTGAATAGGTTTTCTGTTAGATTTAGGTATCTTTTTAGTACTTCTTTTGTGATAATTTTCTGTTTTAGGTCGTTTGATACAAGAATTAGCTTATCTTCTTTTAATATATGGACTGGAGACTCTTTTTGTATTTTTGAAAGATTAAGAATTTCTTTTATTTCTTTGATGTTTACTTTGTACCTTCTTGCTAGTTTTTTCTCAAATAGTTTTAGATTCTTTTTTGGATCTTTTGAAAGTTTTATCCTTTTATTTAGATGTTCATAATAAAGGATTGAATTTATTTGTTTTAGTAAGGACTTTTTTATCTCTTCTGTTATTCTTAGAAGTATTTCCTTATGTTTTAACAATGGAAAAGTTACGTTTAAGAGGTGACTTGCTCTTTGAATTGAGTGATCTGCTTCTTCTAGATTTTTTAATATGGGGTTCATATTAGAAACTTACCGTTTTTGTAAATTAGAACTTTCTTTCCATCTTCGAGGAATGCATAAACTGCTTTTTTTTCTGCATTAACCAGATCTGAATGGACTATTGATTCATTGAAGCCCATTTCATCCCATTTCTCTTTAGGGATATTAGGAATTTCTTCCGCATGCGGGTACGCGTCTTTGAATGAAGAGCCCACCGCTATGTGCATATTTCCGTATTTTCCTCCAAAGTTTTCGTCAAATAAGGTTTCGGCCATGAACTTGTTTATCTTTGAGAAGCTACTATCAGTTAGAGAAAATTCTCCTATCTTATTTGAACCTTCGTCTGACTCAATCATTTCCTTCAAAACATTTTCTCCTTCCTTTGCAGAGAATTTTGTAATTATCCCTTCTTTGAATTCTAGAGAAATGCCTGAGATCAAGTTGTCATATCTATATAGGGGTTGATCAAATGAAATCTTTCCGTTTGTTTTTCTCCAGTCTGGAGAAATAAACACCTCAAAGCTTGGGATGTTTCTTCCATCACAACCAAGCCATTTTCTATTCTTGCCTAAACCTATCTCGAGATCAATGTTTTCTGATTTAACATGAATCTTTTGTATCTTTAAGGAGTCAAGCTTATTTTTTATTCTATCAATCTCTTTGAATGTTTGTTTCCACTTTTCTATAGGGTCTTTTTCATCTAGATAACATGCTCTGATTATCTGATCCCAGTATTTTTTTTCACTCATCTTTGCTTCTCTTGCCATCTCTGCTGTTCCGTAAAGAGATAAAACCCAAGAGTATTTCCCTTTGTTTTCTTTTTCTTCTCTCCAATCCTTGTACGGTCTGAATGCTTTTGACCTTCGCATAATTTTCTTTGGATCAATTCCTTCTAGCTCTTTTTTATCTGCTTCTGCAATGATGTGGAGTGAGTGGTCCATTTGGTCAACACGTCCTTTGATTAACTTTTCTGGAAAGAACTCTAGTTGGTGATCTTCTGCAAGTTCGTAGAAATGTCGTGCTGTTTTATCTGCGAGAAAGTGTGTTATATAGTGCGCCCCAGCTTTCAGAACTGCTTTTTGAAGGGGGATCAATATGGGTTTTGCACATTCAGGAACTTCAAGAAGAATAACTTCATCTTTCTTTATACCTTTTCCACCGGCTACTGCAAAATTAACTAGAACTTCGGCATATTTATCTAAGATTTCTTGGGGAGGAATATAGGGTTTTGTCATTAAGCATTACTGAAAGAAGAGTTTTTATTTTTAACTCAATTCAAGAATTGCTTCAGCTAGATCGCCTTTTGATTTTTCAAGTGCTTTTTTTGCTGCATCTTTCTTAACGCCGGCCTTTTCCATGACGGTTTTTATGTCTTCTTCTGAAAATAACTCTCCAGCTTCTTCCCTTTCTTCGCCAGTAATTTGAAAAGAGTCTTGACCTTGCATCTTAATCTTTAAAACATGTGCCGGTTCAATTACAATCTTTTTTCCATCTGCTTTGTGAATAACTACTTTATCTGTTTCTATCTCTGTTTGAGAAATTCCCATCTGCTTCATCAGAGCATTCATTTGTTTTGGGTTTACCCCACCTAGTCCGGGAAACATTTTATTTTAAGAAAATTCCTAGCGCGATTCTAAATGCAACAATTAGAACCACGAAGCCGATTATATGCGCGGGTTTTAATTTGAATCTTGTTTCATATTCTTGACTGAATCTTGTTAATCCACCATACCCTGAAGGGAGGTTTACCATATTGTCTGCCATTTTTTAAACAATTTCTCTGGGTTAATAAACTTTTTTAAAGTTGTTTTATCTCTGTAAATCATGCCCGAATTACCCGAAAATCCCCAACTTGAATCAGAAGAAAAGTGGATCAAGTACTGGGATAAAGAAAAAATTTACTCTTTTGATGCTTCTGAAAAAGGTAAAAAGAGAAAGATTTACTCTATAGACACTCCTCCCCCAACTGTTTCTGGAAAAATGCATATTGGGCACGCTTTTTCGTACTCTCAACAAGACTTTATTGCAAGGTATAAACGAATGAGGGGCTTCAATGTCTTTTATCCTTTTGGAACAGACGATAATGGGCTTCCAACAGAAAGACTGGTAGAGAAGACTCAAAATATTAAGGCTTCACAAATGCCAAGAGATAAGTTTATTGAATTATGTATGAAACTTTTGAAGGAAAAATTCCAACCCGAGTATCTTGCTGATTGGAAGAGAATCGGGATAAGCTGTGATTGGAACATTCTTTATAGTACAATCGATGATTCTTCTAGGAAAATTTCTCAGAATTCTTTTTTAGATTTGTACAAAAAAGGAAGAGTTTATAGAAAAGATGCTCCTGCCATGTGGTGTCCAGAATGTCAGACAGGCATTTCTCAAGTTGATTGCGAAGATAAAAGTGTTGACACTTTTTTTAATGATATTGTTTTTAAAGTCGGGAAAGAAGATTTGGTTGTGGCCACAACAAGACCAGAACTTCTTCCAGCGTGTGTTTCTATTTTTTACAATCCTTCTGATAAGAGATATAAAAAATTTTTAGGTAAGAAAGCAAAAGTTCCCGGATTTAACTTTGAGGTCCCAATTATGGAAGATTCCAGAGCAGACCCGGAGAAAGGAACAGGAATTGTTATGTGTTGTACTTTTGGTGATCAGACAGACATGGAGTGGCAGAAAGCATATAATCTTCCAATAAAAGAGGCAATTGACAAATCTGGAAAGATGACTTCTCTTGCTGAAAAATATTCTGGTATGTCAATTAAGGAAGCAAGGAAAGTTATAATCTCTGACCTGAAGGAAAGAGGACTTTTGATAAAGCAAGAGCCATTGAAACATGATGTTAAGGTTCATGAAAGATGCGGAACTGAAATTGAGTACGTTAAATCTATGCAGTGGTTTGTAAAGTATCTTGATTTGAAAAAAGAAATGTTGAAATGGGGTAAGGAGCTAAATTGGTATCCTGAATTTATGTATAATCGTTACTCAAGCTGGGTTAATGGTCTTCAGTGGGACTGGTTAATTTCAAGACAGAGATTTTTTGGTGTTGCATTTCCTGTTTGGTATTGTAAAAAATGTGGAGAGGTTGTTATTGCAGATGAGAAACAACTTCCAGTTGATCCATTAAAAGATAAACCAAAGAAAAAATGTAAGTGTGGTTCAAGTGACTTTACTCCTGAAAAAGATGTTCTTGATACCTGGTTTACTTCATCTATGTCTCCGAGGTTGTCTGTTGAAAAAATGCCTAAATCCTGGGAAAATAAATTATATCCTATGACTTTAAGGCCGCAGGCTTCTGAGATAATTACCTTCTGGTTGTTTAATACTGTTGTAAAAAGTAATCTTCATTACAAGAAGAATCCATTTAAGGATGTTATAATCTCGGGTTTTGTTACTCTTGGTGGCCAAAAAATGTCAAAGTCAAGAGGAAATGTTGTTGCACCCCAAGAGGTAATTGCAAGGTACGGTGCAGATTCAATTAGGTGCTGGGCTGCGGGAAGTAAGCTGGGAGATGATTTAGAGTACTCTGAAAAAGAGGTAATTGCTGGTAAAAAGTTTGTAACGAAATTAACAAATGCTTCTCGATTTGTTTTTATGAATCTTGGAAATTATAAACCTGGAAAAAAACCAAAGAAACTTATGGAAGTTGATAGACTTTTTATTCATGAATTAAATAAGATTATTAAACAATCAGTTAAGGATTTTGATAACTATGAGTATCATAAAGTTAAATCTTCTGTAGATAATTTCTTCTGGAGTAAATTTTGTGATTATTATCTTGAAATTGTTAAAAAGAGGGTATATAATGGAACTACTGAAGAGAAGGAATCTGCATTTTATGGATTGTACACTTTACTATATTCTATAACTAGACTATTTGCTCCATTTACTCCTTTCTCTACAGAAGAAGTTTATCAGAATCATTTTAAGAAAGATCAGACTGAAAAGAGTATCCATCTTTGTGAGTGGCCTCAAGAAATTAAGATAGAAAAAAGTAAATCTGATGAAGAAACTTTTAATCTACTTCTAGAGATGATTGCAAAGATAAGAAAAGAAAAGTCAGATGCAAAGAAGGCTATGAATTCTGAGATTATTTTAACTCTTGAAAAAGAGAGCCATAAGAAACTGAAAGATGTTCTGAAAGATTTAAAGGATGTTGTTAATGCTTCTGAACTTAAGGAAGGAAGTTTTGGAGTAGAGTTTAAATAGCATACTCTTTTTCAAATTTAAGATGGTAAAGTTATCTAATGATGATCTGAATGAACTTTTGAATGTTCTTGATAGTTATAAAGGGAGACATACAGAGCTAATTACAGTTATGATCCCCGCTGATTATGATGCAAATTCTGTACAAAAGCAGCTTGAGGCAGAAATTTCTACAGCAAAGAACATTAAGTCTAGTGGAACAAGAAAGAATGTTACTGAAGCTCTTGAAAAAATTATTAGATACCTTAAAGGATTAAATAGAACCCCTGTGAATGGCCTTGTTTTATACTCTGGAAATATTTCTCAGGTTGAAGGTCAGGATGACATGAGACTATGGGAGATAGAGCCCCCACTTCCTTTGAAGATAAGAATGTATAGATGTGATAAGGAATTTGTTACACAACCGCTTAGAGAAATGCTAGAAGTTGATGAGGTTTTTGGTTTGTTAGTTATGGATAGGAAAGATGCTGCAATTGGTTTCTTAGAAGGAAAGAGAATCGAGGTTTTACAAAAGATGACTTCTGGTGTTCCGAGCAAGGTTAGGGCAGGAGGGCAATCTAGCCAGAGATTCCACAGAATCACTGAAGGTCTTACAAAAGAATTTTATAAAAGAATTGCTGATGAGATGAAAACAATATTCTACGATATGCCTAAGCTTAAAGGGATTCTGATTGGAGGCCCTGTTCCAACTAAAGACGAATTTGTTGATGGAGAGTACTTGCCGACTAAATTACAAAATCTTATTCTTGCAAGAAAGGACTTAGGTTACGCTGATGAACACGGTATTAAGCTATTAGTTGAAGCAAGTCAGGATATTCTTGCAAGCCAAGGAATTATTCGAGAGAAAAAACTTTTAGAGAAATTTTTTGAAACTTTGGGAGCAAATCCTAAAATGGCTGCTTACAAAGAACCGGATGTAAGAAAAGCTTTAGAGTACGGGGCTGTTGAAACTCTTTTGATTTCTAAGAAAGTTGACAAACAGATTGCTCAAGAGTTAAAAGAATTAGCAACTAACATTTCTGCAAATATAGAAATAGTCTCTACAGAGACTCCAGAAGGAGAACAATTTTTCAATCTTTCTGGAATTGGGGCTTTACTAAGATTCCAAATCCATTAAAAAAGATCAATAATTCTGTTAGAGAATCTTCCGGTATCTGAACAGTGATAGACTTTATGGGTTATTTGATTAAAATAAGATTTTATCTTTAAGTCTGGAAAGTTTTCTAGTATCATTTTTTTATTTTCTTGGGAAAGAGCTAATTGGGGGGATTTGAACCTTGTGGGTGTTTGGTTAAAACAATCTTCAAAAATTTTAATTCCTTTTTGGAACTCTTCTTGTGTTTTGTTCTCTATTTTAAACTCTTCGTATGGTTGGTGTCTTACCCCGTGCATACCTAAGGTTTTGTTCATTGAAATTATTTTTTCGCACCAAGTTTCATTCTGGGATATTGGGGTGTTATTATAATTTGGTATAACCCACAGAATTTGTGCTTTCTCTAAATACTCTGGTTCACAATAAATCCCCGGCGTTACATCATCAATTTCTCTAGACGAAAACACACGAATTGCAAATAGAAGTAAAACTAGAAAAACTAGGACTAAGATAGTAATCAAAACCAATCTTTTAGGTGTTTTTTTCATAGACAATCCTTTTAAACATCCTCTTCTTTTATACTTTATCTATCAAAAAGGTGTAAAATGTCTGAAATTACAAGCAAAACCCTGGATGAACTTGAACATTCAAAAGAAAAAGAGAACTTACGACTTTTGGAAGCTGTTTTCTTTGTTTCTGGCAGGTTTCTTACAATGCAGGAGCTTATCTCTTTAAGTGATTTAAACCCCTTAGTTATAAGAGAAACTTTGGAAAAGTTGAAAGAAAAATACTCTAGAGAAGATTCTGCTATGGAGATTGTTGAAAAGAGTGGTATGTGGAAAATGGATGTTCGACAGGAATATGTTGGAATAATTAACAAACTTGCAACTGGAAGATCTGAGTTTAGTAAAGCTGAGCAGGAGACTCTTGCGATTATTGCCTATAAACAGCCGATAAAACAGTCTGTTATAATTAAGATACGGGGAAATAAAGCATACGATCATGTTAAGAAATTTGAAGATCTGGGTTTAGTTAAGAGAAAGAAGGTGGGGCATACACATGATCTTACTCTCAGCGAAGAATTTTATGATTATTTTAATGTTTCTGGAAAAGAGGGAGAGGTAGAACCAAAAGATTTTTTGCGAGAGGTGAATTAGATGGACTGGCTAACAATTGTTTATTTATTTTATACATTTATAGCACTTTATTTCTTATTTTTATTTATTGTAATTTTCATTCCCCGAAGAAAAGATATTCTTTACTCTCCACAAGCGAGCAGGATTTATGATCTGAGTATTGTTGTTCCGTGTTATAATGAAGAGAAGAACATTGCTGGAACAATCGAAGCTCTTTTGAAAATTAAGTATCCTGGTCTGAAAAGGATAATTGTTGTTGACGATTGTAGCACAGATGCTTCTTATAGGATAATCAAAGAGTATGCAAAGAAATATCCTTCTAAGATTCTCGCTTTGCAAACACCTAAAAATACAGGTAAAGCTTCTGGAGCAAAAAATTATGGTGCAAAATATGTTAAGACTGAGTTAATTGGCTTTACTGATGCTGATTCTTATCCTGAAGAAGGAGCAATTGAGAAAATGATTGGTTTTTTTGAGGATAAAAAAACTGGGGCGGTTACCTCGATGGTTCTAGTTAAACATAGGACTAAATTTATTGAGAAGTTACAGGCTATAGAGTATAAGATTATTGCTTTTTCGAGAAAACTTCTTGGCTTTGTTGAGGCTATTTACGTGACTCCCGGCCCTCTTGCAGTTTATAGGCGGAGCGCCTTTGAGAAAATTGGGGGTTTTGATGAAAAAAATATGACTGAAGATATTGAAATAACTTGGAGTTTTGTTAATGCAGGGTATAAGGTGGAGATGTGTGCTGCTGCAAGAGTTTATACTGTTGCACCTTCTAAATTTAGAAATTGGTTCAGGCAGAGAGTTCGATGGAATTACGGAGGGATACAGACAATTAGTAAGTATAGAAAAACTTTTTTAAAAAGAAATATGCTCGGGTGTTTTATCCTTCCTTTTTTTATCTTCTCCTGGTTCTTAGGAATAGCTGGTTTGTTTATTCTGATTTATAGATTTCTTACAGGGATTATCTCTAGGTTTTTAAGTGCGACTTATTCTGTTCAAGCTCAAACTGCGATATTAAATTTAAAAGATATTTCTCTAACCCCCAACATCTTAATTTTCTTCGGATTTGTACTCCTAATCTTAAGCTTAGCTTTTACTTTTGTTGCTCTTGCTTACTCTCCTGAAAAAGAGTTTAAAAAGTATGGAATTTTTAGTGTTATTATATACATGTTTGTTTACTTGCTTGCTTATCCATTTATACTGGTGACCTCTGTTTACAAATATGCAAAAAGTAAAGGAAAAGGACTACGGTGGTAAAATGTTAGGAAATCCAAAAAATGCATTCTGGGAAGCTTTCCTACTTGCAGTTGTGGTTTTTATTCTTGGTTTACTTTTAGGTGTTGCTTACGAAACATCTAGATATCAGGAAATGAATCAGTATTATGTTAAATCTGAACTAGCTTTAATGGATGTTTTTGCTTTCAGTAATTTAATTGATGTGCAGAATACTTCATGCAATCAGCTTGTTCAGTATAATATTGATTTTGCAAACCGAATTTATGATGAAGCGGTCTTACTTGAAAATTATGAAAAGTCCGGGAAGATTACTGATGAGACAAAACTTGCCCATAAAAAATATGATTTAATGAGAACTTTACTCTGGATTGATGTTATAAAAACTCGGGAAAAGTGTTCACAAAGTTTTGATTCTGTTGTTTATCTATATGAGTATAATACTAATGATTTGGATATTCGAGCTACTCAAAATGTTTGGTCTAAAGTTTTATATGATCTAAAACAGGAAAAAGGAGATAAAATCATCTTGATTTCTATTGCAGTAGACAACCCCGAGATTAGATCTATCCAAGATATGAGTCGGAACTTTAATATTTCAAAATATCCCGCGGTAGTCATCAACGATAAAACTGTAATTACTGACTTAAGTTCTGCCTCTGACTTAGAAAAATATCTTGACTAAAGAGTAGAGAAGTATATTTTTATGAAACACAAATCTTAAAAAAGAGGATTCCACTATACTTTGCATGGTAAATTGTGAAAGATGCGGAATTTCTGAAGAAAATACTCCTGACGGATTATACGCTGCGGTTTACGACGGGAAACTTGTTCCTATGTGTCGGAAGTGCGCAGACTTCGAGGATCTTGTTGTTGTTAAGAAGATTCATTCTTATGTGGAACCTGCTAAAGAGAGGCAGCAGAGTGTTTACGAGAGAATGGTTCATATTTCAGGAGTTAAAAGAGATCCGAGTCAGTTTGATAAGAAAAAGCCTTCTGAAGCTATTCCTGCGGGATCAAAAGAGCCCACTTTAAGGGATATTGTTGAGAAAAACTTGAAAAAGTCGGGTTCTCCTGTTTTGATTCAGAAGGTTGTTAAGACTCCGAAGTTAGTTAATAATCATCACTGGATTGTTATGAGGTCTAGAAGAGGTAAGAAGATAAGTCAGGAACAACTTGCGGAATTAATTAATGAGCCTGTTGCAGTTATTGCTCAAGTTGAAAGAGGACAGATGCCCGAAAACCCGTATGTTTTTAAGAAGCTTGAAGGAGCACTAAAGATAAGAATTCTTGCTGAACCTTTGAAAGAAGGCGATTATTTTTCTCCGATGATTGATGAATCTGAGTTAAATCTTAAAGGGGTTAAAAAAGATAAAACTGTTATGTTTGATTCTGATGTTTTTGGTGGTATGAAGGTAGAAGACCTTAAGGATCTAGATGCTGAAAGAGGTATAGAAACCGGTCAGGATAAGGTTTCTTATTGGAATAAATTTAAGAAAAAAACAAAGAAAAAAGAAGAACCTAAGGAGAAAGAAGCCGAAGAATACTTAGAAGAGATGATTGAACCTGAAGAGGAAAAGGAAGAATCTCCTGAAGAAGTGTCTGAATCAGAAGTAAAGAAAGAAAAAACCTCTTTCCTTAAGAAATTATTTTCTAAAAAGAAAAAAGAAGAACCTGAAGAGGTAGTAGAAGAAGTTGTAGTTGAAGAGCCTCCTGTTCCTCCAAAGCCCGAAACAAAAAAATCTTACAGAGAGAGACAACAGCATACATCTGGGATGTCTAAACGGGATTTATCTTCTAAAGAGATTAACGAACTTATTTTCGGAAAAAAGGAAGAGAAAGGTAAAAAGTAGGTTTCGGAAGGTTTTTAAATAATCTTTCAGATTTCTTAACATGGAGATTAATGTTCTAAGGTCAGAGAAGGATGAAATTGAGTTTGAATTAGACAGTCTTACTATTGCTGAGCTTCTTAGGGTTTATTTAAATAGGGATGAAGCAGTTAGCCTTGCTGTTTGGAAGAGAGAACATCCAACAAAGAATCCGATTATGCTTGTTAAAACAAAAGGAAAAACTGCTAAAAAGGCTGTAAATGATGCAATTGCACATATTAACAAAGACCTGGACAAAACTCTTGATGAATTTAAAAAAATGAAGTAATTCTTTAGGTTTTTAAATCCTAAAACCTTCTTATAATTTGAAGTAAAATGTCAGTATCTTTTTTTTCATGGTTAGGAAACTTGCAGGTACACGGCTATCTTTTTATTTTCTTACTAATGCTTATTGAAGGCCCGATAATCACTGCTGCCGCTGCCTTTGCTGCTTCTTTGGGTTTTTTTAATGTGTGGGTTATCTTATTACTCTCTATTTTTGGTAATTTAATTCCAGATACACTCTTCTTCTTTCTTGGGAGGTCTGGTAGAACTAAGCCCATAGAATATTTTGTTAGGAAATTTGGATTAAGTAAAAAGAAGATTAAAGAACTAGAAAAGGGCCTTAGAGAGCATGCAGGTAAAACCATTACTTTCGTAAAACTAGTCCCTCCGCTTCCAATTCCGGGTTTGATACTTACTGGATTTGCAAAGGTTCCTTTTAAAAAATTCTTATATATAGATGTGATTGTAAATGTTATCTATTCTGTATTCTTTGTGATAGCGGGTTTCTATCTAGGATTTGCAGCAAGTCAAATTTTTTCTTACTTTAAAATTGGGCAGTACGCTATTCTTTTACTAATTCCCTTAGCAATTCTGGTTTATCTTGTATATAAGAAACTTTCTTTAAGAATAAAACGAGGAGTTCTTTGATTTCTCTTTTATTAATTTTGAATATACTTTCTCCCATCTAGATATTACACTTTTCAATTCGTGTTTTTTGACTTCTTCAAGAGTATTCTCTCTAAACTTTTCTTTTAGAGAATTATTTTTCAATAGGCATACAACTTTTTTAGCGAAATTTTCTTTATCATTATTCTTGATGAGGTATCCATTATAATCATTTTTTATTAAATCTTTAACCCCCCTTTTTGCGATGCCTACACAAGGGAGGGCATTTATCTGGGCTTCAAGCATTGTCATGGGTTGATTTTCTGTTGTTGAAGCGGTTACAAATAAATCACATGCCCCTAATATAGATGATTTAACAAATTTTTCGTGTTCGATTCTCCCAGCAAGAATAACCTTCTTTTCTAATTTTAATTTTATTACTCTTTTCTCTAACTCTTCAAACTGTGGGCCGTTACCTATTATTAGAAGCTTTGTTTTTGGTGACTTTTTTAAAATTAGTTTGAAACAATCTAACAAGTAAGGAATGTTTTTTCCGTGGGCAATCCTCCCCACGAAAAGTAAAAGATTTTTATCTTGTTCAAGATATTTTTCCCTAACTTTTTCTTTTTCTTTATTACTAAACATTCTAGAATCTATCCCATTTGAGATTACTTCTATTGGAGATGTAAATTTATGGTGTAGAAGTTCCCTCTTTGTTGATTCTGAGGGGGCTGTTATTAAATTACAAGAATCGTAAAGTAATCGTGCATATCTCCAACCTGCTTTCTCTACTATTTTGTAATCCATTCTTGCATTTTTTAAATACTGCTTGTCTGTAAAAAAAGTATGAAACGTTCCAACTAGCGGGACTTTTAGTATTTTTGAAATCAATATCCCCTGAATTCCAACAGTGATTGGTGTTTGAAAATGAATTAGTTCTATCTTTTCTGATTTTAGAAATTTTAGTAAAGAAAGGTTTAGTATACTTGTTATTCTATATCCCTCATAAAACATCGCAGGCATGGACATTAATCTTTTAACTTTTATGTTTCTGTAAGAAAATTCTTTTTTTAGACCTTTAACCTTTGGAGCTATTATATAAACTTTATGCCCTTTATCCGCAAGGCCTTTGGCCAAGTTTAGTGTTGCAGTTACTACCCCATCTAGCAAGGGTGGAAAAGAATCTGTGAATATTGCTATTTTCATTTTCTTAAAGAAGTAAGTTTCATCCTTATTTATACTTTTAAGGAGCTTAATTTTGCTATTTGGCTTACTGCTCCCCAAAATCCAACGACTTTAATTATTTGTTTAGTCATTATAATATCTCCTTTAATTCCGGCAAAAAATCCAAACTTCTTTGATTTATACGGACTGATTACCCCCTTTAAGGTAACTATCTTTATTCTTAATTTCTCTCTGATAATTTTTCTATTCATGGCTACTTCTAAACCAAAACCTGGAAGTTTCTCAAAGCTTTTGTAATTTTTAAAAAAAAACTTATGAAAAACCCTTTCTCCTGACAAAAAGTCTATTCCTACAAAACTCCAAAATAAATTTCTTAGACTAATGCTAACATCTGCTTCTCCGTCAATAAGGGGTTTTGCTAAATCTGTTATGCTCTTTTTTGTTAAACCTACAAGATCCGCGTCGATTAACATAACTAAGTCCCCCTTTGCACTTCTTATACCCCTCATTACTGAAAAACTTTTTCCTTTGTTTACGGGGTTTATAATTAATTTTACTCCTTTGAACTTTTTAACTTCTTCTTCAGTATTATCTGTAGAACAATCATTTATTACAATTACTTCTTTAAGCAGAGGATGTTTTTCTAAAACTCTCAAAACATTTCCTATTCTTCCCTCCTCATTATATGCAGGCACTATGCAAGATACTCCTCTTTTCATTGAGTCTAAAAATACTCTAGCAATTAAAAAGTTATCTGGTCTTAATAATGATTAATCTTTCTGAATAACCACTCACCAATCTTGTAAGAACCGTAGGTTATGAAAAATGCACTGAAGACATCTATGCTATAGTGTACGTGCATGAGTAGCACAGTTATTGCTAGAATTATTGAACAGACTAGGAAGAAATAAGCTAATCTTTTGTTTTCATCTTTATATATTAAAAATCCTAGAAAGGGAATTGCCGTATGGGCTGAAAAAAAGAGATCATTGTGGAAACTTAATGAAGAAAGAATTCCTGGAAAATGAGTAAGTAGTGCGTCTGAGGGCGTCTTTAAGTGTGTAAAACAGATGAAAATGCTTCTAATTGCCACTAATAAGCTTCCTTGTGCGATAACCTTGTGCAACATTCTAACCTTGAAAAAAAGAGCGTATAGAATTCCGATAGCTATGACTAAAACGAATAAATATACAAAGATGAAGTTAAGGTTCACTACCGGGATATTGTCTAGTATGAGGTCTGTTGCTACAATAGTCCCCACTTTATCTACATATATCCCCGAAAGATAATCTAACACTATTGCAATTATTAGAAAGAGTAGAGAAAGAAGAATAAGATTCTTATGTTTTTTTAACTCATTTTTCCAATCTTTAATTTTTGATCCCATTCTTTTTTAAGAATTTCTTTATTTAAAAATATGTCCAAACAATATAAATTTTTATTAATCCTCTAAAGGTTAATATTCTATGGTTAACAAGACAGAAAAAGTTTCTAGTGGAAGTTATGACTTAAACACCTGGTTATACGGGGGGTATGAAAAGGATATTATCACAATGATTGCGGGCTCTCCGGGAAGTGGTAAGACAAATTTTTCTTTGCTTGTTGCTTGCAGCCAAGCGAAACATGGAAATAAGGTTATCTTTTTAGATACTGAAGGAGGATTCTCTGTTGAAAGAGTAAAGCAGATTGTGGGAAAAGAAAATTGCGAAAAAATCCTTGAGAATATTTTAATTTTGAGTCCAACAAGTTTTGAGGAGCAGAAAAAAACATTTCAAATTCTTCTAGATAGGGTTAAAGAAGGCTCAGTAGGAGCAATAATAATCGATGGTATGGCTATGCTTTACCGCCTTGAGTTGGGGGATGCTATAAAGTCTAATAACAATGGGAAAATTCAGGCAATTAACAGAGAGGTTGCTAAGCAAATGAGGATTCTTGCGGAAATTGCTAGGAAACAAAATATCCCTGTGATCATAACAAATCAGGTTTATTCTGAATTTCTTTCTGAAGAGGATTTGAAGAATGGTGTTGAGAGATGTACAAATATTGTTGGAGGAGATTTGTTTAAGTATTGGAGCAAATGTATCATTGAATTAAAGAATGAACGTGGAAAGAGAAAGGCTATTTTATTAAAGCATAGAAGCCTTCCTGAGAAGGAACTTCCCTTTGAGATTAAAGATCTTGGAATTTTTAGAAAAAGGTGGATATAATGTCTTCAGACATAAAATTTGAGGTGTTGAAAAAAAATTCTAGTGTGAATTTTAAGTTGAATGAGTTGGGAAAAGTTAGTAAAATAGATGGAGTTTCCCCCCCAAGTGTATTTATTGGGAGTAAGTTGAAATATCCTGAAATGAATGTTGGTATTTTAAGTCCATTACAGAGAGAGGAAGAGGCTTGGATCTATGATGATGCTAAATTTTGGGCTAAGAACAATTTGGCTATTGAGGAAGTTATTGCTCTGCGTGGAGGATTACTTAACTCTCGGTTTAAGGGGCATGCTCTGAGTCCTAGACTTACAGATAGATTTACTTTAATTGCACAAGAGATTGCTATTGCTTCTAAACCCGTAGATGTGGAAATTGAATTAAAGAATAAAATTGATCTTGATAAAAAACCTGACCGGGTTTTGACTCAACACGGATTTAGCGCGGGTTTGAAAAGTGCGAAAGTTGTTTCAAATGTTAAAGTTAATCAGAAAGTTGATAAGGTTATAAATGACGAGATAAAAGCTTCTGAAGGAATTAAATTCCTTTACAAGAATAATTTTGATGAATATACCTTGAGCAAGATTCTGAGTGTTGGTGTTCTTGGTTTGAAAAAAAATAAGAAGTTTGTTCCTACTAGGTGGAGCATTACTGCTACTGATGATAGTATTGGAAAGGATATTCTTGAAAGGGTTCGGCAGTATAAGTGGATTGAAAATCATGAACTATTTTATGGGGAGTTTCTTGGAAATCAGTATTTACTCTTGCTTTTCCCAGGGGTTTTTTCCTATGAACTTTTTGAACTTTACGTTCCGGGAAGTTCTTGGAATCCAAGTACCGAAATGAAAGCTTCTACTGATTACGAAGATTTTTACGGGCGTAAGGAGTATGCTTTTAACTGTGCGGGTGGATATTATGCTTCTAGACTTCCTATTCTGGAATATCTAGACTCAATTAAAAGGCAGGCTTCTGTTCTTGTAATAAGGATTGAAACCCCTTCTTATTGGGCTGCTTTAGGTGTATGGGTGGTTAGAGAGTCTGTTAGGAAAGCTTTACAGAAAAGGATGACCTTTGCTTCAAGAGAAGAGCTATTGGATGGCGCAAAGCAAATATCGAAGATAAAGTATAAGTATGATAACTCTGGCATTCTTGCTAAGAGTAAATTATTAAGTCAGATTAAAACCCAGAAAAAGCTGGGCGAATTTGGTATTTGATTCTGTATAAACTGGCTAGGGGTAACAATTAGAAAGATTTATAAAGTTTAAAATTCTAAAAAAGATATGACAAAACCTGGATACACCGGATCTGGAAGAACTTTGCTATTTGCAAGTTTGTTAACTATTCTGGCGCTTACTGGCTGTGCTAAACCTTATGAACAAGCGCAGAAACATTATAATTCTACTGAAGGAAGAATAACCGCTGTCGAAAGACTTGGTAAAAAGCCTCTGGCTAGAATAGACAGCGAAATTGTTATTTCTCCTGAGGATATTCAGAATTTTAATTCATACTGTCAAATTGAAATTCCCGCTAATGCTCAAGAAACAAGAAGAGCATCTGCTAGAAGGGATGCTTTGGCAAAATTAGCAAGTGAAATTGATGTTGGTTGTCTCCCTTCTGGAAAAAGGATAGAATGTAAGGTTAATTCTTTGGGAACAAACCCTTCTAATCCAAATGGAACTTTTGTTGGAACCCTTTATGTAGATTCTGAATCACAACAGATAGTTGATTCTCGTTTAATGAATGCGGGCCCAATCGAGGCAGCAGTCACTTCTGCTATTACTGATAACTACTTTTCAAGCGAGGAAAAAGATTGTAGAAAGAAAATTCTATACGAACTAAGTAAAAAAAAGTTAGAAGCAACTGCGAGAAGTGCGTATGATGGGCTTAGAAACTTTTGGAATAATACTGTGAACCCTGCTTTGGAAAGTGGAATCCAGAAGTTAAAAGACGCTTACAGTTCGCAAGAGGAATGTCTTGCTGCAGGAAATAGTGCAGCAGATTGTCTTAAGGCGGGATTTGGCGTTAAAAGAGATAGCAATTAGTTTTCTTCAGTTACGCCTTCATTAGCTCCAGACTCTTCATCTTTTTTCTTATAATATTCTTCTAATCTTTTTTTGTTTAACTCACAATTTGGATTAAAGCATAAATTCCAGGGGCGTTTTCCTGCCCTAAATATTGTTATCATTGGATAACCACAAGATTCACAATTTTTATCTGACTTTTTTGCTGTTCCGTTAGGAGGAAGAGAGTAAGTTGTCTTACAATCAGGATATTTATTACATGCAACGAAGAATCTTCTATTTTTCTTGGAGTACATTATAACTAAATCGCCCTTTTTACAGACTGGGCATTGGACTAAAGTGTTTTTCTCTCTTTCTTGCTTCTGAAGTTCTGTATTTGCTTCAACAAGTTCAAGACCTATTTTTTTCTCGTGTTTCTCAAAATCTTTTGCTATCTTTGTTATAGTTTCCTTTGCCTCTTCAATAACCTTTTTCTCTTCTTTCACCAAATCTTGTGTTTTTGCTTCTTGTATGATTTCCATCTCTTCTTCAAACTTTCTTGTTAGTTCTTCATCGATTATTATCGGAGAGTATTTTTCTAGAGTTTTTATTAAAGAAATACCTAGAGACGTTGCCTCGATGCTTTTTTCCATAACATAACCTCTATCATATAGTGTTTCTAGAATCGCTGCTCTTGTTGCTTTTGTTCCGAGATTTCTTTTTTCTAACTCTGAAACTATTGATGCTGGAGAGTATCTTTTAGGGGGTTGAGTTTCTTTCTGTTCTATTTTTGATTCTGTAATTTTTGCTTTTCCGTTCATGTCTGGGAGATCATTTTCTTTTGTTCGTGAGGGATAAATTTCCATCCAGGCTTTTTTTCTTATCTGAGAACCTTTAGCATTGAAGTCTCCAACTTTTTCTATAGCTGTTGAAACTGTTTTTCTGTCAACTATAGCATCTTCTGCAAAGAGAGACAAGAATCTTCTTACAATTAAACTATATATTTTATTTTCTTGTTCTGAAATGCCTTGGGGTTCATTTCCAGTTGGGTAAATTGAGGGGTGTGCTGGATCTGTTTTTTCTCCCTCTACAGGTTTTTCTTTTTTCATCAGCTTTTCAAATTTAAATTTGGCAGCTAATTTTTCTTTTATTGATTTATAATCTATAGAATCTGGAAGTTTTTGCGAAGAAGTTCTAGGATAGGATATTAATCCTGCTAGATAAAGTGACTGGGCTATTTGAAGAGTTTTAGCGGGAGTGATTCCGTAAAAGCTATAAGCTTCTGTTTGTAATGTTGTTAGACTGAATGGAACTGGTGGGGCTATTTGTTGAGTAGTTTTGTCTGTTTTTACTAAAACGTCTTTTCCTTTTAATCCGTCAAATTTAGTTAGTTCTTTTTTATCAAAAATATCTTTGGTGTATTTTAATTCAATCTGGTTCTTTCCGTCATCGACTACTATGAAGGCTTGCCAGAATGGTTCTGGTTTGAATGCTTGTATTTCTCTTTCTTTTTGGACTATAAGATTTAATGCTGGTCCTTGTACACGACCAATAGACATTATTTTGAATTTTCCTGTTGATTTTATAGCATTCATTAAGGAACGTGAGAGATTTATTCCGTAGAACCAGTCTAGGTAGTGCCTAGTCTCTCCGGCAATTGCCTGCCCCCAATTAAGTGTTTTTGCTTTCTTTTCGTATGCTTCATTAAGCTCTTTTGAAGTAAGGGTTGAGAACTTCATTCTGTTCGCATCTTTCTGGCCGCATAAGAATCTTACAACATTTAGTCCAATTACTTCCCCTTCAACATCATAATCTGTTGCAACAGTCACAGAATTTGCGTCTCTTACTAATTTTAGAATTGTATCATAATATCTTTTTGTGAAATCCCCCTTTATTGCTAGATAATTTGGAACCCACGAGATATCAAAGTTAGGTATTTTTTGTCCAGGCGAATTTTGTTTTAGTGTAAACAAATGTCCTACTGCGCACGCAACAACTATTCTTTTATTATCTCGCAGTAATTCGTAATAAGGAACTTTGTTGAAATTCTTCTGAACCGCTTTTCCCAAAGCATTTGCAATCTTATTGGCTGCTTGGGGCTTTTCAGTTATTATCAGCTCGTATCCTCCTGAAGATTTTAGTTTTACTTGTGGTGGTTGGTAATCTATACTTCTCCCATTTGTTCCATTTTTTTTCTTTTTGAAATTTGTTTTTTTGTTGTTCTTTCTTGGAATTTTTTCTACTGTCTCTAATTTTTTTCTATCAATAGCCTTATGCGTTTTTTCTACTGCTGTTTTAAGAATTTCCTCTTTTGGAAGAGGTGACTTTACTCTTTTCTCTATACTTCCTTTTAGTACCTCCTCTCTTGTTGGGGTTAAAACTCTCGCTGACTTTTCTGTTGTTATCTTCACATCTTCTTGATCAACTGGAAAATAATTTTCAGCTGTTTTTTCCTCTGTTGACTTCTTTTGTTTTTTTTGCATTTTTATAGAGAATTCAGATGGTTTTTATTTCTTTACCTTCAGCTTGTTTACTTCTTCTAGCCTTTTTCTTGCGTCAATTGACTGACTAAACATTTTAAAGAATATTTTTGAGAGCCATTCTGCCCATTCTTTGTCTTTTAGTGTGTAAAAAATGAAGATTCTTTTATCTAATTCTTTTATTTTTCCGGTGGGTTCTTTTACTTCTTTTATTCTAATTATCTTGTTATCTATTACAAATGCCCTTAGGGGTTGCTCCCTGTGCCTTATCTCAATCATTTCTTTTCCTCCCTTAAAATTTAGGGAGAGTATTCTTTCTATGTTTCCCAGTGCAGCGATATCTACCCGGCAGATTATTTTTATTTTTACTCCCCTTTTTGCTAGTTCTTCTAGAATTTTTTTTATTTCAAAGTTCTTATAGTTTGTAAACGAAAGATCTCCCGAGAAAATTAGTACTTGCTTCTCTGCTTTTTCTAAAAGATCTTTTAGTTCTTTCAAATTTTCTGTACTATCGTCTATACCTGGTTCTACTATTGCATGTTTATTCTTGTCTGGGATATGCTGAAAGATATCAAATGCTGAGAAATCTCTTTTTTGTTTTAGAGACATTATTTCTTGTTCTAGTTTCTCTTGAAAAATTGAGTAAGAAACTTTTTCTATGCTTGACCAGTATACTATTTTTAGTGCTCCCCTTGTGCCCTCTCTGAACTTCCTTGTTGAGACTGTTCCAAACTCTTTCTGAATTTCTTCTACATACCTATCTGCCGTTCTCCAATTCTTTCCAAGATGTTGTGCTATTTCTTGTACTGTTCTTGGTTTAGGGTAAACAAATTCCTCTATCTTTTTTATTATAGCCGGTTCTAGCATTGTTTTACTAAGAATCCTTTATTTTTAAGACTTTTTGTTTAGTACAACACTAAGGACACATTTTGTACAAAAAAGGATATCACTTTTACAACTCTTTGTATATGTATGGAGGTGAAAAAAACCGTGATAAAATCTTCAGATGAATACTCTTTTGAGCCTTTTTTATCAAAAGTAATAGAAGAGTTTAGGAAGGGAGAGTTTGGTGTCTGGGCTGCTTAAGATGGAAGACCAAAAGCTTTTGGAACAAGAATTTAATGGGCTTATAGAGATTACACTTAGATTAGAAAAGGAACTGAAGTTTATTGTTCAGCAGTCAACTGAAATCTTTTAAATGTCGAAAATAGCTTCTTTCCTGCTTACATTGATAACTTTTGTTTTTCCTATTTTATCGTAAACCCCTCCGGCTTCATGTACGTGAGCGTTGAATGCAAAGTCTGGTTGGAATTTCTCAATTGCTTCCCTTATTGCTTCGCTTCCCCTTATCCCTGAAAATTCGGATTTTGTTCCTACTGGATGTAAATGTGTGACCATTATTTTTTTCTCTGTATCTGCTATGTACCTATGGCTTTTTGAAAGCAGTGATCTAAATTCTTTTTCTTCTAGAGCATCAAAACCAACATCTGCGCCACCAACTCCAAAGATTCCGAGATTTCCTTTTTTTAGAGAGTAACCGTGTAAATTTTTTGTTCCTTCATATAGTTCTGTTAAAAAGTTTGTAACTGCTCTTGGTTCGTGATTACCTGAGATAATTAGTACTTGTTTTTTTGCTTTTAGAAAAGGGCCTATTAAATTTGGCGGAATATCTCCCCCTTGAGTAAGGTCTCCAGCTAAAATTACTAAATCAACATTTTCTTTTTCTGCTTTTTCTGCAAGTCTTCTTACTAGTCCAGTATCCCCATGAATATCTCCCACAGCCATAACTCTTGTTTTTCCTTTTTCCTTTTTGGATATTTTTTTTATTTGATTTTTTTGTTCCATGTTTAATACATTATTTTAAGAGATATCTGAGATTATATTTTTTACTGAAATGAAGTAATGAACATATACATTACAAAACATTTATATACAAGCTACTTTCAGGATATATACTTTAAAATACCTATATCCGAAGATGATGAAAGATAACTCAGACATTTTTTTTCGAAGGAAGCCAGCTTTAATGTTGGTATCCCTGAAGAAAAATACAAGGATGAGGTATGGTAGTATTTTGGCTAAGGAAGTTGATTGTACATACAGTCACGCAGTCAAAATTCTGCAAACACTAGAGGAACTTGGTTTGGTTGTATTTGAGAAGCGAGGAAGAGTTAAGGTTATACAACTTACTAAGAAGGGTAAGGATGTTGCAGATGCGATTGAGAATATTCAGAAGCTAGTCAGGTAGAGGTGATAGCTACCTAACTTCACGAACCCGCATGACGGGATTTTTTACTTTTTCTTTTATTTTTTTATTTTGCTTTTACTCCTCTAGCATAATTCTAAACTGTTTTAAAGAAAGAGCGCATATCTTATTGTGTCCCGAAAATATATTGTTTTTACTGGTGGAGTTTTGAGTGGTTTAGGTAAAGGCATAGCTGCTGCAAGTATTGGAAATATCCTTTCTCCTACGTATAAGGTTATTCCTATTAAGTGCGATGGATATCTTAATGTTGATCCTGGGACTATGAACCCTATTGAGCATGGAGAGGTTTTTGTTCTTGATGATGGGGGAGAGGTAGATATGGATTTTGGGCATTATGAGAGATTTCTGGGAGTTACTTGTAAATTTGATTGGAACCTCACAATGGGTAAAGTTTTTGACAGAATACGTGAAAAAGAAAGGAGAGGAGACTATCTTGGAAAAACTGTTCAGATGATTCCCCATGTCTCTAATTTTATCAGAGATCATTTCCTTAGAGTTGGAGAAGAAACTCAGGCAGAGGTTGTTCTTATTGAGATAGGGGGCACTGTGGGAGATATGGAGAACGAATTGTATATTGAAGCTGTAAAATCTTTATCTAGAAAAGTTGGTAGAGAAAATGTTCTTTTCGTTCATCTTACATATGTCCCAATCCCTTCGGGGGTTCATGAACAAAAATCAAAACCTACACAACAGAGTGTTAGCCTTCTTAGACAAAAGGGGATAGAGCCGGACATAATTATAGCGCGTTGTAGTGAAATGTTATCTGATAATATAAAAAATAAAATTGCTGTGAGCTGTAATTTAGACAAAGAGGATATTCTTACCGGTCTTGATGTTGATAATATATACAAGGTACCTCTTGTTTTTGAGAATCAGGGAATGTCTAAACTTTTGCTTAAGAGATTAGATCTTTCTTCTAATACTTCTTTGCTTCCAGAGTGGGAGAGGTTGATTAAACAAAGGGAAAACGCAGAGAAGCAAATTACAATCGCTATTGCGGGGAAATATACTCAACTCGAAGATTCTTACGCAAGTATAATAGAAGCATTGCATCATTGTGAATCATTATTTTCTGTAAAGATTAAACTTAAGTGGATAGAAACGAGTGAAGGAAGCTTTGATTTAAGAGGAATTGACGGAGTTATTGTCCCGGGTGGTTTTGGTTCTCGGGGAGTTGAGGGAAAAATAAACATTATAAAACATTGCCGTGAAAATAAAGTTCCATTCTTGGGTCTATGTTATGGTTTGCAGTTGGCTGTTGTCGAATTTGCGAGGAATGTCTGTTGTTTAGAGGGAGCTAATACTACTGAAGTTGATCCCAGCTGTTTATATCCCGTGATTGATATTTTAAAAGAACAAAAGAATATTTTAGATAAAGGAGGGACTATGCGGCTTGGTTGTTACGTTGCAAATTTGAAATCAAACACGATGGTTAATTCACTTTATTGCTCTTCTGAAGCATTAGAAAGACATAGGCATAGGTATGAAGTTAACCCCGAATACCATAAAATTTTACAAGACCATGGTTTAATTTTTTCTGGCTTATCTCCCGATGGAACCCTTGTGGAATTTATTGAGCTATCGAAAGAGATCCATCCTTATTTCGTTGCAACACAAGCTCATCCTGAACTGAAAAGTTCTCTTTTGAATCCAGCTCCTTTATTTAAGGGATTGATTGAAGCTTCTTTGAAAAAAAGATAATCCTTTTAAACTTTCTAATGGATGATTATTTGTTTGGCTGGCCCCGTAGCTCAGCCTGGTTAGAGCACCGGACTCTTAATCCGGGTGTCGTGGGTTCAACTCCCATCGGGGTCATTTTTATTACAAAAATATTAGGAAGAATTAGTTATCTATAACTTTTCCAAGTATGAGAGCATTTAACACATTTGAAAAATTTGGTCTCTGCTTCATCTGCTGAACGTGTTTGTCTTGTCCAAAAGTAAGCTTTAGGGTGTTTACATTTTTGGCATTTTTCTTCTGTTATCGGGAGGAATTCTTCATCTTTGTCGCATAAAATAGGGGTGTCTTTTTTTTCTTCAATTAGTTCGCAAGTCTTTATCTTTAGCTTTTCTCCAGAAGAATAACTACAACGAGGGCATCCAGCATTTTTTGTCTTTTGTATTAAGACTGCACCGCATTTGGGACAAAATTCCATAACTAGTAATTTGGGGGGGTTTGTTTAAAAATCTTGCCTCTTATCTTTGGGTGCAAAAACCTCTTTCTTGTGGAGATTTTTGGGCCTCAAAAAAGACTAGTTTTACCCAGCCTAAATAGGGTGCTAGTTTAAATTGTGCTTTTCCTAGAATTTGATTTTCTTGAATATTATTTTCAAAGCTTAACTGCCCGTTATTATTGTCCCCTTCTGTGGAAAAAATTCTCTTGTTTGTTGTCGGATCTGTCCTGATAGCAATTACTCTATGAATCACAGGGTTTGTTGTCGGAGCTATAAAGATAATTATATCTCCTACTTTGATGTTTTCGGGTTTTACTCCTGTTATGAAGAGTATATCTCCTTTGTTAAAACCATTTTTCATCTTGAAATTTGAGAATTGTTGTTCGGTTATATTTAGATTTTTGTACTTTGTCTGGTGAGAATTTATCCACGAGTCATAACTTGTTAGCGGCCAGGTTCCTCCTTGGTGGTACATTGAGCAAGATTCTACTATTGCCAGAGGAAGTTGCGTACCTGTTACCCAACTTAATCCAGGGAAAAAAATAAATTTTATGAAGACAAACAGAAAAATAATAGAGAATAACCAACCTTTCCAGGAATCGTCTTTCCAAAGGAGATGCCAGAATTTTTTCCAGAAGTTTTTGAACGACTCTTTACTCATTTTTGAACAAGCTCTTCTGGATTTAAATATCTTTTAAATTAGCGAAATATTTAAATAGTATCTATTTCTCTGTGTATACATAAAGTATACACGCAACTGTATAACTTTACCTCTTAAAAACCTCTAGAAACTGCATTCTTCGGAATGCGGTTCATACTCAAGGCCATAGGGGCCATAATCAAAGAAACAAAAATGACACACGATATATTCGACAACACAATTTTATGTCAGAAGTGCGGAACAAAAATGCAGAAAGCTCAGTTAGAGAAAAATGGATTTTTGTTACGAGCAGTTATCTGCCCAAAGTGTAGCGATAAAATCATACACCCTGTTGATGAGCAGGAGTATGATCGCTATGTTAATCTAAAGAATAAAGAATTTAAAGTTAAGATGAGACTTGTTGGGAATAGTTATGCTGTTTCAATTCCAAAGGAGATTGTTTCCTTCATGGAAGAACAGAGTAGAATGATGGATAATATGGTTCGGCTTTGTTTCGAGGAAATGGGAAGACTCTCTCTTAACTTTGGAGAGGAAGAAGAAATTAAACATAAAGAACTAAGAAAATAATGGCAGAAAAAAAGAAAGAAATTCAATTGAAGGTTGTGGAATCCTTACAAGATGATGCTTACAAAGGTATTGCTAGAATTGATTCTGAAATCATGAGAGAATTAGATATTAAGCGAGGAGACGTTGTTGTGATTAAAGGAAATAGAGAAACTGTTGCAATTGTTGATAGAGCTTACCCTGCAGATGTTGGTGAAGGAATAGTTAGAATTGATGGTATTTTAAGAAGAAACGCAAAGGCAGGTATTGGTGATACTGTTAAGATTTCTAAAGCAGAAATTAAGGAAGCAAAAAAGATCACTATCGCTCCTGCACAAAAAGGAATCATGGTCCAGGGTGACCCGGATAATCTGAGAAGAGGACTTTTAGGGAGAGCTGTTCTAAAAGGAGATCTTATCGTGATGGGTGGAGTTCAAAGAAGAAGAGACTTACTTTCAGATGATTTTGGTGACTTAAATGAAATGTTTGGTGGCCTTTTAGGTGGAATGCCTTTCGGACAACTTGGGGGGGGAGTTACTCAGATTAAATTCTTAGTTGTTAATTCAAATCCAAATCAACCAGTAATTATTACAGAAAACACTGAAGTTATACTAAATTCTAAGGCTGTTGAAGTTTCTGAAGACAGTAATATACCAGAAATTACTTATGAAGATATTGGTGGTTTAACTGAAGAGATAAAAAAGATTAGAGAGATGGTAGAAATTCCAATCAAGCATCCAGAAATCTTCGAGAGATTAGGTATTGAACCCCCAAAGGGAGTTTTACTTCACGGCTCTCCTGGAACAGGTAAAACCCTTTTAGCAAAAGCTGTTGCGGCAGAAACAGAGGCTAATTTTATTTTATTGAACGGACCGGAAATTATGTCTAAGTTTTATGGTGAATCTGAAAAAAAGATAAGAGACATTTTTGAAGAGGCAGAGAAAAATGCTCCAAGTATTATTTTTATTGATGAAATAGATGCTATCGCTCCAAAGAGAGAAGAAGTTAATGGAGAAGTTGAGAGAAGGGTTGTTTCACAAATGTTAACAATGATGGACGGCCTTAAAGGGAGAGGAAGAGTTGTTGTGATTGGTGCAACAAATAGAATAAACGCTCTTGATCCTGCTTTGAGAAGACCGGGAAGATTCGATAGAGAGATCGAAATTTCTGTTCCAGATAAACAAGGAAGACTTGCCGTTTTGAAGATTCATACAAGAGGAATGCCTCTTACTAAAGATGTTAACCTCGACGAGATTTCTGCTGTAACTCATGGTTTTGTTGGAGCTGACCTTTCTTCTTTGTGTAAAGAAGCTGCTATGAATGTTCTGAGAAAGCTTCTTCCTAAAATGAAACTTGAGGTTGAAGAACAAATCCCTCCTGAAATTCTGGAAAAATTAGTTGTTAAACAACAAGATTTCTTGGATGCCTTGAAGGTTGTAAGACCTTCTGCAATGAGAGAAGTTTTGGTTGAAACTCCGAATGTTAGCTGGGAGAGTGTTGGGGGAATTGATGATATCAAGAGAGAATTAAAAGAAGCTGTTGAATGGCCACTTAAATTCCCTGATAGCTTCAAGAGACTTGGAATTAGACCTTCACGAGGAATCTTACTTTACGGTCCCCCTGGAACCGGTAAAACACTTTTAGCAAAAGCTGTTGCAAAAGAATCAGAAGCTAATTTTATTCAGATTAAGGGCCCTTCTTTACTAAGCATGTGGGTTGGAAAATCTGAAGAGGGAGTAAGAAAGATTTTTGAGAGAGCTAGGCAAGTCGCTCCATGTATTATCTTCTTTGATGAAATCGACGCTATTGCTGGAAGAAGGGGCGTTGAGCAGGGAACAAAAGTTACGGAGAGAGTCTTGAATCAACTTTTAGCTGAGATGGATGGATTGGAAGATTTGAATGATGTGTTAATTGTTGGAGCTACAAATAGGCCAGATATGATTGATCCTGCAATGCTGAGACCGGGAAGATTTGATAAGATTTTACTTGTTAATGCTCCTGACGAAAAGGGAAGAAAAATGATTTTAGATATTCATACTAAGAAAATGCCTCTCGGAAAGGATGTTAAGTTAGACGATCTTGCTAAGAAAACTGAGGGTTATACTGGTGCGGATATCGAAGGTCTTGTTAGAGAAGCTGCAATGTTATCTTTAAGAGAGAGTATTGATGCAAAAACTGTTTCTAAGAAACATTTCGATGCTGCTTTAGATAGAGTTAAACCAAGTGTTACAAAAGGAACAATCGAGACTTATAAGAAAATTGAGGAAGCAATAATTAAACCTCAAAAACTTTCTGTCCATAACGAGGGTAGTTATTTAGGATAGATTTAAAAATTAGTTTCTTTGTTCACTTTTATGAAAGGAAAACAACTTGAGTTATTTTTGTATGGAACCCATAAAAATTGTTTGAATCAAAAACCAAAATATTTTTACTATCGGGGGACTCAACCTTTAGGGGGCGGGGATTTTTGTATTATTTACAACTGCGCTTGCGGAACTACTGTTGGGGAATCATCTATAGAAAAGAAAGTTATGTCAGTTAATCAATAAGAATTGTTCTTTCTGCTTGCGCGACTTTTCCTCTGCTTGATTCAATCAATTGTGCAAAGTGGTGTAAATTTCCATTTTCTTCTAACTGTTTCAATGCTAAAATTCCAATTGATCCAAACTTTTTATGAATCCATCTGGAGCAAAAAGGAAGAGTTTGATACTCTTCTGCTATGAATTCCAAAACTTCTCTTGCTTTTAGCATTCTGGGTGTTTTTCCATCTATTAGTGAGTATATTCCTGAAAAGTTTCCGTCGTGAACTTTTCCAACACCGGTAGTTGAAAACGGTTCAATTGCTTTTATTCCTTTTCCGATTTCGGCATTTGTTTTATTGTCTACATTAGGTATTGTCTGACCTGCATGTAAGTCGTAAAGATCTATTTCATGACCAGAAAGGTTTACAACTGGTTTGAATCCTTCTTTTTCTATGCTTGTTTGAATCTCTTTCCCGATTTCAGACAAACTTGTTTTCTCTTTTTCTCTTTTTATTAAATCAATTGCTTTTTCTAAAGCAATCTCTGCTGTTAGAATTAGTTTTTTATTCTCTTCTGAGTTTTCTAAATCAATACTTAGTGCATTATCTGATGTCCACCCATTTACTTGAATCCCGAAGTCTACTTTTAGTAACCCACGCGCTAGAGTTTTATCGTCATAACTTGGAGTATAGTGCGCGGCTATCTCATTTATTGAAAGATTTGTTGGAAATGCGGGTTTTCCGCCAAGGCGAATAATCTCTGCTTCAATTTTTTCAGCTATTTCTAGAAGGGGGATATCTTTCTTTACAATCTTTTTGGTAAATTCTCTTATTTCTTCTGCTATCTCATTTGCTTTTTTGAATGAGTGGGCCATGTCTGAGGAAGTTTCTTTTGTTGTTTTCTCTTTTTTATCTTTTTTCTCCATTGTTTTTGGAGTTGTAACTTGGGTTTTGGGTTTTGTGTCTGTTTTTCCTTCCCTACCAGTTTTTCCTCCGTATTGTTTCTCTGTCATGTTGTTGTTAGAAATAATTGTTTTATATTCTTTTCCAGGCTTCAAATGCCGGGCTTGTTTCCTGATTTTTTTCTAAAAGGCCCATAATATTAAATGGTGCTTGAATGTTTTGGTCGTACAAAAATGGCCATATCCTGAATTCCGGATTTGTGGGGGAGACTTTTTCTGAAAACTTTTGTATGAATTCTACTTGCTGATTTTCCTTTCTAGACCAACCAACTTCTGTGAATGCTATCTTCTTACCAGTGTGTGTCTGGATCTCTGAATAATAATTGTCCGGAATCTGTGAAGTTTCCTGATAAATTATTTCGGGGTAGGTTGTGAATGCTATCAAGTTTGCTTGTGGAAAATCATCCAATATGTCCCAGTTATCGCTTTGCTTCATTTTTTCTAACTGGAATATGGTAAATACTTTTGTTTCCGGAGAAACCTTTTTTATCTCTTCATAAATTTTTGAAAAAGTCATAGGATAGGATTCTTTATAGTTATTATTTATCTCGTTACCAACAGCCAGATACTCAGGCTTATTTTCTTTTACAAAATTAACTATTGTACTCTTGTAATCTTCAGAATATGAATCTGGAATAGATGTGATGATAACTGGCTTAAATTTATACTGTTCTGAGAGAGAACTTAAAACATAGGGGGCAGAGTTCTTATTTTTTAGCTCCTCCCAGTTTCCGGCCCAACTAATTAAACCCCCCACTTCTTTCGCCTTTGTAAAAAAGTTAGTAAAATCATTCCCCGAAAAACTAATAGGTGAGAGTGAAACTCCTTTAGTTAAGTCTCCAGAGATCTGTTGTTGATTATTTCCCACTCTTGAGGGAGATTTCTCTTTAGTTAGAGTGCCTATTATTACTAGTGCAATAAAGATTGCGATTATTACTAAGGGAATTAAAATCCAGAGTGACTTTTTTGACATTTTATTTGGTAGTTTTCTTAATTTTTATAAGAGAAGCGTTATCTAGATCTCCATATGCACTCGCATAAATTGCATATAAAAAATCATTAATTAGATGTTTATGTTTGCCCCCCCGGTAATCCCAAAGAGGATCATTTACATAAATGTATTTTTTATCTATCCCAGTAACCACATTAAAGTGGAAATTAAAAACAGGTGTTTCACCTAATAAAAAATTTGAAGTTATTAGCGCGCATAGGGGTCTTCCTTTTGAGATCTCTTCTTTTATATCTTTTACATCTGGAATTTTCACCTTTATGCTTCCTCCTGCTTCAATAAACTCTTTAAAAAACTTTAATGGTTTCTTATACTTAGGTTTTTTGGATTGCTTATACTTTTCACTTAGAAAGTTATACAATTCTTTTTGACTTTTTCTTTTTAATTTGTTACAAAATAAGTATGGATTCATTGTAACTATTTCTACTTCAAATCCTCTTTTTAGCAAATATGTACCTAACTGGGGAGCATAAGTTCCTAACCCAGGGTAAACCTTTATTTCTCTTTTTAGCTCTTGAATAGTCCTATTAATTCCGTAGTACTTCAGGAGCATTGATATTCCCGCTAATCCACAGTCTACTGAACTTTTATTCTGTTTAATTAATGAGACATTTAGTTTCATTATAATCTTAGATTATTGTTGTTTTTAATTTTAATCTTCTATTTTTAGGGATGAAATTAGATATTTTGTTTTCCGAAGCTTTACCACAACCTAAAAAATGTTCTTTGTATTTCATTGCAACAATTCCTTTCAACCCAGTTTGAATTAAAAGTTCTTGCCCGGACATCCAGGTTTCAACTTGTTCTTCTGTTTCTAGATTAAACCTATTCTTTTTTATTTGTTCTCCGAGGATTTGCGTTCCTTCTATGCTTAGCCTTACTTGTTCATTTTCCCACTTGGCAAAATAGACTCCTGCCCTTTCTATTGGAACCTTTTTTTCTAGATCAGCTATTCCTTTATTTGAAATCTTTCCAGTAAAGAGAAAAATTCTATCTGCCCCACGCATAACTAATCTCCCCGGAATTTCCTTTATCTCAAATTGTTCTTTTAACTGAGAGAGAATTTTCTCTGTTTCTTTTTCATTTAGTACTTTTAGATATTCTGTCATTTTTTCTCTTATGTCTTTTAATTAGTAAGAAAATTACTGTTAAAACTATGTAAGCAACAAGGAAAGCTATGCCATAAATTAGTAAGGCAGACATAGCTGCAATGCTTGCCGTGGTTGTTGTAACTAAGCCAACTAATGAGGGAACCACTTCTGGTTTATATGTTAGTATTTTTATTAGCCAGAGTAAATCCCAGAATATTATTAGGATCCCAATCAAAATCCAGATTGTCCAAAAGGCTGTTGAAATTATTCTTTTAAGTGTTGAGGTCATTTTACTCTCCGGAATTTACTTATAAAAAATCCTTCTGTGTTATTGTCGTGAGGATAAATCCGCGCGCAATTTTTTACCTCTTTTGAGTACTTTTTACCTTGCCACTCTGTTAGTCCGGGTCTGACCTTCTTTAGGGGAATATTCACTTTTTCTATTTTTATTCTTTCTCCGAACTTTTCTAACATATCATTTACAACTCCCTCGTTTTCTTCTGGTGCGTGGGTGCAAGTAGAGTAAACTAGTTCTCCACCAACCTTTAGGGTTTCAAAGGCTTCTGAAAAAAGTCTTTCTTGAATCTTCGGAAGATTTTGTATTGTTTTTATATTCCACATTAAATAAGTTTTTGGAGAACTTCTAAGAGTTCCTTCTCCAGAGCACGGGGCATCAACAAGTATTTTATCAAATTCTATATTTGCTTCTTTTAGATCTTTACATATAGAACGCCCATCTTTTCTTGTGATTATGGTATTTGTTACCCCACATCTTTCTAAATTAGATGCTAAGATCCGTAGCCGATCCATTTGTGGTTCGTTTGCTATGATTAATCCGCGATTTTCTAACTCTGCGGCTATTTGTGTTGTTTTACTTCCCGGAGAGGCGCATAAGTCAAGGATAGTTTCTTTGTCTCCGGGGGCTAAACAGATTATTGGGAGCATACTTGCTAACTCTTGTACGTAATAATAACCTAATAGGTGTTCTAGTGACCTCCCAAGTTCTCCGGGACTGAGATTATTTTCAACAATCATAACTTCGGGATACTCCTTGAATGGTTGAGAAATTTTCCAACCTTTCTTTTCTAAGTTTTCTTTTAGTTTTTCTGGAGAAATCTTTAGCTTGTTACAACGTATAGATCTTACTGGCTCAACTTTTAGTATTTTTAGGTATCCTTCAAGATCGTTTTCATCCGGAAGAAGGAGTTTTATTCTTTCTAGAAATAGGGGTTTTAATTCTAAGTTTTTCTTAATTCTCTCCATAAATTTCTATGGAATAATTAGTTTATAATTATGCTGCAACAAGGAGATCCTTTAGCTTTAATACTAAATCCGCAGAATTTATTGGAGAATTTCTATTTTCCAGCACGGTTAATACTAGCTTCCCTTCTTTAACCAGATTTAGCCTAGCAACATTTACTTTTTCTCTATTTTCTTTCCAGAAATCTATAGAAAGCTCTCTGCCAGCGCAAATACTCGCAAGTAGTTCTAAAGATCCGAACACCTCTACTGTTTCAACTACCTTTTTATTATCCCCCTCAATTCTTCCTTCTGCTAAACCGGTTATGGCCGGCTCGTATCCTACTTCTTCAGCTGTTTTTAGTATTGAATCATAGATCCTTCTGCATATATCCCCCGCGTTTTTCCATCCTTCATTTAAAAGATATTCAAAAGTAGGGGGAAAACTTTCTATTAGAAAACACTTTCTTGTCACTTGGTAGGTTGTTGGCTCCGGACAAGGCATTGCCATTCATCTAGAACTAGAAACCAGTTTAAAACTATTTAGTCTAATTAATGTTTATGTTTTCCTCTTAGAAATAAGATTGGTAGAACAATGTCGCTTGTACAGCAAGGAATAATTACTGCTATGAAAAGCACAAAAAAGATCCCTATAAAGGAAATTAGGGTAAATGTTGAGTACTGGATTATATAAAATAAACTCGCGACTGTTGAGAGAAAAATATGTAAGAAATGGGGTAGTTTTGTTAGACCGGTTAGTAATCCAAAGATACATCCAATTAGTCCTGCGCCAAAAATTATTAAGAAATTCTCAATTATCGGAAGGTGGAATTCGGGTTTTAGCCCTAAAACTAAACTTCCCGCGTAAGGGAGAATAACATCACTTAAACTACCAATAATAATTGAAGAAAGGATTCCAACTAAAATTGCACTAAAGATCTTCTTTTTGTATTTATAAAAAATTCCTGTTGAGACTATTGCAGAGGCAAAGATGTGCAAACCGTGAAATGTTTCGAATGATTTACTTATTTCTAGAAGAAAATTTTGGTTAAAATAGAAAATTAAAGCAACAATAATTATCGCAATAAGCGAAGCAGAAGCTGTAAAGGGGATGTGTTCCTCTAGTTCGTTAATAATGGTTTTTAATTTTGACATTCTTAATAAGAGTTTAGAATGTCTTTTAACCTTTTCCGTATCTTTTTTGCTTTCTTTCTTTTGTATATCCCTAAATAACCCACACAAAGCGCTAAGATGAATAATACTAGGGGGATTAGGTTTAACTTATTAGAAACTTCCGAAACTGCGAATCCATTCATTGTGAACTTAAAAGCTACGAGAGATAAAACAAATAAACCTAAACCAATTCTTACTTGTACTTTACTTTCTTTATAGAAATGGTCTGTTGCTTTTTGAACTTCTCTGACTTTTTCTCTAACCCCTGTAAGAAGTTTCTTTTTTCTTTCTTTTCTTGCTAACAAATAATCATGTGCTGTATTCGCAATGTATGAAACTACTTGTGGCGCAGCTTTTCCTATTAACCCAACTGTTGCAACCATCCCAAGGCTTTCTGCTGGGTGCTGGTAAATATTTACTGCAGCATTTGCAATCATTTCTGCTACGGGTCCGTAAGAGTTTCTTATCTGTTCGGGATGAATGCCTGTTTCTGCTACTTGTCTTCCAAGATCGTATAACTTTTCAATTCCTTCAGGAGTTCTTCGTAAAAACTCAAGATATTTTTCCATTCCGGGAGTATCTTTTAATAGGTCTGGAGCTCGTTCTACATGTTCTAGTGTTGTTTTTATTGATTCTATTGTTTGGTCTGCTGAGTTTATGATACTCTCTATGCTGCGACCCCCTCTTTGTATATTTTCAATATGCTCGCTAACATCTACTTGGGGTTGACCTGTAAAATAATTGTATATATTTTTTCCAATATCCTTTACCAGCTTGACTGTTTCCTTACCTTTGTTTACATAATCTCCTAATCCACTTGAGACTTCTCCGCTATGCTTCATTGTTTCGGAGATTCCCATTCTTACTTGCTCTCCAACTAACTTCGCTTTTGAATAAAGGCTTTCTTTTCCTAAGTTATAGCTTATTATTCCTAAGCTGATAAGATCGCTTAGTTTTGTCATTAAAACTTTTCCTCCGTAAATTGCATCTTCTCCGAGGGTTGTATCTTCTTCTCCGACGATTCTTTTAAGTCTCTTGGCTTTTTTTACTCTTTTTGCAATAGCATAACCCCCGAGTGCTCCGGCTGCGGTAAATAGCCCCATTGCAGTTAGTGCGCGGGCAGGATCTTCTGAAAGATTATGAAGTGTATGCTGAACCATATCTGCTAAATCTCCTACTCTATGCTGTACATACTTAGTTACCTCTTCTCCATGCTGTTGTATGGTGTTAATTGCGTGTTCACCAGACCCTCTGAGGTTTAGCGCATTGTCTATGGCTTCTTTTCCACCATGTATGATATCTCCTGGGCTGAACTGTTTTAATCCCTCTTTTACTTTTTCAGTTGATCCTATTAAATTTTCAAGATCTTTCTGGGCAGGTTCTATTGCTCTTTGGATATCTTTCGCGCTCTCTACTACTTTTTCTGCGCCGGTTATTGTGTGATAAATTCTTTCTGGAATTTCATAAACTGATTTAAGGCCGCTTAAGATATATCCTTTCCAAGACTGCTCTGGTGAGGCTATTGCTCCGATACCCATTGCTCCGCCAGCCGCTACCCCTGTTTTAATAATTGGGCCTTCTATAATTCTGTTTCGAAATCTTCTTTTTGTTCCTCGACCTAATCTTTTAGAAATCTTTGTTATTAGGGTCTCTTTTTCTTCAGGCATTTTTATTTAAAAATCTCCTAATGTTGTCTGTTTTTTCCCTTCTACTAAATTTTTTGTTTCCACATTGAAGACCTGAAGGATGTTTTCAACTGAAGGAAGAATCTGTTTTGTAAGGTAGTATTCTAGATTGTACTCTCCTTTTTCTTCAGGCAGTTTAACTTTCTCTCTAACTAGTTTCTTCTTTTCTAGAGTTTCTGCTATATAATACTCTATTAAACTACCGTGAGCTATAGGTATCTCTTGTTCAATCATTTTCCTTGCAGCGATAACGTGTGGGGAAATTGCTTTATATTCTGAAAGAGGTTTTTTGAGTTGTGTTCTGATCAAAATTTCTTTTTTGTCTATTTTTCTTTCTTTTAATTTTTTTATTACTTCTTTTACATACTCGAGTGCTTTTTTTTCATTACCTTCGTCTAGAACCAAGCGGATAACTCTATTCTGGGTGTCTCTTGCTAATTTACACCAGTCTCTTCGAACTGTTTCAAATCCTCTAATCTTTAGTTTTCCATCTTCACCTCGAAGAGCGTATTTTTTCTTTGCCCCAATTTCTCCTGTTCTTTTTGTAACCCAGATCCCTCTTTTGAAAAAACCTTCTAGTTCAAGTTCCATTATTCCTGGAAGTCCTTTATTTATTTTTTCAAGAAGCTTTTTTATTTCTTCATGCGAGCTTTTTCCTCTAAGAAATGCGATAGAATCTGTGTCTGAGTAGATTACTTTATGTTTTTCTTTTGTTATTTTTTCTATAACTTCTTGTATTGCTTTCCTTGCAAAAGCTGCAGATGCCGCAGCCGCTTCTACACAGTAATACCTTGCTCCAAAAAATCCTTGATATCCGTAGTAAGAATTTGCTAAAAGTTTGAATGCATTTGAGCGTGCTTTTTTTATTGCATCTGGTTTTTCTTTTAGCTCTTTTTTGAATTGCTTTCTCTTTGAAATTATCTCCTTTAGTATTTCTGGGAGGAATCCGGGTTTTTTCGAGAAGTAAACTTTTTTCCCGAGTGTTTCAATAGAATAAGCATCTTTTTCTGGTTTTTCTAGTAAGGTTGCTTTTGATAAATTGTATGTAACAATAACACTTCCGTAACTGCTTGTAAAATCAAACATTGCTATATTTTCGTAAAGTCCTGGAATTGGTTCGAATACAAACGCACCCTCATATCTCTCTCTGTTTCTTCTCTCGGAAAGTTCATCATGTTCTGGTTTTTTTTCAGGAACTTCATTAAACTGTTTTAGGTTGTGTAGTATGTAGGATTCCACATTTTTTGACATACCATTTCTCGATACTTCAAAGATTGGTTCTTGAATAACTCTTGAAAATTCCATTAGATCTGGCCACATCTTTTCGAACAGTTTTATAGTTAATACAGAATCATGTAGGTTGTATTCGTAGTATTTTTCCCATTCAGAGTCTTCCATTTTTGAAGAATGCTTGAATTCAAACTTTACTTTTTCTTCTCCTAGAAATTCTTTTGCAACTTCATTTAAGGAGAGAGTTTCTGATTGCATATACTGTGAATAGGCTGTATCTATAAAATTAAGCAGGTCTATGTGAACTATCCCCTTTATTTTTCCGGCCACGTTCTTTCCTTTAGTTAGTTTTAATCCGGAGCCGTCAATCCCGAGGTTTATCTTCGCTTTTAATTTCTCTGCACGGGTTTTTATGTATGGAAAATCAAAGTGATCAGAGTAGTATCCCACTAAAAAATCTGGAGAAATCTTACTTACGTACTCTGAGAATTTTTCAAGCATCTCTTTTTCATCTTTGAGTATTTCAACATATTCTGGTTTTCTACCATGACTTGGTTTTTTCCATGTTAAGACTTTTTTGAATCCTTCAGAAGAAGCGAGAGATATCATAAGGATTTCTCCTTCTCCTAAGGAGATATCGTCGCATTCAATATCAAATGCTACTGCTTTAGGATTAAATGACTTTTCAAATTGATCATAAACTTTTGTTTTTTTAAGCTTCAAACAGAATTCCACATCAAGACTTTTTTGTATTCCTCCAAAATCTAAACTATCTTCTGTCAAGATATCTCCTTCTACTTCGTACCAGTAACTAGGAATTAGATCTTTTTCAATTATATATCTTGTAATTATATTTAGATCATTTCCCCTAACTGTGAAGTTTTCTGATTCTACTTTATTTGCTAGAACTTTCATTTCGGCATTATTCTTTGTGAAGATCTTTAGTGCTGTGACTGGTTTTCCTAGGAAGTTCTTTTCCACAGGAATTATTTTGATTGCCTTGATGTCCTTACCTTCTTCTTTTATCCTTACTTTTTCTATTTTTTTTATTGCACTCTTGATTTTCTCCTTTGATAATTTTTTGTCTAGAAGTACCCAGAAAAAAGAGTCTATCTCATCAAAAAGGCAGAGCCTCTTCCCTTTGTCTGTCCTGCCAATTACTTTTATTATATCTCTCTTGTTGAATTCGAAGTGATCGTAGTCTATGGGGATGAAGTCTATTTTCATAATTTCCCTAAGTTTTGGAATTATTTAAAGTTTGAGAATAGAAAAATTTATAGCCTTGAGTGTTTTTTGTTTTTAATGGCTAGGCGTGATGAACAAGGTTTTTTAGAATTGGAACCAGAAGATGAAAAGTTGCTGGAAAGGTACCGAGTTGAGGCTTTATCTGGTCAAAACGCTGAAAGATATCAGGCGCTAACTGATTTTTTTGGGTTTAATCCTGAGGATGAGAATTTATATCGTGCTTCTAGAGGAATCCATGACGCCCATTCTCTTGTTGAAACACTTTTAGGTGTTCCCCCCTTTATCCCCCCTAAACGAACAGATATTTCACAAACACTTCTTACTTCTTATCAGAGTTTTCTTAAGGAAGCTGAAGGTGTTTCTAATAGTCTCTACCAGGATCCAGACACTAAAAGACGCTTGCTTGAAACTTATTTTCCGGGGCGTTTTGGATCTAAGGGAAAACAGCCACTTATGGGGGCATCTCCGGGTAAAATTGGATATTTATTTAATGCCCTTATTGAAAGTGCTAGGAAAGCTCTTAAAGAAGATTAACCTTTATACTACAGACACCTAAGGTTTCGCGGAGTAGCGAAATCTTTATAAGCTTTTTCTTTAATCTTTTTGTATGGTTCTAGATGATATAAACTATGAAAGTCTTCCCAAGTCACCAAATCTCGGAAGTTTTGCTAAGGGAATTAAATCTAGACTTGACTCTACTCCCGGCCAGCTAGAGGTTTGTTTAAGATTTTCTGTACTTCCTTGCTCTCCAGGATCGGACCAGAGGATTCGTGTGCAATATTTCTGGCGTGAGGGGCGGTTTGAGGATGAGACTGGTGGTTATGAGAATTCTCGAGAGGCTGAGATAGACGGCTTAAGGGATATGGCTGAACGCCTAGAACCCGAGTTTAGACTACTCTATTCTTACAATTTTACTCCACCATCTAATATAGTAAAAATTTCTAAAATAAGATAATAACTAAATTATTTATACTATCTTTTTATTGATAAATTATGGGACTAAACATCAAAGATATTATTCCTAGAAAGGAATTGGAAATATCTGAACTGAAAGGAAAGATTGTTTGTGTTGATGCATTTAATACCCTTTACCAATTTATTTCTACAATCAGGCAGCCAGACGGGACGCCTTTGATGGATAGTCAGAAGAGAATAACCAGCCATCTTTCTGGAATTTTTTATAGAAATATTGCTTTGCTTTCTGAAGGAATTAAGCTTGTTTATGTTTTTGATGGTAAGGCTCCTAAACTAAAACAAAGAACTTGGAAAGAAAGAAAAGAAAATAGGGATCTTGCTCAGGAAAGATATGCTTCTGCAAAACAGGAAGAAGATTTTGCACTTATGAAAAGATATAGTAGTCAGTTGATTCGGCTTGATGACAATATGATTAAGGAGGCTAAAGAGTTGCTTGATGCAATGGGTATTCCTGTTGTGCAAGCTCCAAGTGAAGGGGAGGCTGAAGCAGCATATCTCTGTAGAAAACATGAAAATGTTTTTGCAAGTGTTAGCCAGGATTATGATAGCTTATTATTTGGAACAAAGAGATTGATTAGAAATCTAGCTTTATCTAGAAAGAAAAAAACTTCTGGGGGCTTATGGGTTGAAGTAAAGCCGGAAATAATTGAACTTGAAAAGGTTTTAAACACTTTGGGAATAGACTTAGATCAATTAATTTGTTTAGGAATTCTAGTTGGAACAGATTACAACCCAAAAGGGATTCCTGGAATTGGCCAGAAGAAATCTCTGGAAATTGTTCAGAAGTATAAACAACCTGTTTTAATATTCGAAAGTGTTAAGGAAAAAATTTCTGCTCTTCCGGAAGAAGACCAATTTGACTGGACTGAAATTTTTGAGCTATTCAAAAAACATGAGGTTGAGGATTCTACTTTTAAGTTTAAGAGACCTGACGAAAAAAAGATCCTTCAGCTTCTTGTTGAAGAACATAGTTTTTCTGAAGAGAGAATCCAGACACAGCTAGATAAGTTAAAAAAAGTTAGTGAAAGAAATAATCAGAAAGGTTTAGACAAGTGGTTCTAAGGGTTTCTTCTTCTTCCCCACCCAAAGATTCCTGGCCTAGCTACTCTTCTTCCAAAAGCACCTAAACCCCCACTGATATATGTTGTATTTTGGAATCTGTGCCTTATCCAGCCTATTACTACTGCTGCAAGTATCATGATTACTCCTATTGCGGTTACAATATTGGATTCGTATGCGTACGAACTTAGGAGAATCATCATGACTCCTAAAATTATTAGGGCCCAGGAAATACTTGTTATTATTGTGAGAAGGATTAATAGCCCGAGAGCTACGACGAATATTACCGGGTACATTACATCTGATCCTACACCTACATTAAGTCCTAGACCAAAGATAAATTCTCCTATTGCTCGGGCATAACCATACTGCAATGAGAGATAGGATCCACCAATGGCTAGTGCTACCGCAATAACTGTTGCAGGAAGCCTTCCCTCTGGTCCAAAAGCTCGGCTTAATCCCCACCAGGCAATAAGGCCAATAACTACACCAGTAAGTATTAGTGCTAGCTGTTCCTCACCAACAGCATAGAAGAAATCTTGAATTGTTAAGGCACTTACTAATTTGATTAATGGAATAATCAACAGTAGAGATATTAGTAAGAATCCCCTCTTTTCTTTCATATTTATCTTATGCAAATGTTTTTTATAAACTTTCTGGAAAGATTTATTTAGTTAATTATTCTAGCTTTTTTATGAAGCGAGAGTACAAGATTTTGTTGACTATCCTCTTGGTTATTTTAGTACTTTTAATTCTGTTTGGGATTCTTCTTAGGCATCCGGCTAATCCTAGACCGGGAGGAAACACTAATGTTGGTCCTGTTTTAAGTGATGGGTGGATTTTGCCTGAAAATAATAACCAAAATTATATCTGGGGTTTAGCTGATGGAATCGCAATAGGTATACAAAAAAATTCTAAACCCCCACAGATGGATAATGCTCCGGGTGGAACCTGGGCTCCGGGACTAATTTATGTTATGTTTACTGATGAAAAGGGAGAAACTTATTTTTTTAATTATATAGGTTTTGATATTCTTGGAAAAAATGGTTTAGACCAGAGTGAAGCAGAGAAGATTGTTTTTATGCCTGAGAGTACAAGTGTTGAAGGGAGTATACTAACTGTTGTGTTTAGAACATCAGAGTTTAATAAAAATAAAATCCCTTTGAAGGTTACTATAACCATTGATAAAAGTAAGCCGCGAGAGATTGGAATCTCTGCGCAGGATATGTACAAAGAAAACAATCTTGTAAGCTATATACACATGTCTGCTACAGGAGGAAATCTTGGAAGAATAAGAGATCTTTATCTGAAGGATGAAATTATTAATTCAAAAAATCTTTATGCAGGAGAACAACCCGGGAGCGGGTGTTTTTATCCTTTGAAGACCTTTGCTTTAAACAAGTTGAGAACAGACTCTTCTGGGGTTATTGCTTATGCTGGAAATGACGAGGCTGGAAACTGGTTTGGTGAGTGGGGTAGTGATGTTGCTCCGTATTACGGAAAGCCTAAATTTTATCAGTACTGGAGAAAGTATTCTGGAACTTACAATCCTGATTTAATGGTTACTGTTAATGGAAGAGATCATTACTTTAGTGGTTTCTTGAATCCGTGTAATGGAAAAGCAGTTACTGGTGGTGTTGCGTACGAGAATTTTGATATGGTTGAAAAATATTATGCTGGCCAGAAGTTCTGGTTTGGGTATAGTTATGATCTTAATGCCTAGGAAGATTTATTTAGTTAATTTCTCTTTTTAGTTTATGTCTCGATATCCTTTTGATATTCTTGGAAATACTGCTATTGTGAAATTTCCTGAGAAGATGAAGTCTTCTGAAAAGATAAAATTTGGAAAATTTTTAATGAAAGAACAGTCAAGTATAAAAACCGTATTGGAAAAAGCTGGGAAGTTTTCTGGGAGATTAAGGAAGATGCGAACAAGATTTATTAGCGGAGAAAATACAAAAGAAGTTTTGTATAGAGAGAATGGTTGTGTTTTCAGATTTAATATTGATACAACTTACTTTTCTCCAAGACTGAGTAATGAGAGAAAAGATATAGCTTCTCTGATAAAAAAGAATGAAGAGGTTTTAGTTATGTTTGCTGGAGTAGGGCCATTTTCTGTGGAAATAGGTAAGAATTCAAAAGCTAAGTCTGTTTATTCTAATGAGCTTAATCGAGAAGCGAATAAGTACGGGCAGCTAAATATAGAATTGAATAAATTGAAGAATAAAATTATTCTTATTCCAGGGGATATTAAAAGAGTTGTAAAGAAGCTGAACAAAAAGTTTGATGTTATTGTTATGCCTAGACCGCAACTTAAGGATTCTTTTTTAGAACAGGCTTTTATGTTAAGTAAAAAAGGAACTAAAGTTTATTATTATGATTTCTGCGAGATTGAAAAAATAGATAAAATTGTTGAGATGGTTAAACAGCAAGCACTGAAGTTTAAGAAAAAAATAAAGATTACAAAAGTTAGGAGTGCTGGAGATATTGGGCCGTATAAAATTAGACTAAGAGTGGATTTTCAGGTTTTGAATTAATGTTTTATGCGACTTTTCTTAATTTTCTAAGAGCAGATTGTTCTAATTGACTTGCATATTGATGTTTAAATCCCATTAGCTCTCCAATTTCTCTTAACTTATGTTCTTTTCTATCTTTATACAATCCGTATCTTAATTTCAAAACTTTTCTTTCTTTTTTGGATAAGTTTCCTCTTCTTATTCTTTCTAATAACTCAACTTGCTCTTCTTTTACTTCAAGTGAAGAGTCTTCTTCGTCTATTCCTCCCGAGATTACGTCATAGTAACTTCCTTCTTTACCCCAACCCTGGACTGGAGAATCTATAGAAAAAATTCCTTCATGGTTTTGATTTCTTAAGAAGTATCTTTGCATTATAACCGGAGCTCTATTCCCAATGTATGTTGAGAATGTGCCTCTACTTGCATCATAGTTTTGTAGATTTTTATCAAGATCTATAATTGCTTCAGCAACAAGGTCTTCAATTGATATGGCTCCTGCCTGATTTTCGGTCTCTTGTAAAAGACGTGCTTTTTCTCCAAGAGAGATCCATACACGCGACCCTCTTTTAGTTGTTATAGGAATACCTCCATTGTAAGCTAGTCTATTTGCAAGTTGGTAAACAAAAGGAGTTACTCTTTCTAAAATTTCTGTAGATAAGTTTCTTCTTTTTTCTTCTCTCGCTTTTTGGTAAAGTTCTACAAGCTGATCTACTTCTCTCCATCTAGAATTCGGATCTACTTCAAATGTTTTTGTAAATCTATTGGGTATCATCTTTTCTAGAAGAAATTAAATCAAACTTTCCTTCCCCAAGGTGTTTTAGCAATCCGCTTTTTTCTATTACTCCTCTTGTTTTACAAATTCTTGATTTATCCCCTTCCCAACTTACAAGTTCTGAATTATTATACGGGCATTCCATTTTTTCACCCAGAGGACAAACGTGAACTGTTTGTCTTAAGTAGGTTGTTTCTCCAAGGAATTTTTTTGCTTCGCAGTATTCTGGCATTTTTTAGCCAGATTTAACCTCTTTTTAAATCTTGGTTTTGTAAAGGGAAGTTTTCGGAATCAGTTAAGTTTAAAAGTCTTTTATGCCTTTAATTTTTACAAACCTTAGGTTTGATTTGCTAGCAAATTGACTGGTTTTTCCAGATCAAATGCACAACAAAATTGAGGGGAGGTTAAAAAAAGATGGCTAAGAGTAAGGTTAATGTAATTGGAAGCTGGGCTTTCCTTGTCGGCGTTATTCTTGCGGTAGTCCTTGGACTTATCGGGAATCTAGCAGGAAACTGGTTGATTGCTCTTGTAATCATTGGTTTGATTGTTGGTTTACTTAACGTAGCTGATTCGGAAACAATGCCTTTCTTAATGTCTGGAGCTGTATTAATTATTGCTTCTGCATTTGGAGGAAGTGTTCTAGCTGATGTACAAATAATTAGTAATGTACTTAGTGCATTATTAGTGATTTTCGTTCCAGCAACTGTTATTGTTGCAATCAAGAACGTATTCGTACTAGCTCACAACTAAGTGTGCTTGTTTTTTTATTTTTATTTTTTTTCTCTTTCTTTTTTATTTTCTCAGAACTAAAGTTTCTTTTCAATAGGGACTGCTGTAGGAGCATCTCCTCCATGCCAGGTGAATCTTGGTCGCATTCTCATTGGATAGATTCTTTCTGAATTATCATCTAGTATAATAGCAGAACCTTTTAGTGTTGGTAGGTCATCCATGTATTTTTTGATGCTATCTAATAAATAGGACTGCATTATTTTATTCAGTGCCTCTATGTCTGGGGCTGCGGTAACTCTGTGGGATAGGACAATATCTGACTGGGTCATAACATCTCCGTGAATTTGCCCGGGTTGCTGTGTTGCAAGAACAAGAGAAATACCTGGTTGTCTCCCTTCTCTTAACAACTGTACTAGCGCGTCTGTTGCAACTGTTTTTTTGTCTTTAGGTAGGAATTCGTGTGCTTCATCAATTATTAACCAGACAAGAGGTGTTTCTTTTTTCATTTCACTTGAAGTGTAAGTTAATCCTCTTGAAACCTCTCTTATTTCCTCTTTTTTTCTTGCTTCCATTCTTTCATTAAATATTTTTTTACATAGGAGACTAATTACTAGGGCCCTTACATTGAATGCTCCTACGGAATTGTAAACACTAAGATCTAAAATAGAAGTCATGCCGGCATTTAGTAAATCTCTTACTTTTGTTGATTCTTCTGAAGATTCTGAAAAGATTCCCCATGTTTTTGCTGCTTCAAATAAACCTGCTGCAGCATTTTTTATTTCCTGATCACTTTTATTGTCTGATTCTATTTCCGAGACCACATCTCCAATATTAAATTTTCCTCTTTCTTGTAATCTTAGAAGAGCTCTTTGGATTAAAACAGATACGGGATTAATTATATCCAACCCGAAAGTTAGAATCCAATCTTCTGCTTCAAGTTCTGTTATATCAAGTGCGAACCTTTCATCTACAGGTATTCCTTTTTCTAAGTAACTTTGAAAGTGTCCGTATGGAACAAAAACCTTTACCGGAAGATTTTTTGCTGGTGACCCCCATGCGTCTAATAATTCTTTATCTTTTTGGTTTTTGTATTTCATTGTCCAGTAAATCCCCATTGTATCAAAAATAAGAGAAGCAATGTTTTGGCTTACTTCTTTTGGTAAACCTGCGATCTCTTCTGCTAAAACTCCTAGAGTGTAGGATTTTCCTGAACCCCTTTTTCCTGCAACAAGGACAACATGACTTCGTGCGACATCCATATAGATTCTATTGCTTAGAGAAGTATACTGCCCCATCTTAACGTAGCCTTTTCCAATCAGTGCAAGACCTTTATCCCCTAAGTCTTTCTTGTCTGCAGCATTTCTCCCAATAATTATATCATATGACATTTTCAACTCTTTTTTACTAACTAAATATGTTTCAGATATTTTTAATCCTTTGTTTCCAAAATAATATACTTCAATTCCATAATGTTTTTAAAGCCAGAATCTATTTTGTAACCATGGCTGAAGAGCATACGAAAAAAGAGGAACATAAAGAGCATGTTGAACATCACGAGGAAAAGAAAACTTCTTCATCAAATTCTTTGAAAAAGAATCCGTGGATCATAGCTACATTCGTTTTTGGTATTATTGCTATTATATTACTTGTCCCTTTCTTGGGTTTATCTGGGGGAAATGTTTCTGCAACTAAAGCTGGAGATAATTTAATTAGCTATCTAAACACAATTGCAGATTCAAATGTTACTTTGAAAAACATTAGTGAATCTAACGGGTTATACTTAATTACTGTTACTTACAAATCTCAGGATATCCCTTTATATGTTACTAAAGACGGAAAAATGTACACTTCTGCTTTATTGCCTTTAATTAAAGAGTCAACTACCCCTACTGACCAACCTCCTGCAGAAATTCCTAAGACTGACAAGCCTTCTGTTGAGCTTTATGTATTTACTTATTGTCCGTATGGATTACAAATGGAAAAAGCAGCTATTCCTGCAGCAAAATTATTTGGAAGCAAGATTGATTTTAAGATAAGACAGATTGGAGCAATGCATGGTGATTTTGAAAAAGTTGAAGCAGAGAGACAGTTATGTGTAGAAAAGAACTATCCTACTAAATATTTAGACTATGTAACAAATTTTGCTACAACATCATCTATTGGTTCTTGTAATGGAGATGCTACCTGCTTAGACCCTTTATTAACTGTTATATACAGTAAATTGGGAATTGATAAGAGTAAGATTAATGCTTGTATGACTACAGACGGTATTACAATGTATGCTGCAGAAGAACAGAACGCAAATTCTAAGGGTGTTTCTGGAAGTCCAACTGTAATAATCAACGGGGTTGAAACTTCCTTAAGTAGAAGTTCAGAAGATGTTAAAGCTGCGATATGTAGCGCTTTCAAGAATGCTCCAACAGAGTGTTCTCAAACTCTTTCAACAACTCCAGCTGCTGCAGGATTTGGCGGCGGGGCTGGAAGTTCAGCTACAACTGGCGCTCAATGTTAGTTTTAGAATTAATCTTTATTTTTATAATAATCTAAGTACTGAATTTCTTCTTCTGAAAGTTTTAGCTCTTTCTGAATTTTAGAATTGTTCGCAAGAATTGGACCGATTATCCTGAACTCATTCAGTGCCCTTTTTTCTCCAACATGTACATATTGAGAATATTTTATTGCTATTGATTTCTTCTTTAGTGTTTTCTGGTTATGTAGCCAGATTTTAAGAATTCTTTCTGGTTTTTTGTATGTTGTATATCTTGTCTTCACTCTTTTTTTTGCAGAAGCAATACCGTAGCTAAGTAAAAGGTTCTGATACACTAAAAACCTCCAGTACTGCTGCTTATGTACCCTTCCTCTAAACACATCTATTTTACTCATTAGTTCATAAGCACGAACTAGCTCTTCTCCTTGGTATTCTTCAGGTATATTCTCATCAAACCAGAGTAGAATTTCATCTATATTCATGTTTAGAGAGTCGAATAGTTTTAAGGTATCGTTTGTTGGTTTCTCTCTTAGAATTTTTTTCATTACTGTAAAGATATCTATCTCTTTGTTTCTTTCATCTAGGATTATCTTTGAAGGATCTCTCATTCTAGAAACACTTTGAAGATCATTTACCGCTGCTCTTACATCTCCTCTCGCTCTTGCAGCTATGCTTTCTATTATGTTTTCATTTAGAACAAGACATTCTTTTCCTAAAATATCTTTTAGAACATCTGATATTATCTTGCTGTCTACGTCTTTTAACTGGATTATCTCACATTTTTTCCTCAAGTCACTTAACTTTCTGCTCCAAACATCATTAGCAGTTATTATTACTGGATGTGTTGTTATTTCTAGAAGAGATATTAACTCACTTAAACCCCCACGATCGACTTCTGAGATACCGTCTACCTCATCAACTAGAATTATTTTTTTCTCTTTACCTAGGGACTTTTGTTCAATTGCCGGTCTTAGGATTTCTTTTAGCTTATCTTTGTTTCTTAGGTCGGAAGCATTAAGCTCAAAGATTTCTGAGTTTGATTCTTTTGCAGCAACCATTGCTATTGTTGTTTTTCCTGTCCCGGGTGGGCCGTGTAAAAGAATAGACTTTTTCCCCTTTCCTCCAAAATATTTTAAGAATGCTTTTAGTTTTTCTAGTGCTTGGTCTTGGCCCTTAATGTCTGAGAATTTTTGAGGACGATATTTTTCGATCCAAGTCTCTTGTTTTTTTGAGGGGCTCATTTTATTTTTTCTTGCCAGTTATTTTTGTAATCCTCAAATTTCCTTTCAAATTCTTCTCTTGGTGTTAAAGGAACCCTTAGTTCAATGAACTTCTGCCTAAGTTCTTCTAAAATTCTAACCTTGTCTAGCTCCGAGCCTATTTTTTCCAATTCAATTATATACCCGTATCCTTTTGTAAGATCTAGACAAACCTTTATCCCTTCCCAATCAAACTGTTTTCTGTCTCTCAACCATTTTATTGAGACCCCATAGTTGAGTATAGCAAAGAGCTCTTGCACTTTCTCAAAATCTTCTTTTGTTAATTTTATTTCCAACTCTTCTCTGGCTTCATCGTGGATTTTTCCTTTCTTTAACCAGATTTTACAACCGAAATTATTCTTTTGTATTCTTAAGTCTTGTTCGGAATTAAAATAATGGGTTTCTTGAAAGTCCTCTTTTACAAGTGTCGCTTTTTCTCTAAAGAATCTTAGAAGCCTTTCGTAATCTTCTTTCGAAATAAAACTTCTTAATTCGATTTCTATATTTTTTAGAGGTTTAATATAGAATTTTCCTTTTTTGTAATTTTCCAGAACTTTTGTACTTGGAAAATACATATTCTGCGGCAAATTGTTTAAATCAAACCATTGCCATTCTGTTATTTCATCTGGCTCCATTACTTTCGGATCTCCTTCAAAATCTTCTGATAGAAATCCTAGAGTTATGAAATGTGCGTGTTCGTTTATATCGCTATTAACACCTATCATTTCTATAGAATTTAGCTTTATTCCTGTCTCTTCTAAGACTTCTCTAGCGGTTCCCTCCTCGAAAGATTCTCCGTAGTCAAACTTTCCCCCCGGCATTGTCCAACAGTTACTTACCTTAAATACAGAATCTGCTTTTTCCGGATCTTCGTGCCTTTTACCGAGGAGAATTTTATTTCCTTTTAGAAGCATTACTCCGAATCCTACTCCTGGTTTCTTTGGTTTAATTTCTTCTGCCATTTTTATGGAAATTAATTTTTACCTAACCCTGCTAGAACAAAACTTGCTAACAGAGACTGTAACTGTATGAATGGATCACTTCCCTCAACAATTCTGAATTCGGTTTCACCTGTTTTTTCTGTTAGTTTCACTTTGATATCTGGCTCTACTGGAAGATTCCAAACTTCTTTCTGAATCGCTTTGATAACGTCCTGACCTGAAATGGATTCTTTTAACATTACATCTAGAAGTTTATCTCTTGATTTCTGGAAGTCTCCCGATAAAGCATAATCTAAAACAACACGAATATCTTTTGGTTTTGCATTAGAGATTACTGTTGAAATTATCTCTGGGGTTATTTTCGGGGTTATAGAGCATGTTGACTGAAGAAGGTTTATTGCTCTTCTACAATCTCCCTCACTTCCTTCATATAGAATTTCAAATGCTTCGGGGGTTATTTCTACTTTTTCTTTTTCTGTTATTTTTTTTATTACCTTCTCAATATCTTTTTTCTCTAGAAGTCTGAACCTGAATATTGCACAACGAGATTGGATGGGATCAATTACCTTGCTTGAATAGTTGCAGGATAGGATGAATCTACATGTTGCAGAGTAATTCTCCATTGTTCTTCTCAGAGCTTGCTGAGCCTCAGGAGTTAGTGCATCTGCTTCATCTAAGAAAATTACTTTGAAAGGTACTTCTCCTAAAGATTTTGTTCGTGCAAAGCTTTTTACTTTCTCTCTTACAATATTAATTCCTCTTTCATCCGAAGCGTTAAGTTCTAAGTAGTTATCTTTCCAGTTTTCTTTGAATAATTCTCTTACTACAATTAGGGCCAAGGTTGATTTACCTGTCCCGGCAGGACCTGCAAATAGGAGATGTGGTATATTTAGGGAACTTGTCAAGGCTTCTATACGCTTGACTATCTCTTCTTGACCTGCAACTTCTGAGAACTTTTGAGGACGATATTTCTCTGTCCAAATTTCTGACACCACCATTTTAATCTATACTAGAATCCCAAGTTGGCTTATAAAGATTATGGGGATATTTTGGTAGTTTTACCTTCAGCGTTATTACTTTAGGATTATTTTAAGAAATAAGTGCTTATCCAGCTCTAGCTCTTCTCTGCTTTCTCTTATGTTTTTCTTTTCTGAGTCTTTTTCTTTGCCATTTCCACCTCATCTGGCCTTTCTTTTTCCAACGTCTAGAACTTCTCTTCATGATAACTAAATTTTGGGGGAAGGTATTTATAAAGGTTTCTTGTTACTTTTCTATGCCTAAAATGTTTGAAAAAGTTTTAATTGTTTATAACGAAAGAAACACAGAAATTCACTTAAGCACTCTGAAAAAGGTTAAAGATATTCTTTCTAAGAGAGAAATTAGCTTTGTTTCTGCTCTTTCGGGTGAGTTACGCGAAGATTTTTATGAAGGTGTGGACTTAGTTATAAGTATTGGGGGGGATGGGACTTTTATTAGAGCGTCCCACCTAGTTAAAAATCAGTTAATTCTTGGAATTAATTCTGAACCTGAAAAAAGTGAGGGTTTTCTGAAAAGTTTGAAAGCTGATGAAATGGAAATTCTAGAAAGTATTCTTGAAGGGAATTTTAAAATAATTGAAAGACAGAGAATTAAAGTTATACTGAATGGAAAAATTTTAGATGAACTTGCTCTTAATGATGTTTATGTTGGAACTTCTACCCAGTTTCACTCTTCTAGATATATAATAGATTTTAATGATGCTAAAGAAGAGCAGAGGAGTTCCGGGGTTATTGTAACAACTGGAACTGGTTCTAGTGCGTGGTATAAATCTGCAGGAGGAAGCTGCTTCGGGTTTGATGAAAAAACATTAAAATTTATTGTTAGAGAACCCTATATGGGAAATCGTTTGTATAGAGCAACAATCCTTTCTGGAGAAATTCCTGAGGATAGAAGCATAAGATTTGAATCAACTAGAGATTATGGTGGAATAGTTACAGTAGACCAGGAAATTTATGATTTTAATAAAAGAGACTCTGTTGAAGTGTCTCTTAGCGAGATTCCACTTAAGGTTATTGTACGGGCTTAACGACTTCTTTTAACATTAATTCTCGGACAGTATTTTGATACTGGACACTTACTACAGAAGGGAGAAATTGGTTGGCAGATGGTTCTTCCAAACAAAACAAAAATACCATTAAATTCTTGCCAGTATTTTTTTGGAAGTATTTTCATGATCTCTACTTCTGTTTGGTCTGCATTTTTTGTTTTTACCCAACCAAGTCTATTTGAAACTCTATGGCAGTGGGTGTCTATGGGTATGAATTCTTTATTAAATGCGAAAGAGAGAACAATATTTGATGTTTTCTGGCCTATTCCTTTTATGCTCATTAATTCTTCTTTATCCTCTGGAACTTTTGATTTAAATCTTTGAATGAGCTCTTTTGAAACACTTTTTAATGTCTGAGCTTTTTTATGATAATGCCCGGAAGAAAAGATTATTTTTTCTAATTTTTTTGTAGGTAGTTTTAAAATTTTTTCCGGGGTATCTGCTACCTTGAAGAGATTCTCTGAAATTTTATCTGTTACCTCATCTTTTGCTCTTAGACTTAGTAGGCAAGCAATTAGTATTTTGAAAGCATTGGGCTTTTTTCGCATCCGGTTTAGGGTAGTTCTCTCTTCGTGATGATAATGCTTTTCTAGAATATTCATTACTTTCGAAATATTTTCTTTAGATTTCATTTTAACAACAATGAGTTAGACAAACTATCTTGTTTTTTTGTAGTAATCTCTTAGCTTTGTTTATTGACCTCTCTCCTAAAAAGCAGGCTATAACTTGCTTTCTTGTTTTATGCTTGAACTTTATTAATGCCTGGGCGGTTTCTTCGGGTTGGGACATCTCTTGGGGGGTTAAAATTGCTACTAGTGCGTCTAAGTGCTCTTTTTTCTTTGCTATTCCTTCCAGAACAATTTTGTACTTTTCTGCATTTGCTGTACCTAGAATATCTAGTGGTGTTGGTTTCAAAATTTTATTCCCTTGTTTTTTTAATATATCTGCAACTAATGCCCCAGCCCCCCCGGCGTTTGTCAAGATTAAAACTCTTTTGTTAAAAATAGGAATTTTTTCTTTTTTTATCCCAATCGCTTCAGCTAAAGTCTCTTTAACTGTTACTCCGGCTTGCTTGAAAATTCCTTCGTATATTTTATAATCTGTTGCAAGACTTCCGGTATGACTTATTGTCGCCTTTTTACCTTCTTCGGTTTTACCTGCCTTTACTGCAATTATCTCTTTTTTTGATTTTTGGCATGCTTCTAGGAATTTTTTCCCGTCTTTTACTTTCTCTATGTAGAGTATTATCTTTTTTGTTTTTACATCTTCATTGAAATACTCTATAAAATCTGAAAAGTCTAACTGAGCCATATTCCCTAAGCTAACGAAACCCGAAAATCCTTTATTCTTTAATTTTAAATCTGAAAGGTAACTCCAAAGAGCGCCACTTTGGCTAATAACGGCTATGTTTCCCTTTCCAGGATGGGTATTAGAAAAAGTACAATCTAACTTCGAATAGGGATTTGCTGTCCCAAAACAGTTTGGCCCTAGGACGGTTATCCTTTTCTTCTTTGAAATTTTTATTAATTTTTTTTCTAGTCTTTTATTTCCTGTTTCTGCAAAACCAGCAGAAATAACAATAACATTTCTTACTCCTTTTTTCCCACATTTTTTTAAAAGACTTGGAACTGTTTTTGCGGGTGTTGCTATTATTGCCAAATCTATTTCTTTTGAGTATTCCTTTACTGTTTTGTACGCTTGCTTTCCTTCAATTATCTCTCTGTGGATGTTTACCGGGATAACTTTTCCATCAAAGACTTTTAGTTTTTCCATTAAGGTGTGTCCTACTTTGCCTTCTGTTCCCGATGCCCCAATTACTGCAATCGTTTTGGGATAGAAAAAATTCTTCAATTCTCTTTTCATTTAACGAATTAGAAAACTATATATAAATAGGTTTGGTTCCCTCTCGGATGAAAGAGGTTTATACTGAGAAACAGGCAGAAGATTTTTTAGCTTCAAGAGGATTTGGAATAGTTGAAGGGTTTTTTGTTTCTAGAAAGAAAGATTTGAGGAAAATCATTGTTATGCTAGGATTCCCTTTAGTTATTAAAGTTTCAGGTAAACAAATAGTACACAAAAATAAGGTTGATGGTGTTATAACTGGTGTTAGGAGCTATGCCTCTTTAGAGAAATCGTTCGAGAAATTAATGAGGATTCCGGGAGCAAGTGGAGTTATGATTCAGAGGCAACTTTCTGGAAAAGAATTTTTGCTGGGAATTAAAGAAACCCCCGAGTTTGGGAAGGTTATTGCCTTTGGTGCTGGGGGAATTCATACCGAAGAGAAGAAAGATGTTTCTTTCAGGGCTATTAATTTTTTTAAGGAGAAAGATGCCCTTGAAATGATATCTGAAATTAATGACGCGAAAAAAGTTTCTAACCTAGAACGTAATAAGATAAAGGAAATCCTTTTGCATCTTGTAGAGTTCGCCAGAAGATACCCAAGAGTCTATGAATTAGATATTAATCCTCTTATTAACGGAAAAATCGTAGATGCGAGGATAGTTTTTCATAACATTTAAATACTCTCCAAATTTTTTTCCATCGATTAAACTTATTTTAAAATGATAAAAAAAGATATAAAAAAACTTGAAGAAACTCTTATGCAAGTTGGTCTGAGAATTGCCAAGAGGGGAGAGGGTGCTCTTTTTGTTATTGGGGCAGTTGAGTACAAACCGCTTGTTAATCAAAATGTTCCTCCTTTTAATGTTACTGAAAACCCTAAACTTCTAGAATCTCTTGCACTAATGGATGGTGCTGTTGTAATAGATCACAACGGAATTATGAAAGCTTACGGAGTTATGATTAAATCTAAAAAAACTTTCAAAAACTTTGGTACTCGGCATAGTGCGGGTTTAAGTGCTTCCCAAATTAAAGGAAACATTGTTTTTGTTATTTCTGAAGAAGACCGAAAGATTCGAGTTTTGAAAAATGGTAAGATGATTATGCAGATTGATGCTTTGCAAAAGGATGTCGAAAAATCTATTCCCCATGCTGTTCGAGCGTTGGAATCGATTGGGGCAGGTACTATTGGAGCAATAGGAACAAGTATTTTGGCTCCTACACTAGGAATTGCCTTGCTCCCCGGAGTTATTCTTTTTGGAAGTGCTTACTACCTTGCTAGATATTTAACAAGTAGGGCAGAGCATTAACCCACTAATACTTTTAGAATTATAATTGAAAATAGAAAAAAGGTTATAGACATTTTTATCCCGTAAATTTCTATTGGAAGAAATCTAAACTTTTTCATATTTATACCTACACTAGAGAGTGCCATTGAAAGAATTAGTGCAACTCCTGCTGCTAAAAAAACTAAAAGAACTGTTCTCTCAAAGACTACTTGTGTTTGATCTATTAGTATTGATAAAAAACAAATGTAGAATAGGCCTACGACTAGTATAAATAGCCAAACCTTATTTGCTCTTGTTAAACTCATATTTCTGTCTTTGAACCTTAGTTTATAAATGTTTATTGATAGATTTTTATACCCTTTTTCCTCTTTTAAATTGCTGTAGCCCCATAGTACAGCGGTCAAGTATATCGCCCTCTGGAGGCGGTGACCCAGGTTCGAATCCTGGTGGGGCTATTTACCAAAAGATATCTTTTTATATTCTAAAACTGCCTTTTAATTGACAAGCCCCCATAGTACAGAGGCCAAGTACATCACCCTCTCAAATTTCGCTAGGAATTTGTTTGAGACTCTTTGGAGTTTCATTCAACTGGCTAAATCCAGACTGGGCGATTTTGTCTCGATGAGAGACCAAAATCTAGCATCTCAATGCAACCCTTTGGAGTACGGTGGTAACCCGCGTTCGAATCGCGGTGGGGGCGTAAAACTATCACTAAAATGAGGTCTGTTTTAAAATTCTCTAACTTTCTAAGAAGGAATTTTATGAAGCTAGTAGACAAGAATTATGTAAAGAAGAAGATTTGTAAGAGAAAAGGTCAATGTAAAAAATGTGGGCAGTGCTGTTTTGGGTGTAAGTTTTTAGATCCAGAGACAAAATTGTGCTTGGTTTATAAGAATCGCCCTAAAGTTTTCTGTTACCAAGATTTTCCCTTAGATGATTTGGATAAGAAGATATGGGAAATTAAGAATTGTGGGTACTCTTTTGATTCTTAGAAACCTTTTTATATTTCTCTTATATTGAAATATCAAGATGTGGACGGTGATTATTGTTGTTCTTGCAGTGTTGCTATTAGCTATCTGGATGTTTGGAGAGGCTAAAAGATCTAGTCATAAACTTGTTTCTATATTTATAATTGTTCTAATTCTTTTTTTAGTTTTAAGTATGGTTTTTGTTTTCTCGGGCAAACAAGTTGATTATAAAACAGTTCCGGGTTTGTTTTCTGCAGGAAAGATTTACTTTTCTTGGTTGGGTGGTGCTTTTGGTAATGTAAAGGCAATTACTTCAAATGCAATTAACATGAACTGGAAGGGGAATGAAAGTACTGTTCTAAATTCGACAAAAAAATGAAAATTATCCTTCTGATTCTTATGTTTGTAGTTATTGGGGCTTTGGTTATTATTGATAATAATTCTCTTT
>CABMGN010000007.1 GCA_902385635.1 uncultured archaeon | reverse complement strand
TCTTATGAGAGAATGATCATCCATACTTTTCTTGAGGGCAAGCCAAATATCAAAACTGAATCTGTGGGCATGGGTAAGGAAAGAAGATTGGTTGTAAAATATGTAGAGTCTGGAGATGAAGAAAAGGAAGAGAAATTCTGAATTCGGTTTTTAGCATAACTTTATTTTGCTGTTCAGTTAACCTTTGTCACCCCAATCCAAGAAGAATGTCACCTCATATGGCTAACTGTATATTTGCTTGTCAAAGCTCGCGTTTTATAGTACAATTTACTTTATGAATATTGAATCATTTTCACACGAAAAAAATAAAGGAATTCTTCCAGACAATCTTGCTGAGTCTGCTGAGTCTGCTGAAAGGCAAATAGATAATCCAGATTTTCAAAAAGAATTAGGTGTTCAGAAAAAAACATTTACCGAATCTCTTAAATATGTTAGTTCGAGAATACCTAGAGCTTTATTTCGTAGACTTATACCGAGAAATTCTATTGTAAGTTTGATAAAGCCAGACATTGAAGAAAAAATATGGAAGGGAGAAAAGTTCTAAAAAATATATCTTTTATGTTGAAGTAAAATTTCTTTGCGTTTTTTGTGTAACAAAATTTAATTTATGAGTTCTAAATCTTCTTTAAATCATAAACAAGAAGAAGATGCGAAAACATCTTCTCATAATGATGATCAATTAATTGATGTTCAATCTGTAATCGATCTTGTAATTGAAGAATCCATTGAAAATTTTAATCTCAAATCTAAACAACTTGAAGAAAAATGTATTGTGGAAAAAAGACCCACTGAATTTTTTCTAGAGGAGCTTTCTCTTTTAGAAAAAAAAATTCGTAATAATACTCAAGAAAAAGTAGATAAAATTTTACGAGAGATTATAAAAGAAGATCTGCAATCAATTAAATAGTTAGTTGATATAGAAAAACTATAAAAAATTTGTGTTTAAACAACCGAGAGTTTTTTTTGTTCTTCCTTAAAAAGATTAAAAATTTTAATCTGTTCTTTCTTTTCTAAGTCGGGGAAAATATCCAGCCAGTACCAAAGTTCCTCTCTGTCTTCCCCAAACTCAATCAGTTTGTCTAAAATTATTTTCAATTCTGTTTCCATAATTACTTTATTTTTTATTGATCTAATGTTTTTTCCTTATTTTCTGATGCCTTTTTTATAATTCTGCATATTTTTTATGAAAGACTTTAAATTCGTTTCAGCGATGGTTTCTGCTTCCTGGGTAATTTCAGGGTGCTCAGACATGAATCTAGCAGTTTTGTAAAAAATTGTTGCACTTTTTATTGCACCTTTTTTTGTCATATATGCCCCAATTTTTTCCATCAATCCAACACCTTTACCAACTAAGATAACGCCTTTTTCTACTTCTCCAATCCCGACAAAATCAAGCGCTAAGCTTCCTGCGCCTACAGCGCCATGGATTATTCTCTCTTTGCCAGACAATCTCTCTTCGTGCATTTCTCGTCCGATAATTGATTCAGCAACCATCTTACCTCCCCCCCCACAAAAGGCATGAGATTTATTCCGTTACTGATAATTTTAGAAGTTAGAAGGTTTCTTACTATACCCTCTCTTTTTTCTTGAAAATTTTTCCTGATAGACTCTCTTTTCTTCTCTAACAGTGACTCATTCTCAACATTATTTGGAATTGACTCTTCTCCTTCCCCATTGAATATTCTCATATTTTCAAATCCATTCATTTTTTTAGCGATGTATTTGTTACTGCGGTTGAAGTGGCAGTTGAAGTTGCAACAGGGGTCTCCAAGGTCAAACCCCATAAAGTGAGATCTTTTTTGTTTGTAAAAGTTAGGTAATTATCATCCGGAGATATATCAAGGTTCACTGCGTCTATTGAGGTATTCGCATCAATTTCTGGGGTAGAAATAGATTTTGAGATTCCTGCTTTAGTATCTATTTTCCATATTTGGTCATTGAAAGAAATAAGCCCCTTATACCATGCGTCAGGATAAAAGCTGTTTTGTATTGATTCGGGCACAGCACAATAGAGTGTTGTGTTGTCTTTCTTTGCCCAAACACATTTTTCAGGCAATGGGTTAAGGCTTCCTAGAATACTTCCATCTTTTATTTTTGTTATTGAAAGAGAAACAGTTTGCCCCCCGCTTCCTACAAGAACAGAAGATAAATCTCTTGAAGGAAGGACTGTAAGTCCTGGCAAATTGCCGGCAACTTTTGTAAGAACGCCCTTAGCTATGTCTAAAATGTAAGCGAAACCATCCGTGCTTCCTGAAGGTTTAGTAGCTAAAACAGCTTTTGTTTCTGTTGGGAAATAAATGAGCCATTCTCTAAGCGGAGAAGATAAAACAACTTGTTTTTTTGTGCCATCAAAATTTGAAACGCTTATTTTACTTCCATCTCCAGCAGGATTATAAACTAGAGAAAGAATTTTTTTAGTCGGAGAAAAAGCGATCTCTCTCATATTAAAATCAAGGTATTTTCCGGAAAACTGAGAGAGGCTATCTGTGCTGGTAGTTGCAACTTCGGTAGCGACCACCGGTAGAGTAGAGCTGGCTTTGGTGGAGGTCGCTGATGTTGTAGTAGCAGAACCCATCTTTAGAATTCCGTAGAAAGTTATTATATCGTCAAGATTTTGAGCCAAGAGCCTGCCGACGAAAGAATTTCC
>CABMGN010000006.1 GCA_902385635.1 uncultured archaeon | reverse complement strand
TAAACAGCGATGGTTATTATGATCTTTACTTAAATCTAATTGCAATAAATAACAGTAAAGCAACTCTTCTAGCTAAAACAATACATGATGTTGTTCCTGCTGCCACAGCACCCCCTACAGAACCAACCGGGATTGTAGAAGTTATTAAAGAAGCTGGTGGAGAGATCGCAGAACACGCTGGAGAAGCTGCTGAAGGAAAAGCAAGCCCGTGGGTTTATGTTATTCTTGTTGCATTGATAATCCTAGTTATTATTTTACTTTTAATAAGAATAAATAAAAGAAAAAGATACAAAAAGTACGGGTACTAAGATTTATAAATTCTTTTTTGTTTAGGTTTCTAAGATGTTATGGTGGATATGGCTGATTATTGCGATTGTAGTCTTAGTTGTAATTATACTATTCTCTTACTATAATAGATTTGCTGTTCTTTCAAATAGAATTGATAATTCTCTGAGTCAAATTGATGTGCAACTGAAAAGAAGATCTGATTTAATTCCTAATTTACTCGAGACTGTTAAGGGTTACGCGAAGCACGAGAAAAGTATCATGGAGGAGGTTTCTAGTGCTAGAAAAGCACTTATGGGCGCTAAAGACTTACCTGCTAAAGTTAGGGCAGATGATAAATTAGAGTCTGTTCTTGGTAAGCTATTCGCTATTGCTGAAAATTATCCTAATCTAAAGGCAAATGAGAATTTTGCTAAGCTACAGGAAGAGTTAGCTTCAACAGAGGATAGAGTAGCTTATGCTAGACAGAACTACAATGACTCAATTTTGAGCTACAATAATCTTTGTACAACTTTCCCTGGAAAATTCTTTGCAGGAATGTACGGAAGAAAAGAGAAGGAATATATTAAGATCGAACCTGCTGAGAGAGAAGTTGTAAAGGTTAAGTTCTAATCTTAAAATGGGTGATAAAGACCTGCCTTATGATTCTAAGGGAAAAATACCTCTTTACGAAGCTGAAAATGCTGCGGCTAGAAGATTACACAAATTTGAAACAGATGATCTAAAGAGAAGAATTGCAGAAGAATATTCTAGAGATAAATCGACTTTTGACGGGGAAACTGCAAGATTAATTTCTGAACAGAATCTTTCAAGTGCAGGACGCCCTAAAAAAAGAGAAGTAGACAGTCAGTTATTAGACTTGATTATAAGAGACCCTCTCGCTAGACCACTTAAACCCTCATTTGCTCTTGTTCTTTTAGGGTTTCTTTCTTTACTTGCTATTATTGTTTTTTCTTTCGGGACTAACCTTACCGGGGATGTTATCTCTAAGGGGGGTATTTTTTTTAGCTCCTTTGCGGGGATTTTTTTAGTTATCTTTGCTTTATGCTTAATCTTTATCTTTTATTCAAGAAGGGCTTGTAGTAACCTATAAAAAGGGTTTTTTATGTTTGGATTTATGGCTTTTGAATTGGTAAGTGCTGAATCTGGACCAGAAGATAGTTCTCCCCAAAAGATGTATCTTCAATTTAAGGGAAATGCTTTAGAGAATAGATTTGCACTAGTTTTTCCCTATTACCTTCTTAGATGTGCTGTTCTTGGAACAAAGGAAAAAGGTACATTATTTGTTGCTCCAGGGATCTTTGTTGATAGGCCAAATGAATTAACAGCTATTGGTTGGAGAGGATCAACTCAGGCAGGTCAACGGGATTTTGACTTCTTACATGGTAATTTAGGTATGGTAGTACTTCCTTCTGGAAAAGACTTAGAACACCTTAGTAAGGGTGATTTGGTTCTTACTTGCCCGAGCAACAGTACTCTAACACAATATTCTTTTATTAAATATTCTAATTAATCCTTTCTAATTTCGGAAACTCAAAAACCTTTCCTGTTTTATCTGGGATAAAAACCTTAAACTTAAGAAGGTTCTTCCTAGGAATTATTAAAAAGTTATTATCCTTGTGCCTGGCTGATTCTGAACGAATGTCTGTTCCTTCTATTATCTGAAGAAAACTCGGGAGAACTATCGCTGTTTTACCTTTCCACTTTCCTACAAGAAAACATTTATACTTTTCCTTCTTATGACTTTTAGGATCGTGAATAAGAACTGCGGGATGTAAGTGCCCCATCACAATTGTTTTTATTTTTTTGTCAAGAATTTTTGGGAAGAGCTTATCTCCGTGTGTGAACGCTACGGTTTTTTCTACAAAATAGTCTTTATACTCTGCTTCTCTGAAGTTAATCTTCTCGTGATTTCCTTTTAGGATTATTATGTTTTCTCGGCTAACACTCTCTTCTAAGAAGGATAAAAGTTTCCTTATTTCAAATTTCTCTTCAACCTCGAAATTAAAGTGATGCTTTAGGTCTCCCAGAATTACTATCTTTTTTAATTTGAATTTTTGCTTTTTTATTTCGAGGAATATCTTTTCTAGCTCTTGCTTCGTTTCTTTTATCTGATTTATTGGAAATTCAAAACCAGATGTTTTCAACATCTTTTCATATCCTAGATGTAAGTCTCCTATTGCTAGAATTCCTTCTTCTGGGAAGAAGACTGATTTGTTTAACAAGAGAAACTTTTCCATTTTACAAATCTTTATACAGCTCTTCTACACTTTTATTCTCGTAGCTTATTCCGAATGCTTTCTTTTGAATCTCTTCTGTATAGATCTCGTGCATTCTTTTTAGGAAAGCTTGTTTGTCTTCCATCTTAAGTAAGTCCATATGTCCTTGAATGAGTAATCCAAGTGCGAATGGAGAAGGGATGTTTGCTTCAAATATTTTTATCTTAATCTTTCCTTCTGAAATTTGACCAAGGACCCTCTTAGCATTCCCTAAGTCCATTAAATCTTCTAATACCTCTCTTTTAGCTTCTTTTAGTATAGGGAATTCTTTAGATATCTTCTTTACTGCAGCAATAAGGAAGTGGGATTTCATCTGTTGTTTCTTTACTGACTTTGTTCCTTTATAATTTCTTAAAATCATCAAACTTCTTGTTGCGCAGTGTCTGAATCTCCTTGTTAGGATGTCTGTTTTTTCAATTGCCTCTTTCAAGGTTTCTTCTAAGTTGTTTTCATTTAGATATTTTAGTGCTTTATCAAGATGCATTATCTCCCCTGCAAAGTAAAATCCTCTGTCAGATATACCCATTTCTATGTCTCTTCCTCCTGTTAAGCCCATTAAATATCCAATTGCTCTAGACAGGGCGTCATTAACACGTCTGCCATACATACTATTTACTAAAAGATAATTTTTCTTTTCTTTTGTATCATAATATTTTTCTACTGTGATCAGTTTCTCATCTGGAAATTCTGAAAACTTATACTGCTGGTAAAAATATTGATATATTTCTTTGGCAATTTTCTCATTGAGATACATATGTTCTTTTATTAGTTCTATTATTTCTTTTTTTGATTTATTTTGAGAGAACTTTTCTTTTATTAGTTGTCTGAGTCTGTTTATCTCCATTGCGGATTCGAATGCGAGAGGTAGAGATTCTGAAACCCAGGAAGGGATACTTGGGGGCCTTTTGATTTCTGATTTTACATAAAGATTCATACCTTTTGTGTAGAGATACATGTACTTTTTCCCACCTAAAACAAAAACATCCCCTTTTTTCATTCTACTTAAGAATGATTCATCCATGAATCCTATTTGTTCTCCACCTTGCATCTTTACTGTTATGAATGATTCGTCAGGTATTGTTCCCACATTTGTCATATAAATTACTCTAGCCATTTTTCCTCTTTTTCCTATTTGTTTTGTTTCTTTGTCGTACCAAATTTTTCCGTAGACGTGGCTTTTTTCTAAATCATACTCTCCTGATAGGTAACTAATTATTGATAAGAAATCATCTTTTGTTAATTCGTGATAACAATAAGATTTTCTAATTGTTTTTAGCATTTCTTCTGAATCCCAGACTTTGTGAATTGCCATTCCGTAAATTTGTTGACTTAGAACATCGAGACAATTTTTTGGGAAGGTTATTTTATCGATTTTTCCTTCAATCATTTCTTTTTGAATTACAGAGCATTCAACTAGATCGTCTAAATCCGAGACAATAAATCTTCCTTTTGCAACTTCGTGAAGTCTGTGCCCGGCCCTCCCTATTCTCTGTAGTGCTCTTGAGGAGGCTTTTGGCGAACCTAGAAGAAGAACTAGATCTATGTAACCAATATCAATACCTAACTCTAGAGATGTTGAACAGACAACAACTTTCAGGTCACCTCTTCTTAGCCTCTCTTCAACATCAAAACGGCTGTCTTTACTTAGAGAGGAGTGGTGTGCAGCAATATTGTGGTCTCCGTACTCTGTTGGGAATTTGTCTTTTAGATAGTTAACAACTCTTTCTGTTGCACTTCTTGTATTTGTGAATATTAGTGTTGTTTTATGTTCCTTAACTAAGTCGTTGATTAAATGATACATTGGGATGTAGGGGTTTGGTTCTTCTAGAAGATTTTCAACTGGTGTTAGAACTTGAATGTCTATTTCTTTTGTAAAAGGAATTTTTGCAATTTCTACTTTTCTTTTATCATCAATTCCTACTAGATACTTTGCAACTTCTTCTAGTGGTTCTACTGTTGCGCTTAGGCCGATCTTTGCTGGAACCTTTTTTGTTATTTCATTTAGTCTTTCTAAACTTAGACTAAGGTGAACTCCTCTCTTATTACCTAAAGAGTGAATTTCATCTAGTATGCAGTACTCAACTCCTTGAAAAGATTCAACGAATTTTTTAGAGGTTAAAACAATTGCAAGGGATTCTGGGGTTGTGATTAAAATATGTGGGGCCTTTCTTGCCATTTTTGCTTTTTCAGACTGGGTTGTATCTCCTGTTCTCAAACCGACGCGAATTTCTTGAAGTTTAATCTCGTGTGATTCTGCTATTTTTTTTATTTGTTCTAGGGGTTCTATTAGATTTTTGTGAATGTCATTAGATAATGCTTTTAGGGGAGAGCAGTAAATTGCGTAGACTTTATCTTCTAGCTGTTTTTTTTCTGCTAGAGTTACTAATTGGTTTAGAATTGCTAGAAAAGCTGTGAGTGTTTTTGTTCCGCCTGTTGGAGCAGAGATAAGAATATTCTTTTTTTCGTGAATCGCAAGAACGCCGTATTTTTGTGGGAGAGAAAAATCTAGGAATTTTGAAAAAAACCACTCTTTAACAAAAGGATGTAGAACTGCTTCAATGTCTATTTTCTTTCTTTCTTGGGCGAGTGTTATTTCTGTCATTTTTGGGATTTACATTTAATTGACTCTTTTCAAAACTCTAGAAACCGAATAATTCGAATGTAGACTTAGTGTTTGTGTGATTTTTAAAGCTTGTGAATCACTATGCGGGAGAAATTACCAATTTCCTCTCCTAGATCTACTATTGAAATTGCTTCTTTTTCTACCCTGTTGACTGTTGGTTCTACTAGAAAATCTGTTTGTCCTTTCCTTTCTTGGTCCGGTCCTTGGTCCGTGGTCGTGTCTGTTTCGAGGGCTTTCGTCATTGTCAAATCTTCTCCCGCTCTCCCGCGCTCCTCCGCCAAATCTTCTTTGTGGTCTATTCCCCCCGCTAGATCTTCGTGGTTGCCCTCTTCCTCCACCAAAGCCTCTGCCCCGATCTCCAAAACTTCTTGTCATTTCAACATAGATCTTCTTGAATTCTGGCTTTGGTTCTTGTGCTATATGTAGATGTTCGTCTCTTAGAATATTATTGAAATTATCATAGTCTCTGTTACTTAGCAAGTTGATTACTTTCCCCTCTCTTCCCGCTCTTGCTGTCCTACCAATTCTATGAATATACTCTGTGCTTGTTGGGGGTAAATCATAATTGTAAACATGAGAAACTTCTTTTATGTCAAGCCCACGTGCGGCAACATCTGTGCAAACTAAAACTCCAACCCCTTGACCTTGGAAGTCACCTAAAACCGACGTTCTTTTGTTCTGAGTTAAACCACCATGGATTGCTTGAGCATTAATTCCTTGCTTCTCCAAATTCTTTGCAACAAAGTCTACTTTATGTCTAGTTCCACAGAAAACCATTACCAAGTTTCCATTTTCCTTTTCAAGGAGGTGAACAAGAAGAGAAAATTTCTCATCGTTGTCTACATCATAATAGACTTGTTTTAGTTTTGAATGATCTATGTATGATTTTACAGAAACTTCGACAGCGTCTCTTGTATGTCGTCTTGCTAGATGTCCCATATCTGCTGAAACAGTAGCTGAGAATAACATAGTTTGTCTTTCTTTTGAACACTGAGAGAGTATTTTCTCAACATCACGTAAGAATCCCATATCGAACATCCTATCTACTTCGTCTAAAACTAGGAATTTTATCTTGTTCAACCTAAGTGTTCTTCTTTCTAGGTGGTCTAGAATTCTTCCCGGGGTTCCAACAATAATGTCTGCTCCGGGAATTTTTCTTATTTGAGTTTCAATACTTACTCCCCCGTAGACAGATAGAACTTTTAATTTTCTATTCCGTGAGAAATAACTTATAGAACTTGCTACTTGTTCTGCTAGCTCTCGTGTTGGTGTTAGAATTAATGCTTGAGTTGTCTTATCTGGTCTTAGGTTTTCAATCATTGAAGAAGCAAACGCAAGGGTCTTTCCGCTTCCTGTTGCTGCCGCCCCTATAATATCTTTCCCAGCAATGGCTAGGGGAATTGTCTTCTCTTGAATTTCCGAGGGTGTTTCAAATCCAGCTTCTCGAATAATTGTTAGTAATTCCTGGCTTAAGCCAAGTTCTTCGAATTTTTTCATATTATATCATCAAGAATTCCATCTTGAGCAAGCCTTGAAAGCACAAGGGCCCAAGACTTAATACATAATGAGATCTTTTTCTTGGTTTATAAACCATTGCCTTTGGTTAGTATCCGTGACGTAAGTATCTTCTTCTCCTATGTATCTTATAGATAATAAGAACTGTAAATAGAATAAGAACTAAAAAAATAATTACTCCAGTGATTAAGCTTTGGTTATCTTTGTTTAAATTGATTTTAGGGGGATTATTTCCTTCAGAGGCTGTTTCATTACTCTGGTTAGATTCAGGAATAGAACAATTTTGGATTTCAGATGGTTTCTTTTTAATATCTGCATAACAAGAGGGTTTTTCTTTTATGCATTCTCTTGTTTGAAATTCATTAATACAAGAAGTCCAAGAAGAGCAGGTCCAGTTTGTTAAACACCCTCCTCCCGAGGAACTTGGTGACGAGAGACTAACTCCTGGAGTATTTTCGGGGTTTACTGGGGAGCTAGCAGAACATCCGGATGTATAGCAGTCTGCTCCGTAAGTTCCTTGTCCATAACTATACGCAGAGATTGTTACGAGAAAAAATAATAAGAAGCTTATATAAAAAGTAAGTTTTTTTATCTTAATCCCCATTTTATATCCATTTCTCTTAAGGGGTAATCTCACTGATTTTACTTACAGTCATTATTATTGAAGGGCTTCCCGGAGAGTAACTAGTATTGGCTGTATTAAGAAGCCTGGTGCCAGTATCGTCGCTTGCCCACATAACTCTAAACTGGTCTGTTAAATTCATATCTAGTATAAATGGTACGACGATCAAACTTTCTGTTGTGGAAGAGGTTATTTCTACATGAGTATTACTTCTTGGAACATTCACCCCATTTTTTTGAACCCACATTTCAACATGTTTATTTGGAGAAGAGGTATCAACTATCGCAGATAGCTCTATTAAATAATCTCCAGTTTGTCCGAAGGAGAAATTAGCATTATCCGATGACTTTGTAAGTTCATAGCTATCTTCTGTCCAGTTAAAGGTTACGGGATAAGCTGTATTTGCAACTGCTATTGTTTGTGTTTGTGTTGAGGAAAACATTCCATAGGGGCGTTTAAAGGATACATTTCCATTAATATGAACATTTCCAGTTATATCTATATTTCCTTCGAGGGTGGTATTTCCTGTAACATTTAGATTCCCATTTATTCTAATCCAAGTAGCGATAATATTGTCTATTACCTCTCCGAATGCAAAAGTTATTTTTTTTGAGAGGGTGAGGTTTGCATTAGTCAGTAATGATTGAATCCCTGCAGTGGTGTTTGGGGCGTATAAACTATTAGCTAGAGACTGATTCCAAGATGCATTTTCTCCAGTATTTGCTGCATAAGTTGCGTTATAGGTTGATTCCCACACGCTTCGGTTAACTGAGACGTCTTGCGAGATGGTGTGATATGTAGCATTATATGTAGATAACCATGAATTATTATTTGCTAGAACTATTGAATCCGTATAAGCATTTGCTTCTGTTGTCTGATTATAATCAAAATTAAATGTTGATAACCAGTTACTAAATGGGGCCGTCATATTATATCCCCATTGAAGCCCTGAATATAAACTGTCAGCCTGACTTTGATTTAACCAATCTGCATTTGAAACTTGTGATTTAGTTATAGTAACATTGCTCCAATCATCTGCAAGAATCGAAGAAGTGTAGATTCTTGTCAAATAAATAGTATTCCACCTAAATAAGGAACTCCCAAGATCAAAGAGATTGTTTATCTCTGGAATAAGTGAACCGTTTAAATTTTGATTGGTTATAGTTGCATTGATGTAACTTCCGGTAACGGTTAAGTTACCATCAACAACTAGGCTCCCACTAATTATTCCTCCTTCATCTTTATCTAAATAATTTGCATCATTAGTGAAATTTGAAATACCAACAGAAACAAAATTTATTTTATCAGAGTCTATAGACCCATTAACAATATGGGTGGTGTTGATAGAATAAGCATAGATATTTGTTCCATTCACCATGGTTGTATTTAGTTCTGTTGCGTTTGCACCGGCTAAACTGGTTAAGTAATCATTAAGAACAACTCCCCACGTAGAATTATCACTCCCGTTTATAGGTAGACGAGATGCAGAACAAAAATTAATCAAGATTATCCCTAATACTATTATTAGTAATAATGATCTTTTTACCCCCCCCATTTTATAGAGATATAACCGCTTTAAGATTTATAAATTTGAGTGATTATGAAAACTTTAACCCCTTTGACGCGTCTGTTTGTTAAACTTTAAAAACCCCCTTTCTTTTTTTATTTTATGAATCTAATTTTTGTTGGGCCTCAAGGGAGTGGAAAAGGAACCTACGGAAAAATGATCAGTGAAAAGTTGTGCGTACCCCACATTTCTATGGGAGATTTACTTAGGAATTATAATGGAAAACATAAGGATGAGATTCAGGCACTTATGAAGGCAGGAAAACTTGGCCCATTAGCCTTAACTCTTGAAATAATAAAGGAAAGACTAAGTGAATCTGATGCAAAAAAAGGGTTTATTCTAGATGGCTTCCCTAGAAATTTAGAGCAAGCAAGAGAACTGGATAAAATTGCTAAAGTAGACAAAGTGATAGATATTGAGGTTCCCGAAGATCTTACTATAAAAAGGCTTAACGGTCGATGGAGCTGTCCGAAATGTGGGACTCCTTACAACATTTATTTTGATGATAAGCCCAAAGTTTCTGGAATCTGCGATAAGGATGGGGAAAAGCTTGTACAAAGAGCGGATGATGCAGATATTAATGTAATAAAAGCAAGACTCCAAGTCTATCATAGTGAGACTGAGCCAATTTTAGACTATTATACGAAGAAGGTAATTGTTATTAATGGGGATCAACATAAAGATAAAGCTGTTGAAGACATTTTAAACAAGGTTAGAAAAGGTTAAAAACAGATTTTTCTATTCGTATACATGACTGCTGAACGTTTAAACCACGTTGATTTTCGGGATCAAATCTCTAAAAATAAACTGAAGTCGTTTGTTCTGGTATTTTTAATTTTTATAGTATTCCTTATCTTTGGTTATGTGATTAGCATGGCTTTTGAGCCAGGTTTGTTTCTTATTATTATGATTCTTTCTGTAATTGTTTCTATAGGATATATACTCCTAACCTATTATAAATCTGATAAAATTGCTATTGCAAGCTCTGGAGCAAAGCCTGCTTCTAGGGAAAAGTATAGAGAGTTTTATAACTTGGTTGAGGGATTAACAATAGCTTCTGGGTTGCCCATGCCCCAATTATTTATTATAGAATCTAACGAGATTAATGCTTTTGCTTCAGGTAGAAATCCGGGTAAAGCTGTTGTTGCGGTTACAACCGGAGCCCTAGAGAAGTTGGATAAGAGAGAACTTGAAGGGGTTCTTGCTCACGAACTTGGGCATGTCGGGAATTATGATATAAGGTTTATGACTCTTGTTGCAGTAATGGTTGGTATGATTGCTATAATTTCTGAGATATTTTTGAGAAGTTTGTGGTTTAGTGGTGGAGATAGTGATAACAAAGGAAATGTTATTTTCTTAATAATTGGTATTGTCCTTGCTATTCTCGCTCCGATAGTTGTTCAGATTGTTCAGTTATCTATTTCAAGGAAGAGAGAGTACAGCGCTGATGCTACTGCTGTTAAATTTACTAGAAACCCGCAAGGATTAATTGGAGCGTTGAAAAAAATCAAGAAAGATTATGAAGGGATTGAGGGCGGAAAAAAGATTAGAGTAACTAAGTCTATGGCCCCTTTATACTTTGCAAATCCTTTTAGAGAAATTTTTAGTACTCACCCAGATATTAACAAAAGGATCAGCGTTCTGGAGGCAATGTAATGGGTTTCTTGGGTTTTCTAAGAACAAGTGGATTAGTTATTGTTAGTGTCATTCTTGCTATATTACTCCTTGCCCTAGGAACTATTTCAACTCTAGGTTTTTCTATTAATCACGAGAATGTGCAAAAAACTGTGCCGGATGTTTTGAAACAGACTTACCTTACTCCGGAATCTCAACAACAAATGAGCGGGAATCTCTTACAATTTCAACTTTATTGTAATCAAACAAATAGTGAGAATGTAACAATCCCCCTAAATAATTCAGAATTTCCTTACTTAGTTGTTCCGTGTACTGAAGTTTACAAAGGAACAAACTCTACTGTGGATTATTGTGTTAATCAGTTAGTAAATGAAATGTACTACAAGGACTATTCTTGTTCAGGGGTTAGAGATTGTATTAATAAAAATCCAACCTACCTTGTTTCAAATAGATTTAGAGAAGATCTTATGCATTACGCTTTGGTTTTTCTGCTTATTAGTCTTGCTTGTTTTGTTCTGGTATTTTTGCTTGCTAGAAAAAAATCTAATGCTTGTTTTATTATTGGAATAATTACTGGAGCAGTTTCTTTACTTCTTTTAATTTTTGGTAATGTCCTTAAAGATTTCTTAGGTTCACTTCCCAGCTCTCAGGGTATAAGTCCTTCTAGCTTCGCAAATATTTTCTTCTCGAGTTCAACTTCTGTATTTTTAATCTTTCTATTCTTTGGTCTGGCTTTTATTATCACAGGTATTTTCCTTAAGGTTTTGTCTATTGGCCAGGTTGTTGATGATGAAGAGGAAGAATAAATTTATAATTATTCATTCTCTACTTTTCTTATGTGTAAACAATGCGAACTAAAACCGGTTTATGAATTTACTAATAAACGAAAAGTTTGTGGTAACTGTTTTATTAATTATTTTAATAAAAAGGTTCTTTATACCATTAGAAAATTTAAGATGGCAGATCACACCTCACTTATTTTCCTTAAACGTTCTGAAGAGTTTAGGGAAATTGTTTTAGGAGATGTCTTGAAGATGTTTGTTTCTAAGTCAGGAGCTCAGTTAGTTAAGAAGAAAACAAAAAATTGTTTAATTGCTGTTGGAGATTCTACAGATCTAATCGCAGAGAGAATTATTAATTCTATGTTTGAAGGAAGTTTAGAGAAATTAAATAATGTTAAACCTGTTGAAGCTAAAGTTATTCGTCCTTTGTATCTGATGTTAGATACAGAAATTTTGCTTTACGCTAAATTGAAAAAATTAAGGTTTAACATTACTAAAAGAAAAGAATCAAAATTTGAATATTTTACAAAATCGATGGAAGAAAAACATCCCGAACTAAAACACTCTGTTGTTAATAGTTACTTGGAGTTGTTTATCTAGAATTATACCTATTTCTGCTCTTAAAGTCAGTCATGAACTTTTCTACATCTCCGCTACCTGAACCAGTAATTCTTGTTGGTTTCTGTCTTGCACTGTCTCCGACTACTACTTGCCCTTGTGAAGAGGATGCTATCTTCTTTGCATTCACAATGAAGTTATTTAATGGTGTAAAAATCATTCCTTGCCCGGGTTTATTCTTTGCTATTATTTGCCCGTTTTCAACTGAAATTCCAAAATCTAATTTATCTTTGTAAACTTTATTATGATATGCTAGAACATCTTTGATTCTCTCTGCTACACTTGTTGCAGTTCTTTCATTCTGCATTGTTTTTGTTTTGAATGGCACGAATAAGAATACTAAACCGTCGTGACTTTCATATGTGTGGGCTTTACTCATCTCTGCAATATCAACTGCTTTCTGAAGTGTTTCTTCAATTCCAGCTCTACTTCTTATTGCAGCCATGTTTCTTATTTTAATACAAACTGCTGTTGCAGTCATCTGTTCACCTTTTATTGAAACAGCCATTTCTGCTTTGTTATTTGCTTGGACTAATTCTTTCTTGTTATACACTGGAGCAACATAAGTGTCTCGTGTATGATATTTTGATGCCTTGTACGCAGAGTATTTTCTTCGGAATAATCTTCTGAAGAGTATTATGAATGCAAGAACTAGAACTATTATAATGAAAGCCCATACAACATAATTACCTGCTCCGGTGAATAAACTCATTATTTGCCCAGGTGCTTTTTTAACATCAATAGCTTTTCCAGTTAGAATTGCTGAACCTGTTACTCCGTTTGCTTCAATATTATATGTTCCTTCAGGCGCAGTTAGTAAGTATGTTTCTGATTTATCAACACCAAGATTAAGAGCTATTTCTTTTGGGGTATCGCCAATTTTCACTGTTACTGTTTTTATGTAAGGAACATTACCTACGTTAGTGAATATTACTGTATTGTTCTGTATGTCTGTTATTACTTCTTCATGTGTGTTTATCTCAAAAGAAGCCTCGTTGCTTACTCCTAATGATTCTGCAACTATCTTCCATTTTGCAGGAGGTTCGTTATATGTTACTGGGAGTGTTAATACCTCTTCTGTATCTTTTTCTACCTCTTGTATTAGTTTATTATCCCCGTTTCTTACCTGAAAAGTAACTTTTGAACTAATCTTTTCTCCAGCCTGATCGTATAATATTGCCTTTACCTTCTCATCTGACTTAGGTTCTACTAGTGGTTTATCAAGAGTTAATTCTAAACTTGTTGGAATTTGTTTTACTGAAAGAAGGTATGTTGTTGTTCCTATATTGTTTGTGTTTCCTTCAAGATCTTTTTCATATACTGAAACCATAACAGTATACTTTCTTGCTTTTGTTTCTTTAGGCAGTGAGAAATTAATCATAAACTCGCTGTCCTTAACTGTTCCTAGAATGTTTATGCTGCTTGTTAAATCTGGATGTGTCAGTGATACTTCTGCAAATCCGTTAACTTTTTCTGAATTCTCTTTTGTTGCAGTTCCTTCAATAACTACTTTATCTAGCGGAGCTACTGTTGAGTTTGTCTCTTTTAGATTTATTGCGATTGAATTTGACACCTTGAATTCATTTGTGTACTGTGTTTCTGGGCCTAAGGAGAATTTTACTTTGCAATTTCCGGTAGTATCTTGCACAAAAGTTTTTGTTAATGGAATTGAGTATGTCTGATCTTTTTCTTCACCAGTATAAAGAAGAATGGGATCTTTATTTAACTCTAGTACTTTTTCTCCACAGTTTAATTCTACAATAAGAAAGTTGTTAATATTTCCAGAAGCGATTATTTTTACTGGAACTTTTACTATCTCTCCGTAATTGTAAATATTCTTGGGTTGTTCTGAAATAACTACTGCTGCAGAGACTAATTGTAGGACTAAAAGAAATGTCAGAGTTATTAAAATTGTCTTCTTCATTTTGCACCTTTTTATATATAGTAATTACAAAATTTATGTTTATAAATATTTATTCTGGGAAGTTTTTTAGGAAAGTTTAAGAAGTTTGGGCTGTTATTTTAATTATGGATAATGGGTTTTTGGAGAATTGGAAACAAGTTAATGAACTGACTATTAATTTTTTGAAATGTATTCCGGAGGATGATTTTGAAAAGAAGCCTTTTGATAATAAGTTTAAGAATTTTGCATGGGAATTCGGGTGTATCTTATCTACGAGAGAAGGTTATATCCGGGGGTGGAAGGGGGGCACCTTAGATGGAAGTATGTTTAGCGGAGATTTGTTATTTTCGAAAGCTGAATTTTTGAAGAAACTAAATTCAACAGGAGATGAAATTTTAAAAATTCTTGAAGATAAAGGTGTCAAAGAAATAAATTATTTTGGAAGTATGACTTCTAAAGAGGTGGTTTTATCCTGGCTTCTTCAGCATGAACATTTGCATTATGGTAAGCTTGTTTTGTATCTCTCTAATCTTGGAATTCCTTTGCCTGAATCTTTGGTCAGAATGTGGGGCTCGAGTTTTAAGAAAAGTTAGAGATAATCTTAAATAGTATTTTTATTTGTTTAGAATATGACAAAAAAAGAGTCTGGATTTAGTGTAAATCCTTGGGAAGTTTCTGGAAAAATTGATTATGATAAGTTGGTAAAAGAGTTTGGGGTTCAGTTAATTGATGACAAAATGATTACACTTATAAAAAACTTAACTAAAAAAGAGCTTTCGCCTATGCTTAGAAGAAGAATCTTCTTTGCGCATAGAGATTTAAAGCCTATTTTAGATGAGTATAAGAAGGGGAATAAGTTCTTTTTATACACCGGCTGTGGTCCTTCTGGGCCAATACATTTGGGGCATTTAGGAACTTGGGTGTTTACCAAGTGGCTTCAGGATGCTTTTGATGTTGAACTCTGGTTTCAGTTTACTGATGATGAGAAGTTTTTGTTTAAAGACAAGTCGTATGAAGAAATTCAGGAATGGACTTACCAGAATATGTTAGATGTTATTGCGCTTGGATTTGACCCTAAGAAAACTCATTTTTTGGTTGATACCAAACACGCTAATCTTCTTTATCCTGAAGCAATTAAAGTCGCAAAGAAAATAACTTTTTCTACTGTTAAGGGTGCTTTTGGCTTTGATGATAGCAGAAATATTGGAGAGATCTTTTATACTTCAATGCAGGCTGCTCCAGTAATTGTGCCGTGTGTTTTAAAGAAAAAGAAAATCCCGTGTTTAATTCCTTTAGCTATTGATCAGGATCCTCATTTTAGGGTTGCAAGAGATGTTTATCCTAAGTTAGGTTATCCTAAACCAGCAATAATTCACGGAATGTTCTTACCTCCTTTAACCGGTAATGAGGGTAAGATGTCAAGTAGCAATGCTAATGTTGCTATCCTTACTACAGATACTGAAGAAGAAGTTAAAAAGAAAATTAACAAGTATGCTTTTTCTGGAGGAAGAGATACTTTAGAGGAGCATAGAAAACTAGGTGGAAACCCGGATGTTGATGTTTGTTTTCAGTACCTTAAATTTTTATTTGAGCCAGATGATAAAAAATTAGAACAAATTTACCGAGACTATAAATCCGGAAAAATGCTAAGTGGAGAATTAAAATCTTACACTATTGAAAAGATTAATTCTTTCTTAAAGGAACACCAGAAAAAGAGGGAAGAAGCTAAAAAATTGGTTGAAACTTTTTTGTATAAAGGTTAGAGTTCTCTACTAAAGAAACACCTCCAAGATTGATAGTCTGACATGACCTCTTTTGCATATGCCGCGCCTTGGCTATTTCTTTCTCCTTGATTATAAAGAATAAGCATCTCTCTTATTCTATCATCTCCTTCCTTGGATAGTATCTTTTTATAATTTGGATTCCAGCCATCAAGAGCTCCTTGGATTGTCAGGGCGCTTCTTGTTAACTGCCTTGTTGCTCCACCCCCGCCAGGATATCCCATTAAGAAAGAATTGTTCCTTGCTTGACCATTGGGATAACCTAAACTACTTTCTTTTTGTGCTATTGCAACTAGTAGTGCTCTGAAACTTATTTCATCTAATGATTCTGGTTTGTACTCTTGTGCGTGTCTTCTGAAATGACTTTCTAGTTCTCTATATCTCATTAAATAATTTTCTCTCGGAGTTTTTTCACACTCTCTAGAGTACTCTTCTACTGGACTTTGGTCAGGGGGAACTTGAAGAATTGGTTCTTCCACGAGATTTGCTTCAATTATTTTCTCTAACTCTCTGGATTCTGCCTGTCTTCTGTCTTTTTCAAATAGGTTGTTTAGGTTTATACACGCCGAGGTTGTACCAGTCATTAAGGCTGCTTCTGCTAAGAGGACTAAACTCATAAGGAAGCATTCCATCCTATTTCTCGAATTATTTGGTTTTCTTTTGAACATTTTATCGTCGGCGTTTTTAAAAATTAAACGACTAATATTAATTTACTTATAAATTTTGTGAAAGAAAAGTTCTTTGTGACGTTTCTAAATTTTTATAAAGTTAGTTTTCTTGTACTTTTTTATGAAGATACTTTCATTGCATACAGATTATATCAAGTTTAAGCCTTTAAAAAAGGCTTTGAAAAGTGCTCTTGACCTTAGTGAAGACCAGAAAAAGGAAAAAGGCTCTAAGGAAGCATTGGTTATTTTTACTGCTGTTGAAAAAGGAGATAATGACATTAAGAAAGTTGTTGAAAAGTTTGTCGAAAATGTGAAGGATATTGCAAAACAAGTTAATGCAAAAAATATTGTTCTCTACCCATATGCTCATCTTTCTAGCAATCTTGCTGCGCCTGATTTGGCTCAGGAGGTTTTGGATGAGGCAGAGAAATCTTTGAAAAAGAGTTTCACTGTTGTTCGGGCTCCTTTTGGATATTACAAAGAGTTTGAGATGAAAGTTAAGGGGCATCCTCTGAGTGAGTTGAGCAGAGAGATAAAAGTTGAGAGCGAGGAGAGCCTTGAAATGTACAATAAGTTAATGAGCTTCTTGGATAAGCATAAAGCTAAGTATAGATTAATTGACCATCCTCCTGAAGGAAGAACCAAGATCGTGAGTCCTATGCGGGGAAACAAACTATCTCAGGCAGCGCATTGTATTATTCTTATGGTTAAGAATAAAAAAGACGAAAAAAAGTATGTTCTTGCAGTTGTTCCCGGGGATTCTAAAGTTGATTTTGAAGCCATTAAAAAATTGTTTAGTGGGACTTATGTTGGCTTTGCGGATCAAGAGGTTGCAGAAAAACTTGGAGGAAGTGTTTCTGGATCAATACTCCCTTTTTCATTTAGCAAAGAGCTAGAATTAGTTGTTGATCCAAGACTTTTAGAGAGCAATGAGTTATTTTTTAATGCTGCAAGATTGGATAGGTCTCTTGCTCTGAATAAAGATGATTATGTTCGGATTACAAAACCTCGTCTCGAGACAATTTCTAAACTAGATTCTTCAACTGAACCTACAAGTAATTTGGTTGAAGAAAAGTATGATCCGCAACAACTTTTAAGACAAATTTCAAAATCCAAGTTGGATTCAACTAAGCTAAAAGATAACGATCATAGAATTCTTGGGCAACAAATGGATTTATTCAGCTTTTCTGAGGTTGCTCCGGGGATGGTTTTTTTACATAATAATGGTCTGATCATTTATAATGAACTAATAAATTACTGGAGAGATCTTCACAGAAAACACGAATATCAGGAAATTTCAACTCCGCAGATTCTTGACAAAAAGCTATGGCTGATTTCTGGGCACTGGGATAAGTACAAGGATAATATTTTCTTAACTGAGTATGAAAAGAGATCTTTTGCTGTTAAGCCTATGAATTGCCCGGGAGGAATGTTGGTTTACAAGAATAGGCCTAAGTCGTATAAGGAATTACCTCTTAGAGTTGGGGAGCTGGGTATTGTTCATAGACAGGAACTTTCTGGTGTGCTTGCTGGTTTGTTTAGGGTTATCAAGTTTACACAAGATGATGCACATATTTTCTGTACCGAGGATCAGTTAGAAGATGAGATTATAGCAATCATGAACTTGGTCGACATTTTTTATAAACAGTTTAAGGTGGAGCTTGACCATGTTGAACTTTCTACAAGACCTGAAAAACGAATTGGCGCAGATAGTGTCTGGGATGTTGCAGAGAAGACCTTGGAGAATGTTTTAAAGAAGAAAAAGATGAAGTATAAGATCAATGCTGGAGATGGTGCTTTTTACGGACCAAAGATTGACTTTCATATTAAGGACTCTCTTGGAAGAACCTGGCAAACTGCAACTATCCAGTTAGACTTTGCAATGCCTGAACGATTTGAGCTAGAGTATGCTGACAAAGACGGGAAAATGAAGAGACCGGTTATGTTGCATAGAGTTATCTACGGAAGTTTAGAAAGGTTTATGGGGATTCTACTTGAGCATACAAATGGAAGATTACCGACGTGGCTTGCACCTGTGCAGGTTCGTGTTCTGAGTTTCACAGATAGAAATGAAAAGTACGCTAAGGAAATTGTCAAGAAACTTGGGGAAACAATCCCTAATCTAAGGTTAGATGCTGATTTTACCCAATCAACTGTTCAGTCAAAAGTTAAGGAAGCTGAAATTATGAGGATTCCGTACATAATTGTAGTTGGAGACAGAGAGGAAAAGGAAAAGACTCTAGCTGTAAGAGTTAAGGGTTCTGGAAAGATTCAAACGTTTAAGGTTGATGAATTTGTGAAACAGGTTAAGGAAGAGGTTGAGAAAAGATTATAACTCGCTTTTATCGTGCTTGAATTACTCTCTGCATTAATCTTTTATCTTCAACAAATCTCAGAAGAGTTTCTAAATTTTGGAATTCTGGTTCGTCCCCTTCTCCGTCCCAAGGATGAGGTGCATATTCGCATGTAAATTGTACTTCTTGATTGTGAGGATTAGCTAACCAGTGGATTCTATGTAAAGGAATTACGATATCTTGGCCGGGTTGGTATATTTTGGTGTCTCTCTTTTTTGTTTGGATATCATAATAGACCACTGCAAGTTCTCCATCTAAACCTGTTAGTAATTCTTCGAATGGTTTCCCATCTCTAGAACAAACCAGATGGATTTGTGGTGGCTCAATTGTTAGGGGGGGAATTCCAACCCTCATAGCTGCAGCTTGTCTTCCACTCACTTTACTAATAAGTTTTCGGGCTTCTAAGTTTTGGTCAACTGTTCTGTAAGTTGACGGCCAAGGTTCTATAATGTCATAAGTTACCATATATTTTTCTTATACAATATCTTTATAAAATCTTCTAATTAGTTCTTTTTATGAACCTTCAGTTTTATCTTGAGAAACTTTTTGGATCAGAAGAATTTGCTAAGTTTAAGAAAGAGCATAAAGATTGCTATTTATGCGGAGGTTTTTTTGTTATTGATAGAGAGAATATGAAAGCTCCGGAGAACAAGTCTCATCTTGATTTTTTTGTACCTTCAGATAAGAGAATGTTTAGTTTCGATCTGGAGTCGGGAGTTCAGGTTTTGCCTGTTGAACAATTTGATCCTGAGAGGACCCCCGGAAAGGTTAAGGATAATTATAATTTTGAATTTGAGGATATTGAAGACTTAATCCGTAAAAAGATGGATGAAGAAAAGTTCAGCAATAAAATTCAGAAAATTATTCTTACAATCCAGAACGCGGAAGGTAAAGATTATATTCTTTGTACTGTTTTTATCTCTGGAATGGGAATTCTAAAAGTGCATATATCCTTACCCGATAAGAAAATTGTTTTATTTGAGAAGCACTCTTTTTTTGACATGCTTAAGATGGTCAAAGGAAAAAAAGGGGAAAAGAAAGAATAATCATTTTTCAACTATCACACTTATTTCCTGAAGCTGAAAATTCTCTTCTTTCGTTGAAACTATTAAAACTATTTTAAATCCCGCTTTTTTTAGTTCTTCTTCTAATTCTTTTTCTTCATAAATGTAGTAGTAACGTTCTCCTTTATCTCTCCATTTGATCAACTTTTCTTCTTTCCCCTTAAATCTACTGGATTTTCTATTCCAAACCTTTAACATAAACTTTGCTTTTGGTTTTAAAACCCTAAAAATCTCTTTAAGTATGTTCTCTCTATGCTTTTTCCCATTAATACAATGTAGTGTTGCAACGGAAATCCCAGAATCAAAAAAATTATCTTCAAAAGGTAGTTGTTTGGTAATATCTAGCTCGAAGAATTCTGCTTTTATACTTAATTTTTTTGCATTTCTCTTTGCATATTTGAGCATATTCCCTGAAAAATCTACTGAATAAATTTCTGCTTTTGTTTTTGCGAAGTTTCTTCCAGAACCACATCCCAAGTCAATAAACTTCCCTTTGGCTTTCTCAACAAATTCTTTTACTTGAGGATCTTGTCTTTTCTTAAACTGATCCCACTCTTCGGCTATATTATCCCAAACTTTCTTCTGATCTTGCATAGATTATATAAGAAATCTTAATTTAAATTCGTTCTTATTCAAAAGAAATCAAAGAGAATACTCCATAACGGGATAGTTTTTCCCTTCCACCAAGAGCTGGAAGTTCTATAACAAAGGCACTTTCTACTATCTCTCCCCCAATTTTTTCAATTAGTTTGCAAGCTGCAAGAGATGTTCCTCCTGTTGCTAGGAGGTCATCTACTAAAAGAACCCTTTGTCTCGGAGAGATTGCATCTTTGTGAATCTCAACGGTATCTGTCCCGTATTCAAGCATATACTCAAGTTGCTCTGTCTCTCCTGGAAGTTTTCCTTTTTTTCTTATTGGAACAAAACCCGCATTCAGTTTCTCTGCGAGAATTGCTCCGAAAATGAATCCGCGAGATTCTATCCCCGCAACAAGATCTATCTTTTTGTCCTTGTATCTTTCATACAAGAATTCCATTGTCTTTTTCATTCCTTCTTTGTCTTTCATTAGGGTTGTTATATCTCTGAACATAACCCCTGGCTTAGGGAAATCTGGAATTGTTCTAATTTTCTCTTTTATCTCTCTTATTTTCTCCTGTTCTGAAAAGTACTGAATTGTCTTCAGTAAAACTTGTACTACCCTTTCTACGTTTGAGTTAAATACTTTTGAAATCTCTTCCCAGCTTACAGGTTTTTCTTCTTGTTTCCAACAATCATAATCTGTTGACATTGCGATTGTTCCGTATTCAACTTCTGCTTCTGCTGCAAGAATTGCTTCTGGTGCAATTGACATGTTTATTACCTCTGCACCTAAAATTCTGAACATTTTACTTTCTGCTATTGTAGAAAATCTTGGACCTTCAATTGTTACAACTGTTCCTTTTTGGTGATGTTTGAATTCTAGTTCTTTACAAGCGCGAATTAGCTTTTTCCTTAGGTCTTCTGAAAAAGGGTGTGCTAAGGAGTAATGTAAAGGACCAAAATCAAAACTTTCGAAAAAGGTTTCTTTTCTTTGTTTTGTGAAGTCAATGAATTGATCTAGTATAACAAAATCCCCTCTTTGAATTTCTTCTTTTAAACTTCCAACAGCGGTTGTAGAGATTATTCTTTTACATCCGTAATCTTTGAGTGCAAAGATGTTTGCTCTGTTGTTGACTTGTGTTGGAGGAATTTGGTGTTTTCTTCCGTGACGGGCGATTATTGCGACATCAATATCTCCAATTTTCCCAACAATTAACGGAGAGGAAGGTTTTCCGAAAGGAGTATTAACATCTAGCTCTTTGTAATCTTTTATAATTTCTGGATTGTCCAAACCAGAGCCCCCAATTATTCCAATCTTCATATTTTTACTAGAAAAAAATAGTTTAAAAGTATGTTTGTGATTTTTTATACTATTCAATAATTATGAACTGATCTCTTCCGCCATTTTTTGCTTTATAGAGGCCTTCATCTACCCTTAATTTTATCTTCTCCGGGGTATCATCTTCTTTGAAAAGAGTTAAGCCTCCACTGAAGGTTATGCTGTATTGTTTTAAAAAGAAATCTTCTTTCACTTCTTTTTTTAGTCTTTTTGTTAATTTTTTTGCTGTTTCTACGTCTGCTCCTGGGAAGAGTACCATAAATTCTTCTCCCCCAAATCTTGAAACAACATCAAATTTACGCGTATTTTTTACAAGAATTGTTGCAAGTCTTTTTAGAATTTCATCTCCTTTTATATGTCCGTAGGTATCATTAACTTTTTTAAAAAAATCTAAATCAATTATTAATAAGCTGAATTTGTTAGCTCCTCTTTTGGATTTTTCAATCTCTAGTGTTAGAAGTGTTTCAAAGAAAAAATTGTTATAAACTCCAGTTTTTGAATCAGTAATTGCCTGAAGGTAGATTTGAGATATTGAAGCGTTAAGATCTAGTAGAAGGGTCTTCATTTTCCCCTTCAATTTTTCGTCCTGAACTAATTCTATCTTTGAATCTAATCTTTTTATTAAATGTAAGTGTCCTTTCATTGGAAAACTACAAAAAATTCCTTTTAAAAGCTTCCTAGTAATTTTTTGAGAGTAATTTCAGAAATTTATCTGTAGAAATGTTTTTAAAAAGTTTGATTTTATCGAAGGGAAGATTTATAAATTATTTTTTATTTAGTTTTTCATGATGGAATTATCTTGGCTTGGAATTCTGGCAATTATTATTTTGGTATTAATCATAATTGGCTTAATAGTCTTCTGTATTATTTTTTGGATCTGGATGCTTGTTGATTCTATTAAGAGAAGATATAAGGATAGTAATGATAAAATTGTCTGGGTTATTGTTATTGTGCTGACAGGAATTCTTGGAGCAATAATCTATTATTTTGTTGAAAAGAGAAAAGACCGGAAGAGAAGGTAGTTTTTTATAGGAATTTATTCTGTCTCTTTTATGAGAAAACCTCTTTTGAATGAAGTAAGAAAGCCAACTAAAACACTATCGGGGATTACTCCTGTTGCAGTTATGCTTCCTCCTCGCCCGTGCGACCACGGCGCTTGTGTTTTCTGTCCTTCTTTAAATGTTCCTCAGTCTTATACTCCAAAAAGCCCGGTTGTTCTAAGAGCAAGAGAGTTGAACTATGATTCTTTTAAACAAACACAAGCAAGATTGAAAGCATTTGAGGCTATGAACCATCCTACAGAGAAAGTCGAGATAATCCTTATGGGTGGAACTTTTTTGCAGTATGCTAAGAATTTCCAGTATAAATTCATTAAAGGTATTTACGATGCTCTTAATGGAAAAATTTCGAAAGACTTGAATGCTTCCCAGAAGTTAAACGAGAAAGCAAGGCATAGATGTATTGCTTTATGTATCGAAACAAGACCTGATGTTTGTTCTGATGAAGATATTGGTCGAATGCGGGAATTTGGGGCAACAAGAGTTGAACTTGGTGTTCAAGCAATTGATGATCAAATTTACAAGTCAGTCAAGAGGGGGCATACTATTAAGGATGTTGTTGACGCAACAAAAAGACTTAGAAACGCTGGTTTCAAGATAGGCTATCATATAATGCCTGGGCTTCCAGGAAGTAACCCCCAAAAAGATTTACAGATGTTCAAAAAGATCTTCTCTGATGAAAGATTTAAACCAGACCAAATTAAGATTTATCCCTGTACTGTAATGCCTGGCTCTGAACTAGAAAAGTGGTACCTCAAGGGAAAATATAATCCTTATACAAAAGAGCAATTAGAAAAATTAATTTTGCAGATGATGAAGCTTGTTCCTAGGTATTGTAGAGTTATGAGGGTTATGAGAGAAATTCCTCCAGATTATATAACTGCGGGGGTTATTAGGATTGATCTGCGGAAAGATATTGAAGCTGAACTAAGAAAAAAGAAATCTAATATTAAAGAGATAAGGTACAGGGAAGTTGGGTTTAATAAAAAAGATCTAAGTTTAGCTTTGAAATTTAAGGTAACAAAGTATCCTGCTTCTTCTGGAAAAGAATACTTTTTGGAGATTGTAAATAAAGAAGATGTTTTATTCGGACTTTTGAGGCTGAGAATAAGTAAGGGAAAAGCTATTGTTCGAGAGTTGCATGTTTACGGACAGGCTATCAATCTTGGAAAGAAATCAAAAATTGCTACTCAACATCAAGGATTAGGAAAATGGTTGCTTTCCGAAGCTGAAAAGATTGCTGAGAAAGAAAAGTGTCAGAAAATATCTGTTATCTCGGGTATTGGTGTTAGGGAATATTATAAAAATCTAGGTTACAAGCTAGATGCAACTTATATGATTAAGAAGTTAAAAAACTAACCTATCCCTTAGAGAAGGTTTTCCGGTTCTACTAAGATCTTCTATTAATTTTGGATCTCTAACTATCGAAATATCTTTTGGCTCAAATCCTGATTGAAGCAATCTTGTCCAGACTCCCCCATAACTTTTGGCAAAAGTTCTGCAAGTTGGGTCACTTGCTCTACCTCGATATATGTCTACTGTAAGCGGCTTAGTTGTTGCTAGATAAATTCTTACTGCTCCATTGTCATAGGGGGTAATCTCGAATGGGGCTTCTTTTCTACTTCTTCCTTCTAACATAAGATCTAGAAACAATTTTGGATCCCCCCCTTTGGCAATTAGTGTATGAATATAGTCAATGTATGGATAAGTAGTTACTTCGTTGGGAATTCTATCTTCACTCTTTTCTTTCATTTAAAATATAATACTAATTTGTTTTTAAACTTAATTACAAATTTGTACAATTTTTTATTTTCTAATCTTTCCTGTTTGCCACTCTTTGAGAACATTTCTTGCCACTAAATCTGTGTTTGGCTCTCCACCACGTTTCAGAATCCCTTTTTTTCTTCCGAGCCTGTCTAACAATTCATCAACATCTCCTTTTGTGTCTAATTTGTAATGCTCTTCTAGAATTCCGGGATGATCTGTCATGATGAGGTGCACAACATCTTCCGGGTTTCGTACTTGAGAGTAACTTCTTCCTCCGACTTTTGTATTTTTTGTTATCTTGTCTGTTTTTATCTGAGAGTACTGATCTTTTGGTATAACCCCTGGAGAATCAATTAAAACAATATCGCTTGTTAGTTTAACTTTTTGCATTCCGCGTGTGAAGCCTGCATCGCTTCCTACACCTGCAGCATTTTTACCTACGAGAACATTAATTAGAGAACTTTTACCTGTGTTAGGGTAACCAATTATTCCAACTTTTATCCTGTTATCAAATCCTTGTTTTATTTGTTCGGCTGTTAGTGGTTTTCTCACTATTCTCTTTGATTCTATTTGAAGTTTTTTTCTTAACTCTCTTACTCCTTCTCTTTCCTTACATGAGATAAAAACATACGGAAGAAGTTCTTTTAGTTGCTCTTTTGGTATTTTTTTAGGATCTACTAAATCTGCTTTGTTTAGAATAAAAATTACTTTTTTTCCTTTCTTTAGAATTTCTTCTTCTAGCTCTTTATTCCGGGTTTCCTCTAGGAATCTTGCATCAAGTATCTCTAGAACTATATCTGAATCCTCAATTACTGCTTTTGCTAGTTCAGGGTATTTTGGGCGTTGTTTTTTTATGTTTTCTGTTCTTCTTGTTCGGTGAGAAGAAAAACTGTACCTTGGTTTCATACTTGTTTTAGGATTGGCTGTTTTATATAGGTTAGGGGTTTTTGTAGCCTTTTCTCAATTACAACAATGCTTTTAAGCAAGATTTTTGTGAGGGATTTATGGTCTTACGTAGAGGTACTGATGATAGACAGGGTAGTTTACTTGGGGGGAGAGATTTATATGGAAATCATATTGAAAATCGAAGAGCGAAGCTTAACCGTGATCCGGTGCCGCTAAATCAAATCTTAGAGACTATTTTAAGTGGTCATTCTCCAGTTAATGATCTGAAGGCTGTTGAATCCTTTTATACTTCCTTCCAAAGAGCGGCAGGTTTCAAACGTCATTGGCTTTCAGATAAGGGTCAAGTCTTTATTGATTCAGAAACGCATGACCTTGTTCTTACCGTAAACTCTGCTCAAAAAGATAATCTTGCTGAGCATGAAACCTATGAATTAATGTTGGGGCTTTTACCAGAAAGAGAAGATTGTTCAAAGCCCAGTATTCATTTTGTTACGGTTGAACTTGAGAATGTTCCGGGGTACAAACCAATGGAGAGAACTATTGCTCCATCCTCGTCTCCTCCACCACAACCTAATCAATCTTCTCAACTTAGTGAGGCTTTTGGTAAATCTAAAGTTCCGTATAGATTGGGGAGCCATAAAGAGGTTATAGTTCATGATGGAATTCGACAAGCTGCTTCTCGTTTGGAAGCTCTTGCAAATAATTTAGACTCTCCGGATAAGGTTCGTCCTATTTGTTTAGTTGGCCCAAACGGTTCTGGTAAATCTGCTCTTATCTCTAAGTTTATGCATTACTTATTCGAGAAAGGTATCCTTTCGGGTTATCTCAATATGAATGCGCATTCAGAGGAATTAAGAAAAACATTTAACACAGATAAACGTCCAGATTTAGGCTATATGTATAAGGCGAGAGCGGGTTGCTTGGATTCTTTAGAGAATCTATTTGGCCCAAAGGGGTTAAGGGTGGGTTGTGCAGATGAAGCTTATAGACTATGGGATTTCTTTACCCAGGCCGGAAGGAAGAGGGGTTTTGTTTGTTCTTACACTTACGGATTTAAGACAATTCCTGAGGCAGAAGCAGAAGCCCACGTTCAGGACTTTATTGGAAGAATAGCCTCTGCGGGAAATCCCCATCTTGCTAGTAGAATTCAAGGATGTGAATTTGTTTATGTTAATATGCCCCAACTTGAGGGAGATAGAGATTCACTAATCTTAGCATTGCTTTCTAAGAATTTGTTTAAGGGTTTAACCTTAAAAGATGGCCAGAGAGTCGCAGAAGGAATTAGCCTTGGAATTCCCGCAGATGTTTCTGTTAGATATATAGAATCCAAACTTGCGGAAATAATGAATTATGCTTCTACTATAGAATCCAGAATTGCACTAATGATGAATAGCGTTCCTACTACAGAAAAGGTTCTGAGCCCAGAGGTATTGGAGTCTATGTCTTCACGTTACAGTCTTTCTTCTGAAACACCTTTTACTATACCCTATCAACAGCAGTTATTTGAATGGGGTAAGGCCCGCCCAGAAGATATTGTTAAATTTTTTAAACAAGAGTGTTTTAATCACGGACGTGATGCTGAACTAATTCTTAGCGGAGACCGTTCTCCAGATTCTGTTCTTCTTCGGGGAGCCTTAGCCTATACTCTAGTTCATTATTCTGAAATGCCCCTTAGAGATGTAGGAAAAGTAATCGGATTAACCCCTTCTTCTGTAAAGAGATTATTAACTAATTTTACTAACACCTCTAGAGATTTATTACCTGACTTGGTTGGAGCATTTTATTCTGGTGCTTTAGATGTAGATTCTCCCGAAGAAGCTAAGTAACTTTAAAAAATATTAATTCTTTGTTTCTTAATGGAAATTATTATTGCAAGGCATGGAGAGACAACTGAGAATAAGAAAAAGCATTTGAGTGGAAATTCAAATACTGCGCAGCTAACCGAAGAAGGAAAGAAGCACGCACAGGTTTTGAAATCTTTTTTTAGAGATTTGGATTTAGTTATTTCTTCTCCCCTGGATAGGGCGATGGAAACAGCTAAGCCTGTTGCTGAAAAGTTTGGACTGAATGTTGTTAGTGATGATCTTTTAAGAGAGTTTGACTTTGGAGATCTCGACGGAAAATCAGAAGAAGGAGAGGCAAAAGAAGATTTGTTTAGAAGAAGAGAAGATTTAAATTTTAAGTTTCCAAAAGGAGAGAGTTATAATGATGTTCTAGCAAGAGTTGATTTATTTTTGAAAAGTCTTTTACCTAAAAAGCATAAAAAAGTCTTAATCGTTTCTCATGCAGGGGTTTGTAGGGCTTTACTTGTTAGGTTAACAAAAGAGGGCAAACAAAAAATAAAAGATATGGATAAAATAAGAAGTTCTAATTCTAGATTATATCTTGTTAATAGTGTTTCTGGAAGTTGCAGTTGGATTGATCCATTTACTCGACAAAAAGGAAAAGGTTTGTTGTGGAGAGAAGACGTTTAAATTTTCTTAACTTTTGTTCCTTCGGCAGTATCATCAATGGAATAGCCAAGAGATTTTATTTTATCTCGTAATTCATCTGATTTTTTCCAGTCTTTATTCTTTCTTGCTTGATTTCTTTCATCAACTATCTTTTGAACTTCTTTTGGAACTTCCACCTTTTCTTTCTTAAGAAGATTTAAGCAGAAAATAGAGTCTATTTTTTCAATTGTTTTTATTTTCCCGTGTGCTTTTTCGTCTCTAACCAATTTCCAGAGTTCTGCAAGTGCTTTAGGTGTATTAAGGTCGTCATCCATTGCTTTTTCAAATTCTTTTAGATAATCTTTGTTTTCTTTTCCGTCATTTGTTAAGTTCTGAACTAAATTTTTTAATCTCTCGTAAGAAACTTTTGCTTGATCCAGAGTTGATTTAGAAAAATCTACTGGTTTTCTATACTGGTTTGATATAACAAAATATCTTATGACCTCTCCAGGGTAATCTTTTAGTAGGTCTCTTATTGTCTTGAAATTCCCTAGAGATTTTGACATTTTTACTTTTTCAACATTTACCATTCCGTTGTGTACCCAGTAGTTTGCAAACTTTTTATCAAATGCTGCTTCTGACTGTGCTATCTCGTCTTCGTGATGAGGAAAAATTAAGTCTTGTCCTCCTCCGTGAATGTCTAAGGGTAGTCCTAGGATTGATTCAGACATCGCGGAGCACTCAATGTGCCACCCCGGCCTTCCTTTGCCCCAGGGCGAATCCCAGGAGGGTTCTCCTGATTTTGAAAACTTCCAGAGTACAAAGTCTTCTTTGTTCTTTTTTTCTTCATTTGCTAACTTTCTAGCACCTGTTTTTAGATCTTTTACATTTTGGTGGGAGAGCTTCCCGTACTTTTTGAATTTTGAAATATTATAATAAACTCCGTCTTCAGGAATTATGTAGGTATATCCTTTTTCTTCAAGCTTTTTTACAAGTTCAATCATTTGTTTTACATGCTGGGTTGCATGCGGTTGAATATCTGGTTTTGATACTCCTATTTTTTCATAATCTTCTAGGTGTGATTTTTCATTTTTTTCTGTTAGTTCTTTTATAGAAATCCCTAACTCATTTGCTTTGTTGATTATTTTGTCTTCAATATCTGTTATGTTTGAAACAAACTTGACTTTGTAGCCGGAATAAATTAGGTATTTTCTTAAAACATCAAAAGAAATCTGGCTCCTTGCGTGACCTAGATGGGGAATATCATTTACTGTTGGACCGCAAACATACATTCTAACTTCTTTCTCTTTAACTGGTTTGAAAATCTCTTTTTTTCTTGTTAGGGTGTTATAGACTTTTAGAGCCATAACCTGATTAGTTTAGGATTATTTAAATAGTTTAACTCTCCCTCGGAGTGTTCTTTCAATATATCTGTTTTTAAAAATAAAGATTTATAAAATGGGAAAGTGTCTGTTTTTTATGGCAAATGATCGAACACAGAAAGATATCGCTATGGTTTCAGCAGTTTCAGAGGTTTTGAGACTGAGAAAAGAAAAAGGGGCAATGACTGCAGAAGAGATGATGAGAGACCTTACTGGTTTTTTGAGATATACTCGAGACCAGAATTTGAAGGTTCTTATGGTTGCAGCTGCTTCTAGAGCTTTGAATCTTATAACCCAGAATCCTGGTGTTTCTGATAAAGAAGTTATGAATCAGATGGTTAGAGATTTAGAGGTTATTACCGCTGAAGTTGAAGCTGATATGCAATAAGAGAATAACAATCTTTAAAAACAAATTCTTGATAAGTCATTTATGCAAATTGAATATTTAGACTCATCTGATACTTCAGCTTCTGTAAGAATTGATGGAGAGCCAGTCTCTTACGCCTTGCCTCCAATTCAGGGAAGCCAATCTGAATGTTTGTTTCAAGTTAAAACTAGTAAAGCAGGTATAAGTGCTGCGAATGGTCGAGAAATTGTTGCTTTTGTTGATGGAACTTTAGTACATAAACAGGGTGTATGGAAAGATCGATCTAAGACCCTATTCCCTTCTAAATATATAGTCTTCCCCCAGATTATTACTGTTATGCCCCGTGATAAAAGTCTTGGAAAGTTAGAGGGGGGTTTATTTATTGATGAGGTTCCTGAAGAAATTCCAGGTAATATTGATGACTGGAATTTATCTCCCGAGGGAGTTTATTTTCATGGTAACAGACGTTTTGCCCCTTTGGGAACTTGGTATAAGTCTGAGTGGAATTCTGATAATGGGGCCGTTATTGGTTTATGTGGGAGTGCTGATGCTGCAAAACACCTAGAATCTATTTTTAGTCCTGGATTGAGAAAACCTATATCCAAAGAAGGTCTCTTCAAGGGGCTTATTCCGATGAGAACAACTGCTCTTTTACGTAGATTTGGTGATGGAAGACCTCATTTAGTTTTAGACAGTTTGAATGGTGGAAACCCTGCCTATGGATGTATGCCTGTTGTTTTCAAACAGACTGCTTAAATCTTTTCTTTTAAATTAATTTTAGAAATAATGTATTTACTGAGAAGCTAAGAAAGCCCACCAGGGTTTATTCTCTTTTGTAACGTTTCCAGTCTCTGCATCTATCTCTGCTTCAACATGCATTTTCGCATTGAACAATCCGATTACCTTTGAATCTTTTTCTGCGCTAACTAGATACATAGCTCTTGTTTCATTTCCCTGACCAACTTCTTTTAATACAATTGTACAATTATTTTCTTCAGAACAGACTTTTAGTTTAAGTCTTTCAATTGCTCTTGCTGAAGCTGTTTCGGGCATTACCTTTATTTCAGATTCTTTTCCATTAGAAAAATGTGCTTTAACTACTGTTTTATTTTCATTATCTATCTCTTCTGTCACATTAAGTTCTGACTCTACTTCGTCTGACTTCCATTTGTCTTCTGTTTTATTTGATCTTGGTGGTTCTGTACATCTTGTTACATTTTTACAAACACCCTGATCACAGACATCTACAAGAGAGCACCCATATTCTTGTTCAGGGCATTTAGCAAATTCACAATCTGAACCCTCCCTCGCAACGGTTGTTCCATCTGGACAGATTTTTGCTTCCTTTGTGCAACCTGTTTGTATTGTTAGATTACTCTCAGAATTGTTTTCTCTTTCAGCTAGAACCATAAAAGACCCAAGTAGTATAAATACAAGAGATAGAGCAAGTATCTTTTTCATCTTTAAAGTTTGATATTGTGGTCTGGAAGTTTCTTAGAGTGAACATCCATTTTTCCGCCGTTTAGGCAGTCCCAGCAGGGTTGAACTGTTCCGTCTGCTTTTTGAACTCTTAGGGAGCCTTTACATTTAGGACAAACCCCGTTGTGATTTTCTTCTGTCATATACTATAATAAAAAAAGGAATTTAAAAACATATCTGTGTTGGTTTATTTTCTTTTGCCAGTGCACTTATTCCAGAACAGTGCAAATAGAAGACCAACTACATAACCTACAACAAATCCTAGAATAACTAGTATTATTGCTGTTAAGAAACTAAATGGGAGCACAGTATAAACTAAGTCTAGGAAGTGTAGTAAGAACACCCAGTTCATAGCTGTCCCACCAAGTCCAACTACAACGACTAACGCCCATATAAGATGTACTAGTGCGAATAAGTAACCTAGAGCGAGACCAAGTCTATGCCCAGATATTTCTCCTTCCCTCATTTGTTTAACCATTTTTCACCTCCTTTCAAATACTTTTACTGACTTAGCTTTTCTCTTTTTAGTGCATGAAATACCTTAATTCCAGCTATTATTAGTAGCACTATGGAGATTATAACTATTACAATTATTAAAATTGGCATAAAGGGAATTCCTTTCTTTTCTTGTGGATTTTTTTCTTCATCACTCTTTGTTTGATTGTTTATAGTGTAGGTGTTATTCATAACAAGAATTTTTACAGGTATTTTTTCTTGTATTTTTTTTACTGTTATATTTACTTGAGAGTTTTGAATTGAATTTAGCATTAATTCCAGGTCATAGACTTCATCATTATTAATGTTTATTTTTTTCAATACTCCCGTGTCAAGAGTTATTTCTATGGGATTGCTCGCTATAGTTACTATTGTGCTATTTGAATAAACTTGGGTTACTGTTAGGATGTGAACTTCTCCATCTGATAGATTGAATTTTAGTTTATCGTTTGCTTTTAGAATCTTACTCATCCCTGTTGACATCTGAGTTTCTGTTAGGTAGTATGTTTTTGGAGCATTTGCGTCTAAGCCTCCTCCCCCGCCAGGACTTCCGGATACGGGGGGTGTTGTTTGCTGATTTATAACAAGAGATCTTGTTTCACTTACAAAAATATTTGATGCCTTATCTGTACAAGAGATATTCCAGTAATATGTTCCGGCTGTTAGAGACTTTGAAAGAGTGTTTGTTGCGGAGGTGTTTATATCTGTTGAAGTATCTTGAACAGCACTGCTTATTATTAAACTACAATTTGAGGGGTTTTGTTCTGTTATATTATAAGAAAAAGTTACTGTTGTTGTCCCGGTCTTGCTAGAGTCTCCATTTGAAGGAGAAACTAGGGTTACATTTGGGCTAGTTGTATCATAGATGAATGTTTTGTTTGACGGGGCTGTTGAAAAATTGGATTCATTATTTGCGCTTTGGAAGTTCCAGGTATAATTTCCTTCCAGGGCAAATGTGTAATTCTTTACTGTTTGATTTTCTGTTCCGGAAATATTTATTGTAGTGTTATAAATTAAACTACCTGTCGAATTCCATATGAAGAACGTTGTATTTGTAAGGGGGCTGTAGCTTTGTGCGGTACTTGTGAAGTTGTTTGCACTTTGATTTGTGTAGTAGTTGTCTTGAGGAGAATCTAAACTTGTGAATGTTCCACCTACAGAGATTGAAAAATTAGAAGGAGCATAAGCCTGATTTGATTTCCTATCTGCTGCGAGGCAATTCCAGGAATATGTTCCAAAAGATAAGGAGATATTTGACTGTAGTTGTGCGTATGTATCTGAAGAAGAACTTATTGTTGTTTCATTTACTAAACCTGAAGTAGAATTCCAAACTCTTAGAGTAATATTTGCTAACTGAAGTTCATCTGTTGCATTGCATGTGAAACTGATATTTGCTGTTTGTGAAACTAAACCCGATGGGCTTGTTAAATTGACTATTGGGTTTTTTTCATCTAAACTTAAAATTGCTGCTAGAATGTTTATTCTGGAAAATGTTCGTCCACTTACGCTATCTGTAATTTGTTTTCCAGTAGAGTTCAGTGCTGATTGTATCTGTGAAGGTAACAATGTTTTGTTTGATTCTAATTTTTTGAACTGATTTATTAGTAAAAAGGCTCCTGCTACGTGGGGGGTCGCCATCGATGTCCCGCCTGTTTGAGAGTATTTTCCATCTTTCCAGGTAGAATTAATAAGTGCTCCAGGGGCAAACAAATCTGTTATTGAATTTCTGTTTGCATGACATACTATTTGATCTGCTGCGGTCGTCAAGTCTGTACAGGCAGTCCAGCCTATTCCACCAACATTTGCATCATACGTATCTCCAACTGATGTTGCATTTTGTATACATGCTGGAGAGGCTATTGCTGTTGTGTTCGCGTCATTCCCTGTTGCGATTATTACTGAAATGTTTTTTGCAATTGCATTATTTATTGCAAGAGTTAGGTTTGAGGGATCATCTTGATAATCGCAATAGTTTGTGTAAAGAGTTGCACTCCCGAGACTTATACTTATTACTGAAATGTTGTAAACAGAAGAATTTGATATACACCAGTCTAATCCTGCGCGGATATCATCATCAAAACAGGAAGCAGTCCCACCCCCCACATCTGTGCAAACTTTTATTGGAATAAATTTTGCTCCTGGAGCGACACCTTTTAGTGTTCCATTTGCAGCAATTATTCCTGCAACATGTGTTCCGTGTCCGTTAAAGTCCCCTTCTGTACAATTTTCAAAACAATTTATATTTGTACAATCAATTACACAGGTAGCATTTTTCCCTAAAAAATCTGCATGACTGGTATTTGCTCCAGTATCAAGTATGCACGCTGTTTGTCCTAACCCAGTTAAATTAAATCCCCCCATTTTTACTGCCCAGGTTGAGGTTCCATTTATTAAAGGAACAGATTGTGTAAGAAATATATTTTTTATTCCTACTGGAGTTATGGATTCTACATTTGAATCTTTCTCTAATTTACTTAGTTCTGAAGAATTTACTTCTAGAGATATTTTATCTTCAAATTTATGCTCTATCTTTACTTCAGGAAGATCTGTTTTATTTTTTAACTCGACTATTACCTTAACAGATCCTTCCTCTTGCATTTCAGACTCAACCCTTTTGTCTACCTTTGTTTCTGATTTTGCATTGAGGGTAATTAATGTAAGTGCTAGAAGTATCACTGCTATAATCACAATCCCTTTTTTCATTTTTTATTGAGGGATTCTTTATTATTAAATTTAATGGAAATAAAATAAAAAATAAGTTTTGTTTTCTTAGTAATGCGACGGAATTACTAATTTCAAAAGACCTCCAAGAACGAGAATCCAACCTATGAACATGTCCCAACCCATAACTTGCCAGTAAGTATTTCCTAAGACAAGAAGACCTAGAACAAGTGCTTTGATTCCCCACCACATCTTGTGTCCTTTACAACAACCTTCCATTTCTGATTTGTGCGGCATCTTTTCAACCTCCTTTTAGTTACTAAGAATAAGTAGTATAAAAAGTTATTGAAAAATTCTCTTATTTATTGTAAATCTTTATCCCCGTCATTAAAATTAATTTCTACATGAGTTCCGTCACAGAAGGGTTTGTTCCCAGATTTACCACAGCGACAGAGAGTTACCCGGTTTCTAATTTCATATTTTGTGCCTTTTTCTTCTGATTCAATCGGAATATTTCCTTTAACCCAGATTGGTCCGCTTATGTTGTTTGTTGGTTCTTCTATTATACTTATTGACTGCTTAAATTTTGGTTCTATGGGTTTTTTTGTTTTTTTGTTCCACATAGTTAACCTTCCCGAGGGACAGTTGCATGCTTGTTGTACTGCTGTTGCTCTTGCTTTTGAATTATCTGACTGAGTAAGCGTCCACGTTCCTCCAGCCTTATGACAAAACCCTGCATTGGAGCAAAATAACTCTGCATCTGTAAGATAAATATCTGGACCAATAGTCTTAGATGATTGTTTAATGTAAGGCTTATTGCTTGCTACTTCCGTGCCCGGGAATTTTACTTTCATATGGGTTCCGTCACAGAAAGGTTTATGCTTGGAGTTTCCACAACGACAAAGAGCATATTTTTCTTGAAGAGGAAATTTTTCTCCTTGTTTCCATCTAGTAGGATAATTATCTTTATCTTCTACTACAATCTGTTTGTCTAGAGGTAATTTACCCGAAATAAGATAAGGCCCATTTTTTGAAACAATTATTTTTGAAATCTCTTTTTTCTTCATGGGGTTGTTAAGAATAAAAGATATTTAATGCTTTCTAAAGAATTAAGCTTGACCTGTTTCGTTGAATCTTTTCATTAATCTTTCTAGAATTACTTGTGGAGCAAAACCTTTTCGACTGCATGCTTTTGCAAAGTCATCATAGATTTTTCTATCAATAGTATAATCTAGTTTCATCTTCTGTGCGCCAGGGGGTGTTGATGCCATATGTTAAATAAAAAAAGGATATTTATAAATCTGTGTTTAAAAAATAGGAACGCCCACGCCGAGAGTTGAACTCGGATTACCACCGTGACAGGGTGGTGTCATAGCCGCTAGACCACGTAGGCTTTATTCAGAAATTAGTGTTCTTGATGATTTAAAAAACTTTGCGGTAGAATTACTTAGCGAATCTCATTACTTTTATGTTTCCAAGCATTTTCATCTTTGGAGTAACTTGTTTGTAGATTGAATCTATCTCTTCTTTTGAGAGTTCTATAATTCCTGAACTATTCTTTCCTCTGAAGCAAAGATGAATCTTTGTCTCTTCGGGCTTTAGAATATCTTCCTTAATTAGTATCTCTTTAATTTCTCCAGAAGTCTCAAGCCGAACAATACCATCCGCGTTCTGCTTTTTTGTCTTTATCTGCATAAAATCCAGAGGTCTGGGCTGTTTATAAGAATTTATGGCCTCTGATTGTATTTTTTAGAGTATACG